>JBBQIC010000100.1:0-11852 GCA_038324555.1 Chloroflexia bacterium
TCTTAGAGCAGAACCACCTCAAGCCCGTGCGCTATTTCTTCAAAATGGCCCGACCCCTGGACCAACCTATCCCCAAGCCTGAGTTCCCAGAAGGCTATACGTTGCGTCACTCACCCACCGGCGACGAAGACGCGGAGCGCTGGGTGGAAATGTTCAACCAATCGTTCATTGACCATTGGAACCACCACCCGGCCTCAGTCGAAGACCACAGGCACTGGCTGTCCCACCCCAAATACCGCCCGGAAGGCGACTTGATTGCGACGGCTCCGGACGGCACGTTCGCGGCCTTTTGCTTCTGCTGGATTGACCCGGAAGACAACGAGCGCAACCACCGCAGCGACGGCTGGATAGACGTACTGGGGACCCGGCGCGGCCACCGCAAGATCGGCCTGGGCAAGGCCATGCTGCTCTCAGGCTTCGACTACCTGAAATCGCAGGGCGTCGCCGTCGCCAAGCTGGGCGTGGACGCGGAGAACCCTACAGGGGCGCTGCGGCTTTACGAGGGGGTGGGCTTCAAGACGGTGCAGACTTCGGTTGCTTACAGCAAGAACCTTTAAGTGCAACAAAATCAAAAACCGCTCGCTAAGCGAGCGGTTTTTGATTTTGTTGCTTTTGTTACCCTTGTTACAAGGGGATGTTCCCGTGCTTCTTAGGCGGGTTCGTATCCTTCTTATTCTTCAGCATCTGCAATGCGCTGATTAGCTTCGGCCTCGTCTGCTGAGGCTCTATTATGTCGTCTATGAAGCCTCGTGAGGCGGGAACGTAGGGGTTGGCAAACGTCCGCAGGTACTCGGCGACCAGTTCGCGGCGGGTTGCTTCGGGGTCGTCGCTTTGCTCGATCTGGTCCTTGAAGATGATGTTGACCGCGCCGTCTACACCCATGACTGCTATCTCGGCGGTGGGCCAGGCGTAGTTGATGTCGCCGCGCACATGCTTGGAGTTCATAACGTCGTATGCGCCCCCATAGGCTTTGCGCGTGATGACCGTTATCTTAGGCACGGTCGCCTCACAATACGCATACAGCAACTTAGCTCCATGACGTATGATGCCACCGTGCTCCTGCCGCACGCCGGGAAGGAAGCCGGGCACGTCCACGAACGTCACAATCGGGATGTTGAAGCAGTCGCAGAAGCGCACGAAGCGGGCCGCTTTGTCCGCCGAGTCTATATCCAGCACCCCCGCCAAAACGATTGGTTGTTGGGCCACGATGCCCACGGACTGACCTCCCAGACGCGCGAACCCCACGACGATGTTGCCCGCGAAATGCTCTTGCACCTCCATGAACTCGCTGTTGTCCACGACAAGCGAAATAACCTTCTTCATGTCGTAGCCTTTGTTGGGCATGTCGGGGATGACGTGGTTCAGGTCGTCCTCCATGCGGCTGGCGGGGTCGTCGGTAGGCACGAAGGGCGGGTCGTCCAGGTTATTTGAAGGTATATAGCTCATCAGCCTACGTATAGACATAAGGCACTCTTCTTCGCTGTTCAGGGCAAAGTGAGCCACGCCGGAGGTGCTGTTGTGTACCATCGCCCCGCCCAACGTCTCGAACGTCACGTCCTCGTGCGTGACTGTCTTGACGACGTTCGGTCCGGTGACGAACATGTAAGAGGTATCCTTGACCATCATTATGAAATCGGTCATGGCAGGCGAGTAGACGGCCCCGCCAGCGCACGGCCCCATGATGGCCGAAATCTGCGGAATAACGCCCGAAGCGAGCACGTTCAACAAGAAAACGTCGGCGTAACCCCCAAGGCTCAATACGCCTTCCTGAATGCGCGCCCCACCCGAATCGTTCAGGCCGATGACGGGCGCGCCGTTCTTCATCGCCATCTCCATTATCTTCACTACTTTCGCGGCGTGCGCTTCCGAGAGCGAACCCCCAAACACCGTAAAATCTTGTGAAAAGACGTACACCAGCCGCCCATCTATGCGCCCCCAACCTGTGACCACTCCGTCGCCGAGCACCTTCTGGTCGCCCATGCCAAAATCAGTAGTGCGGTGGGTAACGAACATGTCTATTTCCTGGAAGGAGCCTTCGTCGAGGAGGAGGTCCACACGCTCGCGGGCGGTCAGCTTACCTTTGGCGTGCTGTTGCTGTATGCGCCGCTCCCCGCCGCCGAGCATTGCCCTGTCTCGCGTTTCGCGCAACTGGGCCACGCGGTCCGCTACAGGTGGAACAGAGACCGCGCCGATTTCAGGACCGTTCACCGAAGCCTCAGAGGTAGTGGCTTTGGGAGTACTGTTTGTAAGGTCGGTCTGTTCAGCCCCAGACGAG
Organism: Chloroflexia bacterium; assembly: GCA_038324555.1. Classification (GTDB taxonomy): domain Bacteria; phylum Chloroflexota; class Chloroflexia; order QHBQ01; family JADMIH01; genus JADMIH01. The sequence goes on from JBBQIC010000100.1 coordinate 2,276, forward strand.
TCATGCTTGGTAGTCATGCTATAAAATGTCTCCTAGGATCGAGAGAATACTAACGTATAGTATAGCATAGGGTCCAGGGCAGACTCCTGTTCAACGTAAATGTTCAGACTTGCGGTGGAGGGTAGGTTGTAGGCTTGGGGGACTACCCTGTGCCTGCCCTCTATCCTTACCACCCAAACATCCTGATAAGCGAACAGGGCGCGATAAATCACGCCCCTACGGGCTGGCGCGCACCCAAACATCGGGGTGCGCGAACAGGGCAGACCCCGCCCGGCGGCTAAAGCCGCGGGCTACGAATACCAAGCCTCCCTACGGAGGCTCTCTATGGAGAGAAAGGCCACCCCTGCCAGCCCGCGTAGGCGGGCTTTGTACTCGTAGCCCGCGGCTTTAGCCGCCGGGCGGGGTCGAACCAGCGAATTAGTCGGAACAGATAGCATGGGAACCTGCCCTTACTGTCAACATCGAGGTACGCGAACAGGGCAGGCACGGAGAACCTGCCCCATTGTGCTTCTTGTTGCCCTCTAAGGCAGCGGAATAATCCCCAACAGCTTCCTCTTACGCTTTCCCCGGCCAAACGCGCCATAAACTTTGGCGGCATACGCTTTGGTCGCAGCTTTGTCTATGTCGAACCAGCGTTCCTCCTGGATATGCTGCTCCTTCTCCCAGGTGAGCAAGGCGACCAGAACGATTACGGGCGCTGCCAGGCCCTGCCAGCGTCCCAGGCCCCTCCATTCGGCTTGCGCCCAACGGTAGAGTTGCAAGGGATTGGCGGCGGGGTACGGCGCGATGGGGTAGGACATCTTCTTGGACGCTTTCTTCGCCTGCGACATCGCCTTGCGCGGAGGCACGGGGAAACCCCCCTTGTGTTCGAGGGTTTTCGCTGCTACGGATTTCGACTTCTCGCGTAAACTCTGTACTTTGTCCTTATCAGCCATTATCTCCCCTCCTTGAACTCAACGTCTTTATAGCCAAGTCCCTTTAACAGCGTGCGCAACGTCTGTTGAGCGTTCACGCTGGCTTTATCCAGTATGCCGTCCTCTTTCGCCGCGTCCACTATCTGCTGCTCGGCCACTACCCGAACTTGCGACTCCAGGTTCGGGTCGGGCTTGTTGAGAAGCCCCGTCTGACGGTCGTACACGTAAGTCTTTTCGTTGTCCAGCTTGCTCGACAGTATCTCCGCCTGGGGCAATGTTATACTTATGCTTCCGCTCACAACCTCTATGTCGCTGGACTGCACCTTATTCAGATCAATGCCCGCGACCACCTCTCCATGCGCCACCAGTAGAATCTTGTCGCTCGTCAAGAAGTCGAACAAGGGACCGCTGCTCTTGGCTGTGATGATCTTCTCAAGCTGGTAATGCACCGTCTCCAACTTACTGAGCGCCCGCACCTGCTCGATTACTGCGGGCTTGCTGGTGTCTATCGTAATGGTGGGCGTAGTGACAAGGTTTATGCCAAACGAAGGTATTATCCCTGTGAGCTTGCCCAACCTGTCAACCCCACCCTGGAACGTGGCAAAAGCCAGCACAAAACACGCAACGGCAAGCAACGAGAATGTCGCTGCGAGTACCAGGCAAGCGGAAGGGCCGCGCCTGGCGGACGATGGACGATGGACGGCAGACGACGGCTCTTCAGCTGTCCGTTGTCCATCGTCCATCGTCCATCGTCCACCCTCTCTTTGTTCTGTCCTGTACTCCCCTTCAGGTGCAGACGTATAGAGGCTGCCACGACGAATCTGGCCCGCACCCGCTACACTACTGGCACCCCTGTTTTCACGGTGGGCATCATCCGGCAGGATACGCACTGCATCGGCCTTGCTCTGCTCACCATCTGCCTCAGATTGCTTGCCGCCCGCATCGTCCATCTCTTCTCCGCCTATGTCATGTGGTTGGTCCAACTACCACCCGCCCTGCCTGCACCTTGATTATACCAGCTTAACCTCTATTATTCCTCTGCGTCTCCGCGTCTCCGCGTTTCAATATCGATTCGCTTCACCCTGATTCTTCTGAGAATAGGGAGAGGCATCAGGTAGGGGCGCACGGCCGTGCGCCCCTACACCCACATTTTCATTCGGCCCATAGGGTCATGAGTTATTCTGAACACCAAAAGCCGTGTACTTTCTTGTGAGCGCGCAAAACCGTGTGTTACAATAGACGCAACACCGGTGTGTACCGCCGGGCCGGAAGCAGGAGAAGCCCTTGGCGAGCAACCAGGATAGCAGACATCTCGAAAGGCGCGAACCACTCATATCCCCGATACGCTTGACGCCCCATGAACGCACGCGCCTGGCGCTCGTTGGAGTGGCCGGACTTACGCTCTACTGGCTTCTCACAACCTCCTTTGACGCGCTGGGGTCTTTCATATTTGCCCTCGCGTCGGCCTACTTGATGCTTCCGCTGGTTGACCTCCTCGATAGGCGTTTGCCTGGGTACATTTACAGGCGCTTCGCCGAGGACTACAGCCACCATAAAGCCGAAGCCAGCATGCCGTCCCGCCATGACGAAGAGACGCCGCAGGGCAAAGAGCATACCGCCAGGAGGTAAAACCAGCTTTGGAGCGACCAGGTAAAACCCAATCACCACCCGCCAACGCAGGAGCGACGAAGGCTAACACGCGCCCCAACCCGAATTTGCAGGTTCGCAAGCCGGAGGCAACGTACCGAGCGCGCCCGGCGTATTCCGCGCCCCATCGCGTCCCTCGCGGCCACGTACCCGACAGGGCTTATATGCGTATGCAGACCGAAATCAAGCGGCAGCGTTTACGCACGGCGATTTTTCTTGCGATTGGTCTATTGCTGGCAAGCGGGATCGCCGCGTATGCCTTCATATTCGTGCCAGTGAAGGGCACTATAGACACTATTCTGAAAACCACCAGCCATATATTCGTAACTCCAGTGGTCCAGCGCCCTGCGCTCCAAGGTGGGCCGAACGCCACTCCTGTCACGGTGGTCTATCCAGACTGGGACAAGAAAGAGTCTGTGAACATCCTCCTCCTAGGGCTTGATTATCGGCCACAGGAAGAGGACTCGCGCTCGGACACCATGATAGTGGTGCATATTGACCCTGCTGCCAAGACCGCCTCTATGCTCTCTATACCCCGCGACCTGTGGGTGGAGATACCGGGTCACGGCGAAGCCCGCATCAACGCGGCTTATCAGTTGGGCGAGACTTATAAGAATACCACCCCAGGCGGCGGCCCCGGCCTTGCCATGTCCACCGTCGAGCGCAACTTCGACATCAAGATTCACTATTTCGCACAGGTGGATTTCACTGGCTTCGAGCGCGTAGTTGACGCTATGGGAGGCGTAACGGTAGACGTGCCAAGACCCCTGGTAGACAACGAATACCCGCTCTCTAACTACGGCACGACACGCATCTATGTGCCCGCCGGTTTGCAGCACTTGGACGGGCACACCGCCCTGCAATACGCCCGCTCTCGCCACGCCGACAGCGATATAGGCCGCAATTCACGCCAGCAGCAAGTGCTGTTGGCCCTGCGACAGCAAGGTGTCAACATGAACCTTGTCTCACACCTCAACGACATATTGACCCAGCTTTCCGATGCAGTCAAGACTGATCTTTCCATCAGCCAGGTAGGTTCGCTGGCCCAGCTTTCCAGGCAGATTGACCGCAACTCTATAGAGACGCTGGCTATCAATGCCGATATGGCGCGCGAGACGATCCTCTCTAACGGGGCCGACGTGCTCATGCCCAATTGGGACCTAATCAAGCCCAAGATGAAGCAGTTGTTCGCTAACCCGCGCCTCGCCAATGAAGCCGCGCGCATATCCGTTCAGAATGGCACCACCACAAGCGGCATCGGCAAGCAATTACAAGACGTGCTCATCACTGACGCTTTCTCAATCGCCGACCTCTCCTCAGCGCCCGACCAGGGGGAACACCCGGTGACCACCATCACCGACTTCTCCGGTGGCAAGAAGCCGTACACTGTAGAGGCACTCGCTCAGGCTCTAAACATAGACCCCGCCAACATAAAGCACGGCGACCCGACGAAGGTCCCGAAAGCCCATTCTGACGGCGAACCGGTTGACATCGTGGTAATAGCGGGCGACGACAGGGTAAAATGAGGATAGCCATACATGCAGACATCCGACCGGCCAAAAGTAGACAAACCCATGCAGCCACCCTCTGACGGGAAATCTCCGCGCCCATCTAACGCTTCCGTCCCCTTGCTCTTGCTTAAGGAGATGCGACCTATCCAGTGGTCGAAAAACGGCTTGCTCTTTATTCCCTTGCTCTTCGCACTCCCTCAACTCACTACGCCGAGCGCCCCACCCCTCTCGACAACGATACTCAGAGCGTTGGCGGGCTTCGCGCTCTTCTGCCTATTCTCGAGCTCAATCTATCTGATCAACGACCTGCGCGACCGCGAACGGGACCGTCTGAACCCGCGCACCGCCAAGCGTCCAATAGCATCGGGCGCACTCAAACCAGGCATCGCCCTGGCAGCCGTCATCGTAATTTTGCCACTGACTTTCGTCCTATCATACCTGCTGAGTCCGTGGTTCGCCCTGGTCGGCGCTATCTATATAGCGAAAGACCTGGGCTATTCCTTTGGCCTCAAGCATGTGGTCATCATTGATGTGTTCCTGATAGCCGCAGGCTTCACCATACGGGCCGTAGCGGGCGCGCTCGCCATAGGCGTAACCATATCGCCCTGGCTGTACATGGTAACGACCCTCGGCGCCCTTTTCCTGGGCCTAAACAAGCGCAAGCACGAAATCTTACTCCTGAGCGCGGATGCGGGCAGCCATCGCAAGGTGCTGGACGACTATTCGCCAGCCCTCATAGAGGAGATGTTGGCGGTAGTGACCGCCAGCACCGTCATGGCTTACGCCCTGTACACCTTCACCGCAGACAATCTTCCGCAGCGCCTGAAAGATAACCACCTGATGATGCTGACGGTCCCCTTCGTCCTCTACGGCATCTTCCGCTATCTATATCTCGTCTACCAGAAAAACCAGGGCAGCACACCCGAAGAAGTGCTCCTGCGCGACAGGCCGCTGCTTGTCTGCATCATACTGTGGGGGCTAACCGCCGGGTTGCTGCTATTGCTTTTCCGTTAGTGTATTCAAAAGCAATAAGTCACTACGTGACTTATTGCTTTTGAATGGGGGTTCTTTAGCATACAAAAAATCACGAAACAAATCGCGGAGCGATTTGTTTCGTGATTTTTTGTATCAGACGAAAGGTGCGTAAATCGGCAATTGGGACATAAAAATGGTATAATATTATGGTAGCATTGAGGCGATTTCTGTGCCTAAACGAGAGGAAAAAGAGTGAGCATACAACTAACCGTAGAACCCGTAGCCCGTCTGATAGACGAACTGAACAAGCTGCCCGGAATCGGACCCAAGAGCGCCGCCCGCCTGGCTTTCTACCTGCTGAGAAGCCCCAAAGAGCAGACCCAGGCCCTCGCCGAAGCTATCATGGACATGAAAGAGCGCATTGTCTTCTGCTCGGTCTGCTTCAACATCACCGAGGAAGACCCCTGCGGCATCTGCCAGGACCAATCGCGCGACCGCACGAAGATATGCGTGGTCGAAGAACCGCTTGACGTGATCGCCCTGGAGAGGACCAACGACTTCAAGGGCCTGTATCACGTACTGCACGGTGCTCTGAACTACATGGAAGGTGTCACCCCCGAACAGCTAAAGATAGAGGAGCTAATGAAGCGCGCCCAGCAAGAGGAAGTAGAAGAAGTAATCCTGGCGACCAACGCCACCACTGAAGGCGACGCCACCGCCATGCTGATAAATCGCCAACTAGCCCGCCTGGGCGTGCGCACTACCCGCATAGCGCGCGGCCTCCCCATGGGCGGAGATTTGGAGTATGCGGATGAGGTTACTTTGAGCCGTGCCTTGGAGGGGCGCAGGGAGATGTAATATTCAGAACCTATTGGGCGCGACGTACACTACCTATTGGGCCGTTTGTACGGAACCTATTGGGCCAAACCCTACTTTGTTGCTTAGGGTCGTAGCAGTTAAGGTCATTAAGGATATGGCTCGCACAAAACGCCATCATTACGTAAGCCAATTGTATCTGAGGCAATTTGCGGCAGCACCTAAGCAAATATATGCCTTTGATAAGGTTACGATGACTACCAAATTAGTTGGCATTCGTGATGTGGCCGTACGCGAGCACTTCCACAAGTTCCCTACAGAGGATATTCCAGCGCATTGGCACCCGTACCTGCGCACTCAGTTTGAAGAGATCGCCCGCTATGAAACGGAAGATGCTTTGTCCCGTCTGGAAGGTATCTATGCTGCCGTGCTAGGTCATCTACTGAGTACCCTTGATGCAGTTACCCACGAGTCGTTGTACATACCTCGCACATTGCTCAGTCGTGATTACATAGCTGTTCTTGCACAATTCGTGGCTGTTTCGTTTATTAGAACCTTTGAGTACAGGACTCGTATGCGCGAGTTCTATAGAAAAGCCTGGGTATCTCTCGTTACTACTAGGCAAACAGATCCGGCATCTGAAGTAGGCAAGATACTACCTGACCGCATATGGCCACTACTTCATACTCGTGAGATATTCACTCCTCATATGGATACAATCGTTGCGGGGCTGCTCGATAAGATATGGATTGTTGGGGTGAACCGTACAGCCCTGCCACTTTATACTTCCGATAATCCAGTCATCCGGCGACCCATCGGGCTAGGGGAAGATGTACTAACGGGCTTTCTTAGCCCAGGGATGGAAATTGCTTTTCCGTTAACTCCCAAGTACATCCTTATTCTAAGAGATAGAGCATTCTTGAGGGACGAAGCAGACGCTGAGCTTCACGGAAAAACCATGTTGCTAACTTTAGAAGATGCTGCAACATATAATAGAGAGCAGGTCCTACAAAGCTATCGCAATGTATTCTCCTCCACAAGTAACTTTAGTTGTGCTAAGTTAATATGCTCTCAGGAGCGACCAGATGTAAGAGAACCCGATAGAGAAAGAGTTAGGGTGCGTATAGAGCAGAACCAGGGGGTACACAATAGCCGTGGAGGAAACACTTTGGGACGATGTTCGCCTGTTAATGCGCACCTAGGGCTTGGCATTCTTATATTTCAGGACTGAGAGACGGAGTGCTCAGCCCCAATAGGTTCTAGACAAATAGGACTTTCGCTCCTGACGCTCAAATAAGGCTTCAACGGGACGTAAATTAGGCACTGCAAGCGAAAGTCCTAACAAAGTAGGGTTCGGCCCAATAGGTAATGTACAAACCACACACTAGGTTCTGAACGGCACGCGTAAAGGCAGGGCTTTCGGCCCAATAGGTTCTGAAAGCTATAGGACTATAGGAAATGTAAATTTCTCTGTAAAAAGCACCCTTTCAGGTATTTTTTTTACAGAGAAATTTCGCCTCTATTCATCTAGCTAGAATTATGTTATAATATAGCATGTATGTTCTAAAGTGGAGGCTTGCACAGCCATGGTAGAGCGCCTGATTTCCGCCAAAACGCGGGAGAACGAAGAAGAGATAGAGCAGACCCTACGCCCCCGGCGTTTAGCCGAGTATATCGGCCAGGAGCGGCTCAAGGAGCGCGTGCAGATCATGCTCGAAGCCGCCAAAGGGCGAGACGAAGTGCTGGACCATCTGCTCTTTTACGGCCCTCCCGGTCTGGGCAAGACCACCATCAGCATGGTGCTCGCCAACGAAATGGGCGTGCCCATCAGGCATACGTCCGGCCCGGCTATCGAGCGTCCCGGCGATTTGGCCTCTATATTATCCAACCTGAAGGCGAACGAAATTCTCTTTATTGACGAGATACACCGCCTCAACCGCACTGTGGAAGAAGTGCTTTATCCCGCGATGGAAGACTTTGCCCTCGACGTGATGATAGGCAAAGGCCCAAGCGCGCGCTCTCTCCGCCTGCAACTCCCACCCTTCACGATCATAGGCGCGACCACACGCCTCGCCATGCTCTCTTCGCCCTTGCGCGACCGCTTCGGAGAGACTTACCGCCTCGAATACTATACGCTGGAAGCAAGCCAGACGATCATCACTCGATCAGCGCGCATCCTCGGCGTGCCCATCGAAGAGGAAGGAGCGCGCGCTATTGCACTCCGTAGCAGGGGCACGCCCCGCGTGGCTAACCGTCTGCTCAGGCGAGTGCGTGACTTCGCCCAGGTGAGGGCTGCGGGCAAGATAACCGACGAAGTCGCCCAGGAAGCGCTCAGGCGGCTTGAAGTAGACCAACTCGGCCTCGACGAGACCGACCGCAATATTCTCCACGCCATCATAGAAAAATTCGACGGCGGCCCTGTCGGCCTGTCTACCATCGCGGCGGCCACCAGCGAGGAGCCGGACGCGATCATGGACGTTTACGAGCCATACCTCTTGAAGCTAGGATTTCTGGCCCGCACGCCGCGAGGACGCATCGCCACCCGCAAAGCCTACGAACATATGGGTATACCCTACCCACAGAAGCAAGAAGAGTTAGAGGTCGCGCAGCCCAGGCTGTTTGATGAAACCGAGCATATTGAGGCAATAGAGTCTGAAGAGTAGGCGCGCAACGGAGCGAAGCGAAATCCCGTGCGCCTTTACGGGCTACGAGCATCCCGGATGTTGAGGTAGGGGCGCAATGGAGCGAAGCGAAATCCCGTGCGCCTTTACGGGCTACGAGCATCCCGGATGTTGAGGTAGGGGCGCAATGGAGCGAAGCGAAATCCCGTGCGCCCCTACGAGCTGGCTCTCCATTCGCGGATTGTTCTAAGAATCCAGTAGATATTCCACATACTTACTATGACCCCGGCGGTTATCATTGGCCAAGGATCGGATTTACTCACGATACGAACCTGATCTTGGCCTACCTCTATCACTGCCATAGGTTTCGCACTGGGTGGTGGACTACCGAAAAGTAAGAATCCGGCACTCCCATTCTTCGATGTCCAGCCCGTCTCTAAGTGGCGCACTTGTGACACGGGTATCAGCGTCTTACCCCCCGCCTCGTAAGGCTCGGCGAATACAGCGGCTACCCTACCGACCTGAGCAGGGCGGTCATCAGACCCGCTATCCGCAATTATGTGTCGTGGGCTACCCATCGTTACGCCTGCCCCTGCGCGTCAAAAGCCGAAGCGGCAAGGGCGTGAGTAACCCAATTGCGAGCATGAACGCCCTGAACCAAGCTTGCCTATCTCGAAAGCTGAGGAGATATACACCCTCGGCGTTAATTACGTAGACAGCGAAGGGCTTTAATATGCGCATGGTCACGTTTCGCCTGTTACCGCCCACTCTCCATTGACGCGAGGTGATCTCGGGCACCAGCGAAACTGTCGCATCGCCTGTTGTGATGTATATAGGGCGGCCCCGACGCTTTTTGCTGCTGATATTCATGTTTCGCACCACAAAGTAGGTAAAATCATGCCGCTCGGCATGATCAGGGTCTATGCAAAGTCGGAAATATAGAGGAAAGAGAACCCACTCACCCTTGTCATTCTGAACGGAGTGAAGAATCACTAACCTTACCACAGCGTCGGGGGACAAGAGCCTCTTCCCAAACGCTTACGACCCCGCAGTGATTCTTCGCTGCGGCTCAGAATGACACGGGTTAGTGGGT
>JBBQIC010000101.1:0-11842 GCA_038324555.1 Chloroflexia bacterium
ATGGGGTTGGAGGGGTGTGGTATGAAGGGTGTTTTGTCCGCGTGTTTGGGGTTGGGTTTGTTGGTGGTGTTTTTGTGCGTGGGGGTGTCGGGGGAGGATGAGGGGGCAGCGGCTCGCGTGCCTGCGGTGACTCTAAGTCATGCACCCAACGATACGCCTACCGTTACGAACACACCTGACCGATGCGCTCCCGTGTGGGCGGTAATAACCAGTCCAAACCCGAATACGATTGCTGACCAACTCGATTCGGTAGCGGTAGTATCGGCCAACGATGTATGGGCTGTGGGGATTTTCAACAGTGGAGGGCCGCCACAGACGCTGACGGAACATTGGGATGGCACAGCTTGGTCTGTGATTGCCAGTCCCAACCCCAGTATGAGTTATAACTGGCTTGGCACAGTAGCAGCGGTATCAAACAACGATGTATGGGCTGTGGGGTTTTATAGCAATGGCAGCTTCTCCCAAACGTTGGTCGAGCATTGGGACGGCATATCATGGTCTGTAGTCCCAAGCCCCAACAATACGTACAGTAACTATCTGTACGGAGTAACGGCAGTATCGGCTAACGACGTATGGGCTGTGGGGGATTACTATGATGGCAGCACAAGTCGGACGCTCGTGGAACACTGGGACGGCACAGTTTGGTCTTTGACAACCGGCCCCAGTCCCGGTACATATGACTCCCTGTATGGAGTAACGGCAATATCGGCTAACGACGTGTGGGCTGTAGGTGTTTATAGCGGTGGCACATTGGAGGAGCATTGGGACGGCAGCGATTGGTCTGTTGCGCCCGGTCCCAACGTAAGTGTGGGTAGCGACCTCAATCGAATAGCCGTAGTATCGACCAACGACGTGTGGGCTGTGGGCCGTTATTACACCAACAACACATATCAGACCCTTACGGAACACTGGGACGGCATATCATGGTCGGTTGTTCCTAGTCCCAGTGTGGGCACAGGTCACAACGAACTGGGAACAGTATCGGCAGTGTCGAGCAGCGATGTGTGGGTTGTTGGGGATTACAGCAATGGTAGTGTATACCAAACGCTTGTTGAGCACTGGGATGGTACAGCTTGGTCTGTGGTTGCCAGCCCTAACGCGGGTATGAATAGTAGCGTCCTAGCCGCAGTAGCGGCAGTATCGGGCGACGATGTTTGGGCTGTGGGCTACTATGGCGATAATACATCCACATACCAGACGCTTGTGGAGCATTATGCGTCGCTATGTACTTCCAACAGCACTCCTACCGATACTCCAACATACACGCCCGCCAACACCGCAACTTACACACCAACAAGCACACCCACCGTTACCAACACTCCTGACCCCTGCGCTCCTGTGTGGTCGGTGGTATCTAGCCCCAACGTAGGCACGGGCGAGAACTACCTACAAGGAGTAGCGGCGATATCAGCCAACGACGTGTGGGCCGTCGGTCTTTCCCAGTTCGGGAACAGCGGAAACCAGACGCTGGTGGAATATTGGAACGGTACATCGTGGTCGGTGGTCTCAAGCCCCAACCCAGGCACGAACAATAACGTTCTCAATGGGGTAGTGGCGGTGTCTGCCAATGACGTGTGGGCTGTGGGAACCTACCGCCATGTCGATGGCGTATACCTGACGCTTGTGGAACATTGGGACGGCTCATCGTGGTCGGTCGTCTCAAGCCCCAGCCCGGGTGAGGGCGGTAACGAACTCTATGAAGTAGCGCCAGTATCGGCCAATGACATGTGGGCCGTGGGAAATTACTATAGCTATACCGAAGGTAATTGGAAGACACTCATAGAACACTGGGATGGCTCATCGTGGTCGGTGTTATCAAGTCCTAGCGTGGGTACGGGCTATAATATCCTCAGGGGAGTAGCGGCAGTGTCGGCCAATGATGTGTGGGCCGTGGGAGATTACTTCGACGGCGGCGTATACCTGACGCTGGTGGAGCACTGGGACGGCTCAGATTGGGCGATGGTTTCTAGCCCCAACGTAGGTACGAGCGAAAACAGCCTCTTTGGAATAACAGCAGTATCTATCAATGACGTATGGGTCGCGGGGACTTACCGCAACGGCAGCGACAGAGACCAGACGCTGGTGGAGCATTGGGATGGTTCATCTTGGTCAGTGGTATCCAGCCCCAACCCGAGTGCGATTAATAACTGGCTCAATGGAGTAGCGGCACTATCGGCCAACGATGTGTGGACCGTTGGTGTGACCGCCACTAACAATGCATACCAGACACTGGTGGAGCACTGGGACGGCTCCTCGTGGTCGGTCGTGCCAAGCCCCAACGTGGGTACGGACAGGGACTACCTCCAAGGGGTAGCGGCACTATCGGCCAACGATATGTGGGCCGTGGGAGATTACTTCGACGGCAGTACGACCCGGACGCTGGTGGAGCGCTACATATCGCCATGTGCCCTCACTGGTACACCTACCAACACCCCCACCAGCACAATTACCTCCACACCCACACCAATACCCGTGCTAATCGGCCATGTCAACTGGCAAGGCCCGCCCGCGCAACCCAACGCACGCCAGCAACAGCCAATCACCCTTACCCTGAAGCTAGGCGCTACCGAGGTGAACTATCCGAGCCAGAGCACCGACGCTAGCGGGTTCTTTACGGTGTCTTTGGGGAGCCTGCCTGCCGGGGCGTATGAGTGGAGGGCGAAGGGGCCGAAGTACCTGGCGGGTTCGGGCGTTGTGAATCTGGTGGGCGCGCCGGGTACGCAGGTGGAGATGGGGTTGATGAGGGCGGGGGATGCTAATAATGACAACCTGGTTAGTGTTGCTGATGCCAATATCGTGAGGCGTACGTTTGGGTTGTGTATTGGGGATGTTGGTTATGACGCTCGTGGGGACTTTGATAATAGCAATTGCGTTAGTGTTGTGGACTTCAACCTGCTCAGGAGCAACTTTGGGTTTGGGGGTGCGCCGCCTATTGGGGTGAGGGGGAAGTAGGGTGCGTCTGGCGCGTGCTGACGCAGCCGTAAGAGTTGAGATTAGAGGGATAATCGTAGGCTTGGGGGACTACCCTGTGCCTGCCCTCTCTCCTTACCACCTAACCATCCTGGTAAACCAACAGGGCAGGCACAGGGGCCTGCCTATAGGGGCGAACTTAAAGGCAAACAAACCCTCTCACCCGTGTCATTCTGAACGGAGTGACGAATCTCGTCGTGGGGCAGGATGCCTGGGACATGGTAAATCCAGCATCTAAGCGAGGGACGAGATTCTTCACTCCGTTCAGAATGACACGGGTGGGTGCAATGACACGGGTGAGAGGGTTTGTTTACCATGCAGCCTCCTTAAGTTCGCGCCTATGGGGGCCTGCCCCTACGATTACCCCTCTAATCTGAACTCTTACTTGCACCTTTTATCGCATATAGTCTCACGCATCACGTTTCACGTTTCACGCATCTGCGATTGCCCTCACGCTTACTCCTCCGGCGGGATATTGCTCATGCGGGGGATGCCGCGGTCGAAATCGGAGGGTTCAGACTGGTTGTGCATTTCCCGCTTTTCGTAAATATCTTCCTCGGCGTCGAAGCCGACCGCTGGCAGACCGCCGGAGCCGTATTCAGCCTGGGATGCCTGCGTTCTTTCACGCTCTATGGTCTCGTCCTGACGGCCCACGATGTTCATCCCAAACGTATCGGGCGCGCCTGTCATAAGCGATTCGCCTTCGTGTGGAGAGCCGATGGAGTCGGTCGCGGCTTGCTGTTGGTCGTTGGGCCAGTTGGGACGCCCTGTATTGGTCTCTCCGGCTTCTTGATCCTTCGCTTCCTGGGTGGAGGCTGCGCTCCCCTGGTTCTGGTATTGCTGAGGCTTGCCTGCTGACCTGGCAAACTCCTCCTCCGCGTCCTCTCTGGCGCGGAGCAGGTCGGCTGTACTCGTCTGGCCGTGCTCGAAACCTGTCGTCTCGGCGAGGGCGGGGTTGGCGGCGCCTGGTGTCTGGCCTATCGTTTCTATGACGGGCTTGGGGGTTTGCAGACGCTCGTTGCTCGTCCTGGTGGGCGATTGTATAGCGTCACTGGTGCTCTCGATAATAAGGTCCCGACCTGGGGTCTCGTAGCCTTTGCCTTCTGACGGGCCGCCTGGGTTCTGGCCTTCTAAAGGTAAGTTTTGTTTCTGTGAGTTGTCCATAGTGAGAATCCTCCTGCGTAGGGGCGCATGGGATTTTGCTTCACTCCATTGCGCCTTTACCCGTAAATATGCTCTTCCATCCGACCGAGTCGCGCCGGACACAGCCGTGCAAGTAAGTAGCAGTGCAAGATGCGTGCCTTGCGTGGGGTTGTTCTTTGCGCTAAACTGGGGGCAGTAGCTAGGGAGTAGGGTGAGGGAATAGGGTGAGAAAACTACTCCCTCACCCTATTCCCTCACCCTTCATCGTTTGGCGAAAGGAGACTAGATGAAAGTAATAATACCGGCGGGTGGGTATGGCACGCGAATGCGCCCACACACGCATACCCGACCTAAGCCGCTTGTGCCTGTGGCGGGTCGTCCCTCGCTGGCTTTTATATTAGACCAGTTGAAGCCTCTGCCCGTTGACGAGGTTATAGTTATTACGGGCAAGATGGGCGAGCAAATGGAAGAGTACGTCGCCAGGCATTACGACTACAAGGCTCGATTCATTGAGCAGAAGGTCATGCGTGGTCAGGCGGACGCTATCGCTCTGACTGAAGAGTACCTGGAAGGCGATCTACTCATTATCTTCGTGGACACCCTCGTCGAGACCGACCTGACGGTGATCAACCGCCTGGGGGACGCGGATGGGATAGCCTTCGTGGCCGAGGTGCCCGACCCTGCGCGCTTCGGGATCGCCGTGTTGGGGGCGGACGGCTACGTAAAGAAGCTGGTGGAGAAGCCCCAGCAGCCCGACAGCAACCTTGCTGTTGTGGGTCTATACTATTTCAAGGATTGCCGGTGGCTCCTCAAGGCTATCCACACGCTCATGGAATCGGGACGCAGCCTAAAGGGTGAGTATTATCTCGTAGATGCTATACAGGTGATGCTCGATGAAGGCGCGAAGCTGCGTACGCAGACGGTGAGTGTGTGGGAAGATACGGGCACGCCCGACGCGGTACTCCATGCGAACCGCTACCTGCTGCGCGGCATGGACAAGCACACCGAGCCTTATATGCAGGGCACATCGCTCATCGTGCCACCTTCATACGTGGCTCAGGATGCTAAGGTTGAGAACTCAGTTGTCGGGCCATACGCTTCAATATCGGAGGGTGCTGTTGTCCAAGACTCGATTGTGAAGAACAGCATCGTCAGCGCCAACGCCAGGATAACGAGCGCAATGCTCTTTGGTGCGATAATAGGCGAGCGTGCGGAGGTTGAGGGGGCGTACCAGTCGCCGAATTTGGGCGACGACTCTGCTACGCATATCATCAGTGCGGCTGAAGCAACGATAGATGAAACTTTTAAGTAAATATCATCGGCCAACGAAGTTGGCCGATGATATTTACTTGGCTCTTACAGGCGAAAGATAATAACTGATGAACTGGCTAGAGCTATCTGTAGATGTAGACCCGGAGGCGGTTGAGGCGGTGAGCGAGTTGTTCACGCGCTTTGGGTATAACGGCGGCGTGGTGATTGAGCAGCCAATTGGCGACATGAAAGCCGAGCCGGGGACTTGGGAAGATTTACCGCAGGTGTGGATAGACGAGTCTCGCCCTGTGAGCGTGCGCACCTATCTGAGTAACGACGCGCAGGCCCCTGAGACGCGGCGGCAGATAGAGGAAGCGCTGTGGCACCTGGCACAGATGCGGAAGGTGGGGCCGCTCCGCGTTGAGGAGCGCGAGGAAGAAGACTGGGCGAACGCCTGGAAGTCTTTCTACGTCACGTTGCATGTGGGGAAGCGCACCGTCATCAAGCCTTCGTGGTTAGAGTTCACGCCTAACGAGGAAGATATAGTTGTTGACCTCGACCCAGGCATGGCCTTCGGCACCGGCTATCACCCCACTACCGCGCTCTGCCTGGCGACGCTTGAGGAGCATGTGCGGCCCGATAGCAACATCCTAGACCTGGGCACGGGTTCGGGCATACTCGCCATAGCCGCCGCGAAATTGGGCGGGCCAAGCGTGCGTATATTCGCGGTAGATACAGACGGAGTAGCTGTGGTGGCGACCAGGGAGAACGTGGCGCGCAACGGCCTGAGCGAGCAGGTAGTGGTTGAACAAGGCTCGACGGCGCTGGCAGCCGACTTTGGTCCCTATAATCTCATAGTGGCGAACCTGCTTGCCGCGATCATAATAGACCTTGCGGGGTCGCTCCACGATCTGCTCGAACCGGGCGGCACGCTTATTTCGTCGGGCATATTCCACGAACGCGGGGACAACGTGATCGCGGCGCTGGAAAAGGCGGGACTGCCCGTGCGCGAGAAGAAGCAGGAGGGCGACTGGCTTTGCCTGATCTCCGTTCGGGAACAATAGGCTCGGCGGCGTGGCTGGCCGGGCTGCCCTGGCGGCTCAGGCTGAGGCGTGGTAGGCCGCTCTCTCCCGCAGACCCGCACCTGAAGCGCGTGGTTGTAATCAAGCCGTGCTGCATGGGCGATGTGCTTATGTCCACGCCCGCCATCGCCGCCCTTCGCAAGGCATTGCCCGACTCGTATATCTCGCTGGCTGTGGCTCCCTGGTCGCGGCCTGCCGTCAGCAGCAACCCGCGACTTAATAACCTGATAGATTCGCCCGTAGGCGGAGAGAACACTATCCTGGCTGATTACATAAAGCTGGCACGGTTCATCAGACGGGGGCGTTTCGGCACAGCACTCGTTTTAGACCGCTCGCCATTGCTCAATATGGTCCCTTACCTGGCGGGCGTGCCCGTCCGCGCCGGGCTGGATAGCTACAACCGGGGGCTGGCCCTCACTCACCCTGTGCGCTGTCCGAGTACGAAGGCCAGGCACGAGGTCGAGTGGTATCTTGACGTTGTGCGGGCGCTCGGTTTGCCCGCTCCCAAAAAGGACGCCTATGTAGAGTTCTATCCCACCGAGGAAGATCGCGCGGAAGCAGACAGGGTGATCGCGCAGGCGGGAGAGCAGGGCGAAGCGGGGTTCGTGGCTATCCACATCGGCGGCGGGGTCAACCCTGGGATGCGGTTGCTGTCCAAGCGATGGCAGCCCGAACGCTGGGCGCGCATAGCAGACTGGCTGGCCGAGACATACGAGCCGACTATACTCCTCCTGGGTGGGCCGAGCAAAGAGGACCGCGAAGCCGCAGCGAGGCTCAAAGAAGTGCTTTCCCCATCGACGAAGCCTTACGTGGTGGACCTGGTAGGCAAGCTCAGTTGGGGTGCGCTCGGCGCTGCCATACAACGCTGCAATCTCTTCCTGGGGAACGATACTGGGGCAATGCACCTGGCAACGGCTGTGCGCACTCCGGTCGTGGCGGTATTTGGCCCAAGCGATCCGGCGCGCTTCGGCCCCTGGGACCCGTCGGGTCGAAGTGTGGTTGTTCAAGGTCCAAAGTCCAAAGTCCAAAGTCCAAAGTCGGATGCAGATGCGCTGCGCAGGGCTTCCAGTAAGGGTGAATTGTACAATAGAGATGTTACGGCAGAAGAAGTGTGGGCGGCGGTTGAGAGGGGTTATTCGAGGGCGCTCGAACGAGGGAGCGGGTGATTGGATGAATGAGCAATACAGACCGACGGGCGAGACCACCATCGTTATCGTGCCCCCGCCCGACATATGCGCCTACGCGAACCACTATCGCAAGTTGTATATGCCGGACCAGTTGCAGGCTATCGAGCCGCATATCACGGTGCTGTCCCCGTTCGTGCCTTACGACCAGCTAGAAGAGGCCGAGCCAAAGTTGAGAGAGGCGCTTGCCGAGTGTCCACCCAGGCGTTTGTCGTTGAGGTCGTTTGGGATGTTTCGGGAGGAAGGCGTGCTATTGCTGCAACTGGCCGACTCAGAGCGCATCCTCTCTATCTATCGAGCCATCTTCGCGCGTTTCCCCCAATGTCCGGCTTACGGGGGCAAATACGGTGAGAATTGGCACCCGCATATGACGGTGGGGATGTTCTCCGACCGGGCAGAACTTGAAAAGGTATATGCTGAACTTGCGGTCCAGCGTCTTTACATCGGCTTCGACGTTGGTCAGGTGGTCGTGAAAGCCAGGATGGACGACGGGATATGGGACACCTGGGCTGAACTGCCTCTGAGTGATGGAGTGGGCAGAGGTTGATAGGGGATAGCTTTTCTCTGTCTATAGAGAGCCTCCGCAGGGAGGCTTTGTAATGGTAGCTCGTGGCTTTAGCCGCCGGGCGCTGTTGATCAGCCTCTACGGACGCATTGCAGCGAAGAGGGCGCGGTCTCGCAGGGGTAGCGAGATAAAGCGCATACTGGTCATACGCCCCGACCATCTTGGCGACCTGCTGTTTGCTACTCCTGCCCTCGAAGAGATAAGAAACGCCTTTCCGCAAGCGCATATAACCGGCGCAGTGGGGCCGTGGGGGCGTGCGATGTGGGAAGGCAACCCCAACGTTGATGCGTTAGAAACCATTGTCTTCCCAGGTATCGCCGCAAAGACAGGAGGAAACCCGCTTGCACCCTACCTTCTGCTTGGCAAGACGGCAAGTCGGCTGGCCCGCGAGAAGTATGACCTGGGTATAGTGCTCAGGTTCGACCACTGGTGGGGCGCGGCGCTTATGTGGGCGGCGGGCATGCCGCGCAGGTGGGGCTATGATGTGCCCGGTATGGGCGGGTGGCTGACGGATGCTGTTCCCTACGTTAGTGGCAGACATGAGGTTGAGCAAGATTTGCGTTTGGTGGAGGCGGTCGTAGGGGCGCAATGGAGCGAAGCGAAATCCCGTGCGCCCCTACACATGCGCATAAACCGCGTCAAAGGAGAGCCGCCCCTTCGTCCGCCGTGTCCTACCCCGCTAGCTAAAGATATATTAGGAGGCTGGTTGGAGGCTTCACGCAGAGTGGTGATACACCCAGGCACGGGTGCGGCAAATAAGCTGTGGACCGTCTCAGGGTGGGCGGAAGTTGCGGATAGGCTGGTGGAGGAGGGTTGGTCAGTTGCGCTTACGGGTGCGCCCGACGAGGTTGAGTTGGTCCAGGCTATCGCGTCTGCGTCTACGAGCAAGCCGCTAAGTATGGTGGGCAAGACTGCGGGTCTTGCGCAATTGGTGTGGGTGCTTGACAAGGCACATATGGTGCTGGGCGTAGACAGCGGCCCTCTGCATATAGCCGCCGCGCTGGGCAAGCCGACGCTCCATCTGTATGGACCAAGCGATGAGACCATCTGGGGACCCTGGGGCGATCCGAGTAAGCACCGAGCGTTCCGTGCGCCCGGTACGCGCCCGACTATGCGCCTGGATGTCGGTTCGCGTGAGTTAGAGGGTGGGGTGGAGATGAGGGGTATTACGGCGGAGATGGTGATGGATCAAGTGAAGCAACTCGAGCGAATTGCTGAAAGGGAGCAAGCAATTAAGATGCAGGAAAGCACCACCCAAACTGATAGAAGGGACTGCTAGAGTGAGTAAGGCGCTCTTCCTATTTGGAGACCAGCGCGATAACTTCTGTGATACGTCCGGCCCCTTTTTAGAAGCGGCTGGGGGCGCATCGGCCAGAATTGCCATGCTTACAGAAGGCGGGGCCAGGGCCAAAGAGTATGTCGCCAGAATTACTGTTCCGTGGAAAGACATCGGTGTGGAAGTTGTCACCGTCGGGCCAACGGAACGCGCAGGGGAACCAGATGATGAGATGGTTCGCAGCTTGCGCGAATGTACTGGTATTTTCATGTGTGGAGGGGACACACGCATATACCAGCGCATCTATGTGACCTCTATGCTCGGTGATGTTATCCGTGAACTGTATTGTGCTGGTAAGCCCTATGCTGGTGTATCGGCGGGCGCGTTGCTGGCTGCTGATGAATGCGCGCTATGGGGAGGGATTGTCACCACTTCTACCAATGAATACTATGTTCGATACCGGGGATACTATGACAACGCCGAGGGTAGTATTGAACTTGAACTTGGACAAGGCTTGGGATTAATTCATGACTGCGTGTTTGAACCCCATTTCGGCGAAGCAGGTGGCTTCCCTCGCCTAGTGACTGTCATGGAGAGAACAGGTAGCCCTAACGGGTATGGGCTTGACGAGCCAATCTGCCTGACTTTCGAGGACGGTGAACCAAAAGGGGTGCTCGGTAGGGGTCGGCTATACCATCTCAGGAAGGGGGCATCTTCTGAATTCTGCGTGGAGGTTCACGAGCCTGGTAAGCGATTCCAGCAGGCTTCGAGATGAACAGTGGCTTGCCCACAATCGGCATAGACGCCAGCCGCGCCCTGGTCGCCAAGCGCACGGGCACTGAACACTACTCAGCCAACCTGATACGCGCCCTCGCCAATCTGCCGGAGGCTCAACGCTATAGCTTTGTACTTTACGCCAACATCGACTCCGAGGCGGAGGCTAGGGAGAAGTTGGGGTTTGATTTGCCGCCATCGTGGCGCATACGCGCTATCCCGTTTTCACGCTTGTGGACGCACCTGCGGTTGTCGTGGGAGATGGCGACCAGGTCACCGGGCGTGCTGTTTGTGCCGTCGCACGTTGTACCGTTGTGGCACCCACGCCGCACCGTCGTGACGATACACGACCTCGGCTATCTGCGGTACCCGCAGGCTCACACCCGTTTGTCGCGCCTCTATTTGCACCTGTCTACTATCTTCAGCGCGCGCGCCGCCCGCCAGGTTATCGCTATATCGGAAGCCACGAGGCGCGATTTGGTGACGAATTACAAGATAAATCCACGCAAGATAAAGGTGGTATATCACGGACGTGACCCTGGCTTTGCGCCTGTGCTAGACGGTGTGAGGATAGAGGAGACAGCAGCCCGCTATGGTGTCAGCAAGCCATATTGCCTGCATGTGGGTACTTTGCAGCCGCGCAAGAACCTGGATATGTTGGTCGAGGCATGGAGCAGATTGAGAGAAAAGATGGAGCGCCCGCCGCAACTGCTGCTGGCAGGCAAGCGTGGCTGGCTGTACGACAGTCTCATTAGAGCGGTTGAGAGTCGGAGTATGGGAGATTTGATAAAGTTCGCGGATTACGTGGAACAGGGCGATTTGCCTGTACTCTATTCAGGTGCGTTGGCATTCACCTTTCCCTCTCTCTATGAAGGCTTTGGGCTGCCGCCATTAGAGGCGATGTCGTGTGGCACGCCTGTGTTGGCTTCGAGTGCTTCTTCGCTGCCGGAAGTGGTAGGCGATGCGGGCTTGCTGCTAGACCCGCAGGACCCAGGCGCGTGGTCCGATGCGGTGCAACGGATCATGGAGGAGGGCGAATTGCGGCAGAGGCTATCGCGCAAGGGGCTAGAGAGGGCGGCGCTGTTTACGTGGGAGCGCTGCGCGCGGGAGACGCTTGATGTTTTGAGGGATCGTGGGTAGGGAATCGGGTAAAGGAAGGAATGAGAATGGGACTACACTTTGACCGATTCTCGTCGCCTATTCAAGCATAATCCTCCCGATAACCTGCTTGTCATCAGGCAGTAATTCTGCCTTGACCATGCGTGGAATTAGCTCGCGCCAGGTAGGGTCTATGGCGAAGACGCGCTTGAAGATAGGCAGGGCGTCTTGCAAGCGGTTGGCGGAGG
The DNA here is from genome assembly GCA_038324555.1 of Chloroflexia bacterium. GTDB lineage: Bacteria > Chloroflexota > Chloroflexia > QHBQ01 > JADMIH01 > JADMIH01. The sequence continues at coordinate 11,592 of JBBQIC010000101.1, forward strand.
TAAGCCCGATTGCCTGCCAGAAGAGGAGTTCGGGGTTGCCTTCTTCGCGCTGCATCATCTCTGCTTGCTCTATACCCAGTCTCCCTAGCCTGGCAAGCTCCTCGCTGTCTACCTGCTCGCCCATGAGCGCGGTCTCTAATTGGTCTTCGACGTGGTAGGCCCTGGCTATCTTCACCAGGCGTCGTAGTTCTTTCAGAGGCTCAGGGTTGTCGTCCACGCGCAAGTCGAAGATGCGGCCAGCCCAGGGGTTG
>JBBQIC010000102.1:0-11808 GCA_038324555.1 Chloroflexia bacterium
TGCGGTAGTAAATCTGCTTGGCAAGGAAACTCGTAAGCTATATATCAAACCGAGACAATAAGGGGATCCTAATGAAGCGACGCTTTGCATTTGCAATAGCCTCTGTGTTCGTTTTCCTGGGTGCAAGCTTGGCGGTACGCCCGGTAACAGCCGCGCCTTTGCAGCACCCGATGGGCAACTTCACAATAAACCACTACAGCGCGCTCACTATACAGCAAGACCGCGTGGACATCCTCTACGTGCTGGACATGGCCGAGATACCGGCCTACCAGGAACTGGGCACCATACGCGCCGACCACGACACCAACTTGACCCCAGCAGAGCATGATAAGTACGTAGCCAACAAGGCAGCCGACCTGATGAACAACCTGTCATTCTTCATAAATAACAGGCAGGCTGCGTTGACGATGGTGGGCAAGCCGGTGTTGAGCTTTCCGCCGGGCGCGGGTGGTCTTCCTACCCTGCGCCTGGAGGTAAGCCTGGTCGCTCCCCTGGCAGGCCTGGAGAATGGGTCGCTGGAGTACTATGACGACAACTACAAGGAGCGCATAGGTTGGAAAGAGATAATCGCCATCGCAGCTTCAGGAGTCACTCTCAACAAATCAACTGTACCAACGACAGATATGAGTGACGCTCTTCACAAGTATCCCGCTGACCTGATAAACAACCCGCCTCGCGTGTCGTCCGCATCACTCGAATTTACAAGCAGCATCTCCACTGGGGTGGTGCCAGCTGCCGTCAAGCGAGCGCAGGCAGCTCAGACAGACGTATTCGGCTTGCTAACCTGGATACAACAGCAAACCAACGCTGTGACCGCGATCGTGTATGAAAAAGATCTCCCTCTGGGGGCGCTGCTCGTGGCCCTGCTGGTTGCTTTTGGTATCGGCGCGGCCCATGCGCTCTCACCCGGCCACGGCAAGACGGTGGTGGCGGCCTATCTGGTAGGCAGCAAAGGCACTCCTGCCCACGCGATCCTGCTCGGCCTCACCGTGACCGTCAGCCATACTTTCGGGGTCTTCTTGCTCGGCCTCGTGATATTGTACGCGGCAAACTTCATCCTGCCTGAAACCCTCTATCCGGTGCTGGGCTTCTCTTCGGGGATGCTCATCGTAATTATGGGCATAACCCTGTTCGTGCAGAGATTTAGGGCCTGGAAACGGGTGCAAAAAGCCCAAGCCTCATCGAGTCAAGGTATACATGAGCACAGCCATAAAGAGAGCACCGAAACCTCTCACGAAGCGGGCGAGGTCGCACACAGTCGCTCTGACGGTGAGGCTGACAGTCATGGGCGTGATGAACACGTTCACAATCACGACCACGATCACGACCATAGCCACACGCACGGCCACGAGCATAACGACGTCGATGCTTCAACGCCTCACAAGCACGGGCCATTCGGGCGGAATCACACGCACCTGCCCACTGACGGGCAGCAAGTAACCCTTTGGAACCTACTGGCGCTGGGCATCATGGGCGGGATTATCCCGTGCCCTTCGGCACTCGTGGTGCTGATGGTGGCTGTCGCCTCGCACAAGATCGCCCTGGGGCTGCTCCTGATACTGACCTTTAGTCTGGGTCTCGCGGTTGTGCTCACCGTGATCGGCTTGCTGATGGTCTATAGCCGAAACATGTTGAGCCGGAAAGTCAACTTCAACAACGGGCTGCTGCTCAGGCTGCCTATGCTCTCGGCCCTGGCGGTATCTGGTCTGGGTTTGGTGATAGCCATTGGAGCGCTGAATATCCGGTGATCTCTACGAGGTTTAGACCTGCGTTGTTAATGGAGTAAGCCTATGTCACCTTTTTCTCTGCCGATCCTGGGACCTCTCGCCTGGATTGATGTGCTGCTCATCGGTTGGTTCATCCTCACCGCTCTGTCACTGATGTACGTAGCCTGGGACGCCTTCACCAACAACCCCGAAATGACCGTGATGAAGTGGGGCTGGGTATTGGTTACCCTCTACATGGGGCCGGTCGCGCTCATACTGTATATCCTCTCTTGCAAAGAGCCTCGTCCTGGCACGCACGAAGACTTCATCAGACCACTCTGGAAGCAGGCAGTGGGCTCCACGATCCATTGTGTGGCCGGGGACGCTACCGGAATCATCACCGCGGCAACCGTCACGGCGCTGCTGGGTCTGCCAATGTGGATAGATATGATCGGCGAGTACACCTTCGGTTTCGCTTTTGGCCTCACCATCTTCCAGGCGCTCTTTATGAAGGATATGATGGGTGGCTCTTACCGCGCGGCCCTGCGACGCTCGTTCCTGCCCGAATGGATCTCGATGAACACTATGATGGCGGGCATGTTCCCTACGATGGTGGTCCTCATGATGGGTCGCGACATGCGCGCCATGTTGCCTACTGAGCTTGTCTACTGGGGGGCTATGTCGGTGGCCGTGTCGGTTGGCTTCGTCACCGCATACCCGGTCAATGCCTGGTTGGTATGGGCGGGCCTCAAGCACGGCATGGGCACCGTGCGCGCTCTGGGCAAGGGCGGCCACAGTCTGGAAGCAGAGCGCGATCAGCCAATGGTAGAGCCAACCGGAGGGAAAGGACGGCTACAGCCAACCCCAGCGTTGAGCGCCCTGGCCTCTGCGCCTGAGGTAGGGACGACCGACATGCCCGACATGTCGTAGGCTATAAGCCGTAGAAGGAAAGGAATGGAAGCATGCAAGACCACGGCAATGACCATAGCACTATGCACATGCCCGAAGAGAGCGGCGCCTCTATGCCTGCTTCACGAGACGATCCGCGCAAAGGCATGAACCCCACAGGCACGCGTCGTGGGGAGAGTGGCGGGATGGCGATGGACCACGGGGGGATGAACATGGCCCCCAAAGTGACCCGGCCCCAGATCGTGGCCATTACGCTCGCTTCGGTGCTGGCCCTCGTCGTGGCGATCATCTTCTCGGCGTTTTACACCAACCTGGGTTTAGGCGCACGCGACGTGGGTGGGGCTATCATGCCTCCCGGCATGATCATGACTTACGACATGCCTGGCCGCTCGATGCGTGACATGTCGGCGGTGGACCCCCGCGCTGTGAGCTATACCGCTCCCGCTGAAGCTCGTGGCGACCAGTTGCTCCAGCCGCGCATTGAGAACGGCGTCAAAACCTTCGACCTGGAGGTGTCGGTAATCAAGTGGAACATCCTGCCATACGAGCAGGTGATGGCCTACGCTTTCAACCGCCAGGTACCCGGACCGCGCATCCGCGTCACCCAGGGTGATCGGGTGCGAATCAACTTCACCAACAACCTGCCCGAAGCGACAACCGTCCACTGGCACGGCCTCGTGGTGCCTAACAACATGGACGGGCCAGCTTACGTGACGCAGAAGCCGGTTGCGCCTGGGGAGAAGTTTACCTACGAGTTTACGGTACAGCAGGCAGGCACATTCTTTTACCACACGCACGAAGAGCCTGATCGGCAGCAGGCGCTCGGCATGTACGGCGCGCTGATTATAGACCCAAAGAGTCCCACGGTTGCTCCTACCTACGACCTTGAATACACGATCCAGTTGCAGGAGTGGCTGGAGAAGGAAGCGTATACTTATCCGGCCATGCTCATGGAAGGGACGTTGCCCAACTTCTTCACCATCAACGGTAAGGCATACCCTTCCACCGAAACAATCAACATGAAGGTGGGGCAGAAGGTACTGCTGCGCTTCATAGGCACAAACAACAACTTCGTCCACCCAATGCATGTGCATGGAGGCCCGTTCAAAATCGTTGCGACCGACGGCAACCCGGTGTCCGAGGGCGCCCAGCTCGAGAAGGACACGGTGGACGTAAGCCCAGGCGAGCGATACGACGTGGTGTGGCCCGCCCGGGAGCCGGGCAAGTGGTTGCTGCACTGCCACATCCCACACCACACCACCAATAACAATGTTGAAGAGGACGGAGCAGGAGGCCTGACGATGGTGATCAATGTATCACCTTAGCTCGACTTTTGTCCTATACTGTACAAAGTCAATCAAGGGGTAAAGGAGGAAAGACGGAAAATGAACGCACATAAGTGTGCTTACTGTGGGCGGCTACTCCAGGAGGATGTTCTCTACTGCCCAAGCTGCGGCGGGCCGCAAGTCTACGAGACCGACAGCGGCGGCGTGCGTCTCCAGAGCCTGGACCCTTGGGTCATTACCGACCCTGAGGCTAAGGATCGGTTTCAGAACGACCCTGAGGCTGTAGAAGCCCTGGTAAATACCTGGCGCAACGATCCCAACCACGCACGGACTCGGCAAATCCAGGCGGAAATTGAACAATCGCTAGACCAGAGGCGTCTAACCCGAATAGCTTATTTCTATTGCTGTCCCTGGGCGCCCGTTTACACGGTCAATCAGGACGTGCGCATTGGTGGAAAGCGATTGCGCAGGGGCCAGCAATTTACTTTTGACATTAGCGCGGAAGGCATAGAGCCCGGCGAAGGCTTCAAGCGCGAGGTTCTCGTCGGCGATTTCCAACCAACAGACGAGATTGACTACTGTTTGCCTGGGCAAGAGCACGACGAAGGCCACTAGCAAAACGGGCAGGAAACCAATTCAAACAAAAGCAATCACGGTCGCTTATGAATAGCCGACCGTGATTGCTTTTGTTTGGTTGCTGTTACTCTGCGGCCGATCTTTGTTCGATGAGAACGAACACTGCAAGATCCGTCAAGGCTGCGTAATAGCCTGGTAGACTATCTTACATATCTGTCCCCTGGTAGCGCTATTATCCGGGCGGAACGTACCGTCCTGATAGCCGGTGATGATGCCGTGATTGTAGGCTGTCTCTATGAAACCGTAGAACGGGTTCCCCACGGCTACGTCTGTAAAGTGCGGTCCACCTGTAGTGTCTATGGGCCACTGTTGCGCCTGCACGATTATTTTGGATAGCTGCGCCCTCGTCACGTTATTATCCGGGCGGAACGTGCCGTCCTGATAGCCGGTGATTATGCTGTGATTGTAGGCTGTCTCTATGTAATCATAGAAGGTGTGGGAAATGGGCACGTCTGTAAAGTGCGGCCCACCTGTAGTGTCTATCGGCCAGCCCTCAGCGAGCGCCACTATCTTGGAGAGTTGGGCGCGGGTGGTGTTGTTGTACGGGCGGAACGTGCCATCGGCGTAACCTGAGACGACGCCCGCGCAGTACAGATAGCGCACGGCCTCGTAGAAGTAGTCGTTAGGCGAAACGTCCGTGAACGACATGGCGCACGGGGTCGCAGTTGGGGTCGGCGTTGAGCCTGACCCACAGTTGCCGGACACCGTCACGCTCACGGAGGTGGTGGGCGCCTGGACGTTGCCCGCCGCGTCTCTGGCCCGCACTTTCAGAGAGTACGCTCCGTCGGCCGGGATGGTCCACTCGTAAGTCCAGTTGGCGGTGCCCTGCGCGGGCGACCAGGTGGCTCCGTCATCGGCGCTCACTTCAACTTGGGCCACTCCGCTGTAATAGTCGTGGGCTGTTCCTCGCACCGTGTAGGAACAGGTGGTGATGTTCTGGCCGCTGGTGGGGTCGGTGATTTGCGATTCGGGGCTGTAAGGGTCGAGAGCCGGGTCGTAACCCAGGGCGTCGGAGACCAGACCGTAGGTCAGGTCGCCCGTATACACGCAGGTTGTCTGGCGACCGCGCACAGTGCACGGTTGGTAATCAACGCCCCAGGCGTTGCCGTACCCACCGGCGGCGCTTTGGCTTAGCCGGTGCGATATAGTGGCCGTGATCACGGGAGCCGGCCCTGTGGTATCCACCTGGAAGCCCTCTGTGCCCGCCTTGTACCAACCCACAAAGAGCAGATCGTGGCCGGGGGATTGGTTGAGTATCTTCAGGTTGTGAGCCTGATTGCTGGCGGCTATACCCGGCCCTATAATGCCCGATTCGTAGTATGGGTTCGAGAGATCGGCGATGTTGTACACCTTGACCTTTTCCGCCGAAGAACTGCTGAGTGTTTCGTCCTCGATGAAGAGGTGATTGCCATCGGTTGTGGGCCAGGTATGATGCACTGCAAAGCCGGAAGGGCGGATGCTGTTTATCGGGTTAAGCGGCGTGGGGTTGATGCTGTGGGCAAGGGTTTCCTTGTCGTGGATTATCACACCCCCGGTCCAGTGGGCCAGGAATACCCGGTTGCCTATAACAGTGACATCGTGCACAAAGATGTTGCTGTTGGCGTCGGGCCTCTGGTAGCGCCCGGTCTCTGTCATATTGGACAGGTCGTGCAGGTCCAATACCACCACCTTGTATCCTGAGCCACCCTCGCCCGACATTGCCACCCACGCATAATCGGCATCGCCGTTCGCGTCGGCGGAAACAAAGTTCTCGTGTGGCGTGCACCAATCTGTGCCCTGCTTACGCGCCACGAACTGTGGGCTGGCCGGGTTATTGACGTTGTACACAAAGAAACCGCAGCCCGTGCCGGAACCGCGCATCGTGACCGAGACGTAGTGGTTGCTACCCTGCTTGAATGGGAATATGGAGGTGCTCGCACTGCCTCCTGAAGGGAAGTTCAGCGAGGACGTCAGCTGTGGGTTATACGGGTCGTCCACGTTCCAGATGTGGAACAATCGCAGATCGAAGCCTGACAGAACCACGTAATTATGCCCGTCGGCCTGCCATACGCCGATGTCACCATACCCGAAGGAACACATGCCGGGCACGTAAGCTATCGCCAGCGGCGATAACCCCTGGAATGGAGGTTCGGGAAACATCCCACCGCACGGGTGAATGAGGTGGTCGGGGCCGATGGATGGGCCGGACGGCAGCGGCTGCTGTAAGTTGTAAGCGTCTGGACCAACGCCCACAGTGCCCGAGGAACCCACATCTAGCGCGAGTGGGGCAACTGCCTGGGCGTTCGACGAGGCAAATGCCCCCATACTGAACAGCATAAGGGCTACGACAACCAATAATAAGCGCCAGGATCTCATACGATTGCTCCTTCCTCAATTCAAATCAGGTTGAATGTACGACGACCCCTACATACGAGGGGAGGGTAGTAGATAACAGTATGACTAAAACACCCACAGAATTCAAGTCTGGATAGTTCAAAGAAGCAAAGCTAAGGCGGAGCGACACCCATGTAAATGATCTTGCTGATCTGTCCACGTGTAGCGGGGTCGCCCGGTTGGAATGTGCCGTCCCCGTAGCCGGAGACGACGTTTCGGCCAACTGCCGTCTCCACGAAACAGTAAAATGGATTGTCCGGGGCCACGTCCGAGAAGTGTCCACGGGCCGGACAGGCCATCTGCCAGCCTTGCGCGAGCACTACCACTTTGGTGAGTTGTCCTCTGGTGACGTCGTCACTGGGTCGGAACGTGCTATCACCGTAGCCGGAAACGACGTTGTGCTCGTATGCTGTTTCCACGAAGCAGTAGAAAGGACTACTTCGTGGCAGATCGTTGAAGTGCGGGTTCAGCGGGCAATCTATCGTCCAGCCCTCGGCGAGGGCCACTATCTTGCATAGTTGACCACGCGTAGTAGGGTTGTATGAGCCGAAAGTGCCGTCCGAATAGCCCGAAATAGCTCCTCCGCAGTATAGATAGTTGACGGCCTGGTAGAAGTAGTCCGAGGGTTGAACGTCAGAGAAAGTCACGCCGCCGCTGTAGCGCATGGTTAGCGTCCGGATTGGCCCGTTCTGCTCTACGAACCAACCCACGGCCCAGACGGTTCCCGAATGGTCGGCGGCCGCCGCATGGAGCATCGGTGGCCTGGTACCGTTGGCCGGATTGGGTACAATACTCCAATGGGAACCATCCCAGTGCTCGATCAGTGCCAGGTTTCTGCCGCTACGTACATCGAAATAACCGCCTACTGCCCAGATGTTATCACCGGAGATAGCCGTGACGCCATCCAGTTCGTTGTCTCCGGCACCGGCGATTGGGCTGGGAACAACACTCCACGCATGACCGTCCCAGTGCATCGCGAGGGTGCGCTCCCTGCGTTCGGTCTCGCTCCAATAGTGACCTACCGCCCAGATGTCATTGGCCGAGACAGCGGCAACCGACTCAAGCTTATTTGAGCCGGCACCAAGGTTGGGGCTTGGCACCACGCTCCATACGCTGCCGTTCCAATGCAGGATGAGCGTGCGTAGGTCGCTGCTCGAGGTTCCATAATAACCCACAGCCCATGCATCGTCACTTGCGATGGCCGCGACACCGGGCAATGATTGGCTGGTCGCGCCAACGTCTGGGCTGGGAACAACCCTCCAATCAGTACCGTTCCAGTGCTCGATCAGCGTACTGGGTAACGAAACATAAGGATCATAGTTCTCGTATTGGCCTACAGCCCAAACGTCATTGGCCGACGTAGCGGCAACCGCCTCAAAGGTATTGAGAAAGTTACCTGGATCGGGGTGGGGAACAAGGCTCCAGCCAGCGCCATTCCAGTGCCCGATCAGCGATCCCGGAGAGCTTTGGGTGCCGACGACCCATACGTCATTGGCCGACATTGCACCTATATCGAGGGGTATTTTGTTGTCCTCCAAACCCGGCACGATGCTCCATCGGAACCCGTCCCAATGTTCGATAAGCGCTTCAGACGTTGTGTCGTGATTCCAAACCCCTGCCGCCCAAACATCAGTGGCCGAAGCGGACGATACAGCAAACAGAAGGTTTTGCGAGGCAGTGATTACGTTTGGGCTGGATATTACTTCCCAAGGCCGACACCCTCCGGGAGTTCCCGTCGGGCTTGCATCAGGAATACCGATCAAGGCAAAGCTGGGGCTTGGCGTGGGGTCTTGTTCCAAACGTCCGTCGGGCATAATAGGGGGCGCCCCGCCCTGCCCAAAGTGGAGCTTGAGCAGGTTGAAGTCGGATACATTGATCGTTTGGTCGCCTGTAAAGTCGGCGCGGTCATCGTAGCCTGGGTCGCCAACCGACTTGCCAAACGTGCCTTTGAGGACGCTAAAGTCGGTGATGTTGACGATGTTATCGTTATTGGCGTCGCCTGCTCGCATAAGCCCCATCTCGACCCCAATTGTCGGTGCGCCCGTGAGGCTGACCGTGCCGGAGTTAGCCAGATAGTTTGGAGAGTGAAGAGCTGACGCGGAGTCGTCGGCTCGCCAGTTGTAGAGGCCGTTAGGCAGTCTGCCAAGTGTCACGGTGAAGAAGCCATACTGGTCTGTAAGCTGGGTAGAGTAGTTCCTCTCAGTCGCGCCCATCTTCAGCGTCAGGGTGATAGGCAATACCTGTAGCTGGTTGGGTTGCGCAGGACGACCCTCCCAGATGACATGGCCTACCAAGATAGGCGTGGCGGTAGGCGTTGTAGTTATAGTAGGTGTCAAAGTGGGCGTGGCTGTTTGCTCACAATTCGTCACTGTGATAGTGCCTGTCATGGTTGGGTGTATCGCGCAGTGGTATGGATAGGTGCCGGGAGTATTGAATATGAATTGGTAACTTTGCCCTGGGTTGAGCGTGCCGCTATTCCAAACACCTATATCGCTGGTTGTCGTGTGGGTGTACGGCCCCTCGTTGAACCAGCTTATGGTCGAGCCTTGCGTTATGGTTATAGTTTGTGGTTGGTACTGGAAATTTATCATGTACACCGACCTGATGACCGGAGGGCACGCAGGTGTGGGCGTCCTGGTGGGAGTGCTTGTTACCGTGCGGGTAGCGGTAGCAGTGGGGCAACCGTTCCCCGAAAATGTGTAGCGTAACGTCAGCGTCCGGTAAAGGTTGTTGTTCTGGTACTCGCCCGATGCCCATACGTAGCTGTCGGAAACGGCTGTCACCGCTTCCAGAACATTGGTGCCCGGCTGGCTGGGGCTGGGCGCTGCGCTCCACTGCGTGCCGTTCCAATGCTCGGTCAGCGTGCCTAGCGTGCTACCACCGGAAAAGCCGACCGCCCACACGTCGCTCGATGAGGCAGCCGATATATCAAGAAGCTCGTTCCGCGCGCCGGGATTGGCGCTGGGCACGATGCTCCATGCGGTTCCGTCCCAGTGTTCGACCAAGGTTTGTTCGCTCTGATAGTTGCCGTAGAACCCTACCGCCCATACGTCGTTTGCCGCAAGTGCGACCACGCCTTGCAGCCGGTTTTCGGAGGTACCGACATTGGGGGTAGGCACCACACTCCACACAGTGCCATTCCAGTGCAAAGCCAGCGTCTGGCCTGAGCTGGAGGGGCCAAAGGAGCCTACTGCCCATATATCACTGGCTGAAAGTGCCGTTAGCCCGCCCCACAGGAAGTTATTGCCCGTGCCGACATTGGGGCTGCTGACGACGCTCCAGTATCCTCCGTTCCAGTGCTCGACCAGCGTTCGATACGCGCCGCTAGCCGAAGCGTAATAGTGACCTATCGCCCATATGTCGTTGGGTGAGACCACCGCTACCCCCATCAGGCCGTTAGTGCCGGTGCCCACGTTGGGGCTGCTGACTATGCTCCACTGCGTGCCGTTCCAATGCTCGATCAGCGTCTGGGTTCCCGTGTAACCGACGGCCCACACGTCATTAGCTGACACCGCCGCCACCCCGTGGAGGATACTTGTGCCCGTACCCACGTTGGGGCTTGGAACCACCGACCACGATGTGCCGTTCCAATGCTCCACCAACGTCTGGCTGACGAAACCATTGAAGTAGTAACCCACCGCCCAAATATCGCTTGCCGAGACCGCCGCCATGTCGAGCAGGTGGTTATCGTCCGTGCCGACATTGGGGCTGGACACTAAACCCCACTGAAGCGGACAACTAGGGGTCAGCGTAGGGGTAGGCAAGCCGCAATCGGTTACGATGATAGTACCCAGCATCTGTGGATGCAGGGTGCAGTGGTACGGGTAGGCGCCCGGTGAACCGAAGGTGAACTGAAAAGTCCCGCCCGGGTTGACATTGCCGCTATCCCACGCGCCCGTATCGCTGGTGCTAGTATGCGCGGACGGTCCCTCGTTCCACCAACTTATGGTCGAGCCTTGCGTGACGGTAATGATCTGCGGGTTGTACACAAAATCAGCCATCATCACCGACCGGGTGACCGGGGTGCATGAGGCGGTAGGCGTGCTTGTAGGAGTAATTGTACGAGTGCGGGTAAAGGTAAGTGTTGGGGTTGATGTTGGAGTACAGCCTGCCACGACGTTGACCGTGCCGTGCATCGTGTCCGGGTGTACGGTGCAATAGTACGGGTACGTGCCGGGGGTGTTGAAGGTGTACTGGAAAGATTGTCCGTTAGATAGCGGGCCACTATCCCACACAGCCGTATCGCTGGTTGAGGTGTGAGTAATAGCCCCGTCGTAATTTGACCATGTAACGGTGCTGCCCGCGGTGACCGTAATGCTTTGTGGCAAGAAGGTGTAGTTCTCGATTATTACGCCAACCGTTCCGGGACCAGGAGGGCAGGTCGCAGTTGGAGTCGGAGTGCTGGTAGGTGTGGTGCCCAGGCCAGTAGCACCCACATCACGGGCAAAAAGACCAAGAGGCAGGGCGGCCGAAGTTGCGTGGTTGAAGTTTGCGCCTGCTACGCTGACGCTCACTAGGAGGGCGGATAGGGTTAAAACAGCGCCAATGAACAGCCGAACACAAAGTAATAACACCGTCGGCAATATATGCCGCAGGCTTCTCGATGCAATTCCTCTGGCTAACATCCAGTGTCTCCTCTCTGCCATGGGAGGACAAATCGGCTACCTGTATGTAGCGTGTGCATAAGATGCTACTTGTCGCACCCGCCTCACAACCACAACCACTCAACACCCTGAAACCGAAGCATTGTGCTACATACTAGTTTCGACGGCCCGATATTTCTGAGTGGAGCGTACTCCATTCTAGCAGAGGCTGATGATATTAGCAAACAGCGTGCAAGGAGTAAGTGTTCAGATTAGGGGTAGAGGAGACAGCCGGGTAGGGGCGACCCTTGTGGT
>JBBQIC010000103.1:0-11765 GCA_038324555.1 Chloroflexia bacterium
CGCTGCCGTAGACACGGTGGTGCAGCGCAGCTTTGGAGCGCTGGCTATGCCCACCCCTAGCCTGACTTTCGATGGATATAGCCAGCAGGATAACTATAACCTGAATAACGGGTTGGGTTCGGTGCCACCAGACACCGAGGGTGACGTCGGCCCCAACCACTACGTGCAGTGGGTGAACACCGGCATCAAGATGTTTGACAAGAACGGCAACGTGGTCTTCGGACCTGTGACGGGCAACAGTCTTTGGAGCGGCTTCCCAGGGACGTGCGCGACGGACAATAACGGCGACCCAGTCGTGCTCTACGACCCGTTAGCCGACAGGTGGTTGCTCAGCCAGTTCTCCATCCCTAACAGGAACACTGGCCCCACTTACGAGTGCATCGCTATCTCTACCAGTCCCGATCCAACGGGCAGCTACTATCGCTACGAGTTCCAGACCAGTCCCACCAACTTTGAGGACTACCCCCACTTTGGGGTGTGGCCTGACGCATACTACATGACCACCAACGAGTTCAATAGCCCCGTTACCTTCGCGGGCACTGGCAACTTCGCGTTCGACCGCACGAAGATGCTGGCGGGCGACTCGACGGCTACAATGCAATACTTCCACCTCGACCCGCCACACACGGGTATGCTGCCCACCGACCTGGACGGCAGTACGCTTCCCCCGGCGGGCAGCCCCAACTATTTCATGGAAATGGTTGACGATGCCACTGGCGCGCCGCAAGACCAACTCGAAATATTCAGGTTCCACGTAGACTTCACAGTTCCTGCTAACTCCACTTTCACAGGCCCGACAATACTGCCTACTGCCCCGTTCGACAGCCAACTATGCAGTGCATCCCGCTCGGCGTGCGTACCACAGCCGGGTACTACCCAGGAGCTTGAAGGTCTGAACGACCGGCTGATGTTCAGGGTAGCGTACCGCAACTTCGGAGACCACGAAGCCGCCGTGCTCAACCACACGGTAGACGCCGACGGCTCCGGCCTCGCGGCTGTGCGCTGGTACGAATTACGCGGCCTGAATAGCAGCCCAAGCATTTACCAGCAAGGTACTTACTCTCCCGATGCTACGCATAGGTGGATGGGCAGTATAGCGATGGACCGCAGCGGCAACATAGCGGTGGGCTACAGCGCATCGAGCAGCAGCGTTTTCCCAAGCATACGCTACGCGGGCCGCCTGGTGAACGACCCCTTGGGAACGCTAGCCCAGGGCGAGACGACCATGTACCCCGGTGGCGGATCGCAGACCGGATACGCTCGCTGGGGCGACTACAGCGCGCTATCAGTGGACCCCAGAGATGATTGCACTTTCTGGTATACAACGGAGTATTTTGCAAACACGAATAGCGGCGACTGGCAGACGCGGATAGGGCGCTTCACATTCCCTTCGTGCGCTCCGGCAGCGACCTTTACTCCCACACCGACCCTCACGGGTACTCCACCAACCGCTACGTCCACGCGCACTATAACGCCTACCCCTACTATAACTTCCACTCCACTCTGCGGGGCCTTCACTGGCTCGATCAACAGCAGCGATCCGGTACAGGTGGGGCGATTACTGCGCAACCAGAGCGCCAGCGCCTGTGGAGTGACCAGGGCTTGCCCAGGCACCAACGATGTTCTACCGCACCACTATGACTCATACACGTTCGTCAACAGCAGCGCGGCGCCGGCCTGCGTGGTAGCTCAACTGGACCAGACGGGCTGTCCACTGCTCCTGTTCAGCGCGGCCTACCTGGGCAGCTTCGACCCAAACAACATCTGCGCTAACTACCTGGGCGATATGGGAGCGAGCGCCGCGCCTATTTACCAGTTCACCGTGCCCGCCGGAGCCACGTTCGTGATCGTGGTACATGAGGTAACCCCCAGCACAGGCTGCGCCAGCTATACGCTGACTGTCAACGGGGTTGGGACCTGTCCCACCACCGCCACGCCTACCCCGGCGGCGGTATTGGTTGGTCATGTGACCTGGCAGGGTCGCCCGGCCCAGCCCAATGCTTTGCAGCAATTGCCAATTACCCTCACACTCAAATCTGGCGCGACTGAGGTCAACTACCCAGCACGAAATACCGACGCCAGCGGGCACTTCACAACTACGACGGGTCTGCCCAATGGCACGTACAGCTACCGGGTGAAAGACCCGAAGTACCTTGCAAACGCGGGAAGTCTAACATTGGCGACAGGTACTAACAGCCAGGAGATGGGGCTGATGCGAGCAGGAGACGCCAACGATGATAATGTAGTTAATGTCAGTGACTTCAATATTATGAAGGCTACATTCGGCAGAAGCGTAGGCGAACCCGGCTACGACGACCGTTCTGACTTCACGGGCGACCAGGTAGTCAACGTCAGCGACTTCAACCTGCTGAAGCTTAACTTCGGCACGTCGGGCGCGCCTCCGGTAAGTCCAGAGGGCAGATAAGTTATAGAGACTTAAAGCCAAAGAGCCAAAATCACCTCTGATTTTGGCTCTTTGGCTTTAAGTCTCATCAGGGCTGTATCACACTAAATGAAACTGTCTGCACGGGCTGGGTGGAACCATTCGTGTATACCTCGACGTGGTAATCGCCAACCGCCCATGGGGTGGCTTTTTTGAGTGTGAAGCCCGCATAGTAAGTGCCTTGTTGGGTGTAGCTCTGCTTGAGGTCATATATAGGCGCGCCATCGGGGCCGTACCATCTTGTGAGAGCGGTTGTCACTCCGTTGGGGCCGAACGCGGCCTGCACTGCCAGGTTGAAGGGGTCGGCAGGGTGGTAGGCGTGGGTGGGGCCAATCGGCTGTCCCGCATCTAGCTTCGCGCACATGAGCGCGTCCATGATAGGGGCCGGGGGCGCTGAGGGACCGGGAACCGGGGACCAGAGATCAGCGGTCGGTTCTTTGGTTGCTGATCCCTGATCCCTGATCCCCGATCCCTGATCCCCGATCCCCAGTCCCTCCGTGCCCGTTATGACGACCATCGAACTGGACGCTGGCGATTGAGGGAGAAGGCGGCTGCCAACGATCACTGTCAGGAGCGCGCAAGCGGCAAGCAGCGCGAATATAGCGGCGACTATTGTCCAGCTTCGGGCACGAGTCAGCCCACGCGCTTGTGCGGCCCTTTGCGGCCCAGCGCCGTCATCTGCTTCTTCCTCATCTTCTGCATCGTATTCGGAGTCTGTGTCCTCATAGTTGGCGTATTGGTTGCCTGCGCGTAGGGGCAACTGTCCATATCTTGGCTGACTGACGGGAGTGTAGAAAGATGTCGGCTGATCATCAGGCAGGCGTGCATACGACGGCTCTCCCCCGGCAGGGGTAACTTCGACTAATGGCTCCTTGCACAACGGGCATTGCACGTAGGCGTCGGGCAACTCCTCCAGTATGTTATAGATTGTGCAATTGGGGTTCCGGCACTGTTTCATTTAGGCTATAATGCTTACTGACGATGGACGATGGACGATGGACGATGGACGATGGACGATGGACGATAGACGATAGACGATAGACGATAGACGATGGACGATAGACGACAGACGACTATTACTATTATGCAAGAAGAGAGCTAGATGGCGGGCGATATACACACCGATATGCACATTCTTCGGTTGGGGTACCAGAACCGCGCTAACTTTCTGCCTTTGCTCTATCCGATAGAGGCAGGCTGGGTCGCGCCGGAGTCGCCCTGGAAAGTGGAGATTATCAACGCAGCGCCCGGCGCTTTGCTGGTGGAGATGTTGAACGGCAGCCTGGACGCGGCTTTTCTTCCGCCGGGGGCGGTGGCGCAGCATGGAGGGCAGTTCGGCGCGTTGGGCGGCTGGGGGTTGGCTTGTGAAGGCAGGACGGAGACGGCTTTGCTCCTTGCCCCCCAAAGACTTGATCTTATGCACGAAGGCAATATAGGCATATCGCCCGAAGCGCGAGGCTCTACTGCCGAGCATCTGCTGCGTATGTTACGCACACCTTATTACAGCATAGACGTGCAAATCCACCTGCCGGACGATCCGGCATATGAACCGAATGGAGCGCACTTGCTCTACAGCGACGAAGCGGCGAAAGAGGCGGCGGGCAAAGCGAATAGCTGGGTAGCGGAGGATATGGGCGTGGCCTGGTACGTCTTCACCGGATTGCCCACCGTATGGGAGATACTGGTCGCGCAGAGAGACCTGGAAGAACGCAACCCAGGGGCAAACGAGCAGCTACAGACCCTGTTGCGCCTGTCACAGCGCACCGCCAGGGAGCAGGAGGCCACTATTCTACAGGTAGGCAGCGAACGGCTGGGCCTGAAACAGCCTGCTGTCAAAGAGCTATTCAACCGCCAACGCTATTCGTTGGGCGAAATCGAGCAGAAAGGGCTGGCGCGCTTTCTGGACCAGGCTTCAAGGGCCCGCGTATTATAGAAAGTAACCAAATCACTCTGTGTTTTGGTTACTTTCCTGCTTCTTTAAGTTTGGGGAGGGCGGCGACCGCCTGGCGCTCCCACAGGCCACCGGGGTCGAGGTCTATAACCTTGTTGTATTCGGATCGAGCGTCGGCCTGTCGGCCCAGGAGAGCGTAGGCTTTGCCCAGGTGGAAGTGGAAGCGCGGGCTGTCGGGTATTGCTTTTGTGGCGTGTTCGAGAGAGGACAACGCCTCATCAGGCTTGTCGCACTGCACCAGGGACCAGCCTACCGCGTCGTAAGAAGATGGGTCGCCGGGGTTGCGGTTTAACGATATGCGGGCGGCGGGCAAACCCTTCTCGCAGCCCATACCGCGCACGTCGGTGTAGAAACGGGAGAGGGCAAGGGCGGCTTCCAGGATGCTGGAAGCAGGCCCAGAAGTAGGCGTAGAGTTGTTGCTGCTACTCGCCTGCTTGTTCATGGCAGCTATATATTCCTCTTCGGCGGCGTCGTATGCACCCCTTTGGGAATAGTATTCGCCAAGCTGGATGTGGAATTGCGGAGTATCAGGCTCAAGTTTCTTCAGTGCGCTCAATTCTTTCGATACGTGGTCCCAGTCTTCCTTTTGTATATAGAGCCCAGCGAGGGCGTAGTGCGGCAACGGGCGCTGGGGAACCAGGTCTACAGCAATCTTTAGCTGATTGAGAGCGCCCGCCGCGTCCCCGGTGGCAGTGAGGGCAAGGGCAAGAAATGAGTGAGCGTCGGCAAGGCCGGGCTGCGCCTCCACCGCCCGTTGCAGGTAGGTCTTAGCCAGGTAAGGTTCGCCCTGCTGCAAGAAAGCCCTACCCCACAGCGCCGATATACTAGCCTGGCTCGCGCCTCCCTTACGCGCTTTATCCATAGCAATGAACGTGCTCTTCAGGCCAGCAACAGTGGAAGTTATGACCTCCATATCTAGACCTTCTCGCAGGCCAGGCACACGCAAATCGGGTAGAGCGGCCTTTATGCTCAAGTGCGGAAGTTCTCGCTCTATTACCTGCAAGTGCTTACGGGATATGTCGCTATTGGTTGGCGCAAGTAGCTGAGCAAGTTTGACTCGCGCCGATAGGGCGTAGGTGTCTTCGGTGTTGAGGAGCGACTGTAAGCTAACACTGGTTGCGCCGTAATCCAACCGTGACCATTGCAACATAGCCATGTGCCAGATGGCCGAGCGTACCTCCGTCTCAACGGGGGATATACCTCTAAAGGAGACCGCACTGCTTATTGCCTCTGTCCACGCATCTTGCGCGTCGTTGGAGCGCCCTGTGAAGGCCAGCACGCGGCCTAGCTGCGCCCAGGCAGCGGGTTTCAGGTCTGCGGATGCTGAGGTAATGGCCCTTTGGGCTTGCCGTTCGGCGCGTTCCGCGTCACGGCGAGCCAGGTAAGCATAGGACAGGTCGAGGCGGAGTTCGGGAGCGTCGTACCTGGTAAGAGCGCGTTCAAGTATCGTGGCCGCCTCCGAGTAGTGGCCTTCTGACAGGAGCGTGTTAGCCTGCCTTTGGGTGTACAGGCTCTCCCCAGCAGGATTCGCCATACCCCAAAAGACACCGATAATCAAAAAGGCGACCAACGCCAGAGCGCCCACCGCAGCGAGCGCGCCGGGTTCATCTTCCGTTAGGAGTGAGGGCTGAGGGTAGGGAGTAGGGTGAGGGGTGAGGGAGTAGTCCCTATCCTCTACGTCTATTCCCTCACCCCTCACCCTACTCCCTACCCTCAGCCCTCACCCCCAGATATATCGCGTGGTGTTGAGCGGCTACTTTCTCGACGCTGTATAAGTCTAATACTCGCTGTCTGCCTTTAGCGCCAAGCTGGGCGCGAAAAGCAGGATCAGATAGCAGGCAGCGTAGTTGGGCTGCCAGGGCAGAGGCATCGCCTTCGTGGAATGTCAGGCCAGCGTCGCCGAGCACGATGGGAATCTCGCCAGAGTCGGACCCGATTACGGGCACACCGCAGGCCATCGCTTCGACCGCCACTCGCCCGAACTGCTCACGCCAGTTGCGCCTGGTCTCGGAAGGCAGCACAAAAACGTCAAGCGCATTCAGGTACGTCGGAAGTTCGGCATTATGCGCGACGCCCGGCGTGTGCAGGCGCTTATCCAACCCGGCGGCACGAGCGCTGGCTTCTATCTCCTCTAACATGGGACCTCCGCCCACAAGCAGCAGATGTAAATCAGCGCGCTCGCCAGCTATCTCGGCAAATGCGCGCCACAGGGTGCGTAGACCCTTCTCCTCGACCAGCTTGCCCGCGTAGCCTACCAGCAACGAACCTTCGGGCAATCCTAACTTACGGCGACCGAGGGCGCGTAGCGTTGGGTCGGGGGAGAATGTGTGCGCGTCTACGGGGAGGGGTACTATGCGCAAGTCGCCCCGGTACTTCTTGGAACGCAAGGTGTCCGCCACGCCAACGCCGCAGGCGAGTATAGAATCGGCATGTTTGAAACAGTAGCGCTCGAATGTGCGGAAAGGCAGAGGATAGCGCTTCTTGATATTCTGCGCGGCGTAAAGCAGCACGACGCTCCTGGGCAGAAACAGGTGGCGTAGCGCCAGCACGCAGGCCGCGATGAAAGTGTGGGCCTCTTCATAGCAGTATATTATGTCGGGCCGGTAGCGCAGTAACTGATAAAGCAGGCTGGGGAAGAAGTAGATATAGTAAAGGCCGGTGAATACCGTGTTAGCTCTGACGAGACGAAAGTTGGGCACGACAGGGTCTTCGGCGTGGACCATCTGGCCCGAACGCTCAGGCCAACGGCGCGGCACGAGCAGGGTCACGTCCAGGTTATCGCAGTCGGCGAGCGCAGATAGCGTTTTCTGATATTCGGCAACCACGGCGGCGTGCCAAATCCACATGATACGTGAAACGTGAAACGTGAAACGTGATCTATCGGGCGCGACGGGGTTTTCGCCCGATTCCTCTTCATGTTTTACTGGGTCAAACATATTTCTTGTTTCCTCACGCATCACGTTTCACGTTTCACGTTTGCATAGAGGTCCCACGTTTGCTGTGCGGTGCGCTGCCAGGTGAACTGGCTGGCGCGCTGTTTGCCTTGGACACTGAGGCGGTCTCTCAGGGCGTGGTCTGACCAGGCGCGTACTATAGCTTCGCACAGAGCGCGCTCATCGTTGGGAGCCACCAGAAGCCCAACATCACCCACCACTTCCTTGAGGGAGCCGCCGGAGGATGAAACTACGGGGCAACCGTTGGACATAGCCTCCAGTGGGTCAAGCCCAAAGCCTTCATAGGCAGATGGGTAGATGAATATGCGGGCTGCGGCCATGAGCAACGATTTGTCGGCATCGCTTATCCTTCCCAGGAAGCGCACTGGACCATTCGTGTTGTCTCCGAATCCCAGGCGGACGGCCTCGCTACGAACGTCGGGGAAAACGCCGCCAGGTTGAGGTATAGCGCCGCCTATCGCCAGCGCCGGAGCGTCGTCACCGGCGTACTGCTCGAAAGCCGCGCGCCAGGTCCTTAGCAGGAGAGGCACGTTCTTGCGGCGGTCAAAGCCCCCCAGGTAAAAGGCATAATTGTGGGGCAGGTTGAAGTGGACACGCGCTTCGTCTAGTTGTTCCTGGGTATAGTCCGGTGGCGGGTCAACGCCAAGATAGACGGTATGCACCCTTGTGGGTGGCACTTTGAGCACCCGTATAACGTCGCGGCGCGAGGCCTCGGAGTCGGCTATTACGAGGTCGGCGCGCTTGACACCCGCCGCCGCCAGGGCCAAATAGAGTCTAACCGCAAGCGAATCGCTATATCCAGGCACAACCCATGGTATCATATCGTGCGCTGTCACCGCTAACGGCATCCTCTTTACGAGGGGGGCCGCGAGGTATGGCACATGGAGCAAGTGCGCGCCCTGCCGTCTGGCCTCCTGTACCCCGCCCCACTGTTCCCAAAGCAACTTACCGATTTTGGATTTTGGACCCTTCACTTCGTTCGAGGGCAAGCTTTGGATTTTGGACCCTTCACTTCGTTCGAGGGCAAGCTTTGGATTGGAACCACCGGTCTTTGCAACCATATCAGGTAGTAACAATGATAGCCTGTATTTATCCTTGTCGGGCAGGCGGGATACAAGCGATGAAAGGGCAACCCAAAGATGCCGGGTGTATTGCCCGGAACCTGTGTGCGGTTGGCCCCAGAAATAACCACTGAGTGCGACGTGCATGAGTGTTAATTATATCACGTCGCGTGAAACGTGAATTACGATACTCACATCTCACGCAGGGTGTATTCATTTTCGATAGAAGGGGGATTCGTAGGGGCAGGTCTCCGTGCCTGCCCTCTCCCCTTATCACCCAAACTTCTTGGTAAACGAACAGGGCAGGCACGGAGACCTGCCCCTACGAATCCCCCTTCTTGGCCGCATCTTGGAAAATGAATTGACCCTGCGTTTCACGCACCTCGCTTGACGCTTGTTGAGCTTGTTGTTAT
The DNA here is from genome assembly GCA_038324555.1 of Chloroflexia bacterium. Classification (GTDB taxonomy): domain Bacteria; phylum Chloroflexota; class Chloroflexia; order QHBQ01; family JADMIH01; genus JADMIH01. Next base: position 8,823 of record JBBQIC010000103.1, read on the forward strand.
CATAGGCAGGCTAACAGCTAACACTGGGAAATTGAGGTGTGAGGCTTGCTATGGAGACGAGCGGGGGCAGTGCGCCTGAGCGCCACGCGGGTGGGGGGAAAGGCGAGGGCAGCGGGGAGGAGGGGGTTGAGCGCAGGCTTGCTCACTTCGCTTTCGTGCGAGAAGAGCGGGACCGTGAAGTGCGCCTCTCGTTCCGAGATGTACCGCCACATGAGATTGCGGCGGCGTTCAGGGCAGTTGGGGCAAAGCTGATCTCGATTGCCGGGGAACGGACCTCGCCTGCGGTCGGAGAAAAACCGGACGCGCAGCCTCTCGATGATGACGCCCAACTATCTGATGAAGCGCAACAAGCGGACGCGCTAGATAAGAACGCTGCGCAGACCACGCAAGCCAGCGAGCAACCAGGAGACGGTACTATCACGTATTTCTTTGACGTGGACGAGACTATTTACACGGTAAGCATAACCGTGCCTTCCAAAATAGTGGGGTCAGTGGTGGGTATCTACCCATCGGCCCATCTAGGCGAAAATGAGCTTCAGAAGCGTCTCGGGATGACCTTTGCAGGACAAACGTAGGCTTGGGGGACTACCCTGTGCCTGCCCTCTCTCCTTATCACCCAATCATCAGGGTACGCGAACAGGGCAGGCACAGGGTAGTCCCCCAAGCCTACGTTTGCACCTTTATTCTTCTGAAAATAGGGATATTGGGTGTAGGGGCGAACCTTGTGTTCGCCCTGCTGGTTGACTGGTACATCAAGAGGGCGAACACAAGGTTCGCCCCTACGGGTGGCTCGCCATCCTATTTTCATTGCCGGTTGGTAGCCCGAAGGGTCATGGGTTATTCTGAACACTTACTGAATAAAAGGAGCTATACTTGCTTTCTCCACAGGCGGTAAAGCGCATGGTGAATATGGGGCCGTACCAGGTGGGGCTGCCTGTGGGGCTTCGGCTGGGGTTGGAACTTTCTACGGAGCGAGCCGACCTGCTTGGTTGGGACGCTGAGATCGTGGGCGCGCAAGCAGAGCATGGATACGGCTACATTGGGCTGGAGGAGCGGGTAAAGCAGGCAACAGGCGAGGGCGTCGAATGGGAGCAAGCATTGAAGCTGGTCGAGGGACTATGTGGGCCGTGCTCACAGGCTAATACTCTGGCCTACACGCAGGCGGTGGAGGCGATGGCGCAACTAGCGGTGCCTCCGCGAGCAGCCTATTTACGGCTGGTGCTGGCTGAAACCGAACGTATAATCTCCCACCTGATGAACGCCGCCGATACCATGGCCGCGCTAGATCTGCCAAATAGGGAGGCCGTTCTGCGAGACTTGCGCGAGCGGCTTGTAGAGGCATTCGCGGAATGGAGTGAAAGGCGCTTCCAGCACGGACTGATTACCTTTGGTGGACTGGCGCGCGACATCGCCGAAAAGGTAAGCAGGAATTTGAGCCTGGAGGCGCGACATATAGAACGCGCGCTGCGAGCGCAGATAATGTCCATAATACGCAGCAAGGAGATAGCATCACGGCTGGCGAGGCTTGGAGCTATCTCAGCCGAGGAGGCAATCGAGGCTGGGTTACGCGGGCCGGTTGCCCGCGCGTCGGGCGTGACCACTGACATCAGGGCTGATTTTCCGACCGGCACTTACGAGGACGAAGCCACGACTATCGTGGTACAGAGGGCTGGCGATGCTTTTGCCAGGCTGGTCGTGCGCTTGTTGGAATGTTTAGAGAGCTTCCGGCTCATAGAACTGGCCCTGGACGATCTACCGCATGGCCCAATGCGGGCGAAAGGGAGCAACCGCCTGCGCGGGGGCAGCGCCGTTGGCAGGGTCGAGGGGCCGCGAGGAGAGGTCCTCTGCTGGGTGAGAGGCACACCACGCGAACTAACAGGGCTGCACTTGAGTACGGGGTCTTTTCCCACGCTCGGTATTCTACCGGGCCTTCTGCGCGGCCACAAACTGGAGAATTTGCATTTGTTGCTTTTGTCTGTTGATCTATGTATGCCATGTGCGGAACGATAGGGTGGTCTTGTAGGGGCGCACGGCCGTGCGCCCCTACAAGACCACCCTGATCCCTAAAACGATGATTTACACCCTACTAATACTACTAATATCCGCCCTCCTGACGTTAGCGGTGGGTTGGAGTCAGCGATATGGCGGGTTGGGACGATTTATTGCCCTGCCCGGCGTTGTTGTGGGGCTTTTGGTAGCCCTGTTTTCTGAGGGGCTTCCAGATGGAGGCGTGGCTGGCAAGCTAGTGGAGTGGCCCACGTTTTTAGCGTGGATGGGCAAGCCGGTTTATCAGAGTGATGCGCTGTCCGCGAGATTAGGGGTCTGGTGTCTGCTGTTGGGGGCGCTTTACCTGTGGCGAGTGGCCGGGGGGCAGGTTTCGAGGACGAGGGATCGAAGGTCTGGGACAAGGGATCGAAGGTCTGGGACAAGGGATCGAAGATCGGGGGCCGGAGGTCAGGGACCAGGGACTAGAAATCGAAGGGCGGGAACCTGGGACCGAAGATCGAGAACAGGGGACCGCAGATCGGTGAATGCCGAATGGCAGCCAGGCGTTGCTTCCCAGAGGTCCATATGGCGATTAGTCGTGGGCACACTGGTTATCGCCGTTTTATATAGCCTGGTTCACACCTGGGACTTGAGAGTTTACGCCGGACAGCTATTGCTTCTGGTGATGCTTACGTGGGCGCTCAACGATGAAGCGCAGGCGTACCACCCACGATACTCGCTATTGGCGATGAGCGCGGGGGCTGCCTGCCTGATGGGAGCGGCGCTGCTTATCGGGCGGGCGATGGGCGGCGAGTACAGCCTTGCGGGAATGTCACCATCGGCGCTCACGCAGTGGCCTCTGGCGTTGATTGCTATTGGCTCCGCACTCTGGTTGGGGCTTGCACCCCTCACAGGTTGGAGTTTGCGCGGATATACAGGCGCTCCCGCCGCGTTAGC
>JBBQIC010000104.1:0-11762 GCA_038324555.1 Chloroflexia bacterium
GATGTGGCATCAATGTGCAAGCGTGAGTACAAATCTCTATCACAGGCGAAGCTGACCACTCGTGCGTAATTTAGATGCAATCGCCCTGGGGGTGAGGGGTGAGGGGTGAGGAACAAGCTGTTCGATCCCTCACCCCTCACCCCTATTAGGGGATTTCTGGAAGACGAGTATGTACTGGTGAAGCTGATTTGCGACGAACCTGTACGGGTAGCCGAATGGATAGAGGCGGGGCGTCTGGTTGTACCAGATTTTGCAGCCCCTGTAGTCCAGGCTGGGAAGCGCGGCCAGTCTGATCACTATATCCGCGTGCAGCATACCATGATGGCTAGACGTGGGTTGTAGGTCTTTGGCGAATAGCACCAGGTAGCCCGATGGCTTCAGCACACTGATGGACGCGGACATGATGGCCGTTAGCTCGTCCAAAAATAAGGGGTAGGGCAGATTGCCCAGGTCGTAGGGACTTGAAGTGAAGGGTGTGGACGAGCCATTGCCCGTCTTTTTCTTCTTCTCACCCAGTTGCGGCCTGCGCATCATGTCGCCATAAGGCGGGTCGGTGAGCACCATATCGAACGTGTGACCATACACTTGAGGCAACTCCAACATCTGCCTGGAATCTGCGACTATAGCCGTGTGAGACCGCAAGCCCTCTTGTATGGCGACCTCGTGGTACGTCTCGACGTATTCCCGCGAAAGTTCGATACCCACGCCGTTGCGCCCCGCGAGAGAGCAGCCCAACAGCGCCCCACCCACGCCCATAAAGGGGTCTAGCACCCACTCGTCCTGCCTGGTGAAGAACTCCACGATGCGCTGCATCAACTGCGGCGGCTTGGGAGACGGGTGGACGCGCCGCAAACGATGGCCGTAGGAATATGGCCCCGTCGTCGGATAAGCCGTCGCCTCCACAGACGAAAGGAAATGTACCCACTCGCGCCCCGTGAGATCATTCAGGCGATTGCGCGGATCTTTTTGAGTTTTGAGTTTTGAGTTTTGAGTTTTCAATTCCCCACCCAGTAAAGCATCTCCTGTACCGTGCCGTTTGGTTTGTAGCGACGGTTCTCGTTGTCGGCGTCGGAGCGGAAGCGGCGGTATTCGCAGTCGTAGATTTCGACGTTGCCACGCTGAGAAAGTATCTCTATGATGCTCTCGTGCGGGATTATGCCTTCGCTGCTGTAGCTCATCAATATCCGGCGCGCTTTGGCATTGCATACCAGTCTGTTTAGCGCCTCCTCTGCCTGCCCCACTCTGCAATAGATGGAGCGTTTGTCTTCGCAGCGCCGCAGACCCGCCACGCCCTTTATCTCCGGCTCATCGCCTAGCGCCACCGTCTCCAGGATGTGGTAATTGGTACAGTATTGGCGGTTGTTATAGGGTGGGTCGAGATATAGCAGGTCGCATTCACGCCGAGACGCCAGTTCAGCGGCATCGGCCATGTTGACGCTGTGCTCGTGGACGCTATGCACTATCTGTGGCACGGACAGGACGAGCGGCTTGTGGGCGCGGGGGTCCCAACTCTTCAGATAGGCAGCGTAGGTCCCGGCCACGTTCGCTACCTTCGATATAGCCTCGATCAGCGCGGAGAGGAGCAGGTAACGCTCCGGCTCGGTGAGCCAGCCCATCTGCCACCACTTATTGATAGTCTGCCGCACTGCGTCTATGCGCAGTGCGTTAGCCGACGTGAAATAGCGCCTTCCCTCCGGTCCCTCGGGCGAGTAATTCCGGTAAAAGAAGCCCTCCACTCCTAACAAGTTGTTGAGGTGCGCTATCACCCTGTAAAGCGGCATGGGCAGGACGATATTGGGGTCAAGCGCGTCCGCCCCTAGCAGCCCGCAGAAAGACGGCGGTTCGTTCGCCCCCACATAAGCGTGTTGTAAGGCATATGAGCAGGCCATCATATCTCCCGATATTACCCGCCAGCCCTGCCGCTTGAGATGCCTGGCGACTGAGGTGGTGCCCGTAAAGGGGTCGCACACACACAACGCCGCGTCGCGCGTGCTGGCGATGCCGTGCATTCCGAGGACGGTGTCTATGAAGCTCAATAGGCTGTCTTTGTTGCCGAGATAACGCATAGGTTACATTACATAACATCCTTTTAAGTATAATCTTTATTGTACTACACGTATGCAAGGGGTAGGATTGTGGTAAGCGTTCAGAAATAGACTGCCTCGCCAGGGTCTATTCAAAATCGGCATTGACCGTGCAAACGGACCCTTGGTTAGGGAGAGAGGGCGTGATTTATCGCGCCCTCTCCCCCCACAAAGTCTACTTTGAATAGTTCATCGTGAGCCGCAGGCTCACAACCTCACATGAAAATAGGTTCTGATCCCTGATCCCCGATCCCTGATCCCTATTTTCATAGTAGACCCTAACTGCCTTGCTCCCCTGGTTGACGCACTCCGATGTTCATGGTATCGTATGGACAGGGATCTGCCCATACGAGGGATAGAGGAGAGCCATTTGCTAAATCAAAACACTGACCGCCGCGTGGTGATCACCGGCCTGGGAGCGGTCACGCCCATCGGAAATACCGCCGAGGAGTTCTGGAAGAACCTTGTGGCGGGCAAATCGGGCATCGGGCCAATTACCCGCTTTGACGCTTCTAATATGCCCGTGAAGATAGCGGGCGAAGTCAAAGGTTTCAACGCAGACGATTATGTAGACCCTAAAGCGGCGCGTCGAATGGCCCGATTCTCGCACTTCGCTATAGCCTGCTCCAAGCAGGCGCTTGACGATTCGGGCTTTGTCATAGATGAAAGCAACTCCGAGAACGTGGCTGTGGTGTTCAACACGGGCGGCGGCGGCCTCGACGTTATGCAAGAGGGGGCTGTCGCCATACATGAACGCGGCCCACGCGCTGTCACGCCGATGGTCCTCCCCAGCATGATAGCCAACATGGCCTCTTGCCAGGTGTCGCTCACCTTCGGCACCCATGGCCCGGTGACAACAGGGGTGGCCGCGTGCGCGAGCGGCATCTACTCGTTCGTGGACGCCTTCCACTTCATCAAGCGCGGCGAGGCTGACATGGCTATCGCGGGCGGCACCGAGTCGTTTATCACAGACCTCGCTATCGCTTCTCTCGCTAATATGCAAGCCCTGTCAAAGAACAGCGAGCGCCCACCCGAAGAAGTGAGCCGCCCATTCGACGCCCAGCGCGACGGTTTCGTGTACAGCGAAGGCGCGGCTGCGGCTGTTCTTGAAACCGCCGAGAGCGCCCTGGCGCGCGGGGCCAAAATATACGCCGAAGTGGTGGGCGGGGCGTTCACAGGCGATGCCTATCACGTAACGGCCCCTGCGCCGGGTGGCGTGGGCGCGGCGCGCTGCATGACTCGCGCAATGAAGTACAGCGGCCTCACGCCCGACGACATAGACTACATATGCGCGCACGGTACGTCCACGACCTTGAACGACGCCGCCGAGACCGCAGCCATCAAGCGCGCTATGGGCGACCGCGCCTATAAAGTACACATCTCCTCGAACAAGAGTATGATAGGCCACTCATTAGGCGCAGCCGGTGCCATCTCGGCAATCGCTACCATCTACGCAATCCGGCGCGGCATAGCTCCGCCCACAATCAACCTGCGAAACCCCGACCCCGCATGTGACCTGGACTACGTGCCCAACGAGGCCCGCGAGGTAAAAATAGAGGCCGCATTGGTCAATGGCTTCGGCTTTGGAGGGCAAAACGGCGTGCTCGCGCTCAAAGCCTGGCGTGAGTAAATTACGAGATAAAATAAGAAAAGGCAAATCGCGGAGCGATTTGCCTTTTCTTATTTTATCTCAGCACGAGACCAGTACCCACCAGCGTCACGAACGCCCCAATAAGGGAGTTCAAGCTTGGGGTCTGCGCCAACAGGAGCCAAGACAGGACTATGCCTCCGGTGACTTCCTGCGAAGCGATTATATTGACATAAGTTGCATGAACACGTCTGAGCGATGCGTTATAGAGAGTGTGACCCAGCGCGAGGGGTCCCAGGCCCAGGCCCAGCAAGGATGCTATCTGTTTCCACCCCCACGCGCCCATAGGAGTACCCGGCAAGGAGAGCAGCGCCGCTGGGAGGAGCCACAGCGCGGCGGCTCCATAAACGCGCGACGCATACACGAGCAACGGGTAGCGCGCCCGCTCGTAGCGACCCGCGATTGAGTAAAAGCCGAACGCTATCGCCGACCCCAGCGCCAGCGCGTCCCCATATATCATCTCCAACGAAATATGAGGCTCCAACCCGGCCAGGATAGCCACCCCAAGCACGGCTACTACAACACCCGCCCATTGTCTGGGCCGCACGGTTTCTTTCAAGAAGATCGCCGAGAATATAGTAACGAAGATCGGCGCTGTATAGATTATAGATAGCGAGTGCGCTGGTGTAGTGTACTGCAACGAGGCAATGGCACACAGGAAGTGGAGCGCCGCTATCAGCCCGTAGAGCAAAAATCGCCCCACCGGACGCCTATGCGCGGTTGCCAGAGCTTGCCCTGAGAGAAGCGAAGGGGCATCAATCAGCTACGTGAATACTTGCCTGGCCCGCCAACTGCCTCGCCGCGTAGCCGACCGCCACAGCGCCTATCAGCATACGTACCCAGGTCTTTATGAAAGGCGAAACTGGGTCCGCCCACTTGATAAGCACGGGGCTTGTGGAGAAGAGGGCCGCCGCCAATGCGACGTACACGATGCCCTTCCGCTCTTCAGCGCTCATCGGTTGCGGTAAGCACTAAGCGCTCACCCTTCCAGTGTCTTCGCCAGCACCGGCTCTATGCTATCAGACCATAGCTTGTAGTAATTGTTGCGAACCGCGCCCGTTGACGCCATAAGTTTTGCGTATTCATCGGAAATGGCCGATAATCGCCTGGGTCCGTCCCACCCCGACTCGATGACGAGTGGGTCCACAGCCCTTTGCTTCATCCGCGTCGTGATGGACGGCCCCGCACCATTGACTTCGTAAAACGTCGTTCCCGGCGTCAGCAGACGAAGATAAGCGTCTATCACTGCGTCACCTGATGCTCGCAACTTAGCCATCGCCGCATCGTCCGTGGAAAATAGGTCCTCATCGTTGAACGCTCCGATGTCATAGCTTCGCTTGATGGCTCCCGCGAGCGCCCAGTACGCCCCTGCTTCCTGGGGTCCAGTCCAGTGGGTGTCATTGGCCTCGCTGAAGAGCAAAGCAAACCAGAGAGCCGCGTCGGCATCGTCCACCCATACGCCTCGCTCGGCAGGGACCAGGCGCCCCATGAAGCGTCCCGCCTCTTCGGGCATGATCTTGCCCGTAGCAAACATATCCCTCAAAGCATAATCTATACGGTCGGCGCAGAGGTCGGGCAATGGTTGCTCAAGCAGTGGATAGCTGTCCGGTTCAAGCGCGGCCTTCAAATCAACTCTGTGCTTGCTCAGGATTGCCGGGATGCTTGAATCCGATATGATGGCGTGCTGGAACCGCTCGTGAAAATTGTGCTCATCGTTCGGGAACACGATGTCGGCGGTGTGCGAGAATGCCGTGTGGGGCACGTCGTGGAGCAGCCCCGCCACCCTCTCCTCCAATCCCGCTCCTAGTGTCGCCAGGACGTGCATGACCCCAATGCTGTGCTCAAAGCGCGTGTTTGGTCGTTTGTCCGGGAACAGATAGAAGCTGGCCCCCGCCTGATGTATGCCTTTCAGACGCTGCACAGGCGCGGATTGGACTAGCTCGGCCAGCACAGGTTCGCTGAGGCTAATTTCTCCCCAAAGCGCATCATGGTAAACTGGACACATAGAGCAATTATAACCGATAGCTGTTTCAGACTATGGACGATGGACGATGGACGATAGGAGCCATCGTCCATCGTCCATCGTCAAAATAATCGTTACTTCGGACTTTGAACAGACTCTGTACTTCCATCACCACACCCTCAGCGAACTAAACTGCTCCACATATCGCCCTTCCAAATTGGCGCGTTTTGCGGCAGCCGCGTCCAGTTCGCGCATCCAGTTGAGGTTCTTGTCGCCTTCGGGAAACTGGCTCTTGTGGGCTATGGCGGAGGCTACTTTCTTGTCGTAAATACTTGTCACATCCACAAAAATTGTCGGATTGGCCGGACCAAAGAGGAACGTCCGCTTGAGGTCTGCTAGTGCGCTACCCCGTAACTGTTCCGGCCTGTAAAGCCGCATCTTGGAGGGCATGAATGCGTCAATTGCCGCCCTGCCAGCCGCCGTATGGTCCGGGTGAATCTGCCCCGCCCACGACGGGTCGAACGTAAAGAGGGTGTCGGGTTGCCACCTGCGGTAATACTCCGCTACCTGGGCGCGCAATTCCAACGTAGGTACAAGCTCGCCGTCGTGGTGGTTCAGGGTAACAACTTCGCGCAAACCAAGCATTCGCCCGCCGCTTTGTGCCTCCTCGCGCCTCACCCGCGCCAGCTTCTCGCGTGTGTACTGCTCGTCGTTGGAACCCAGGTCGCCTTGCGTGCATATCAACTCAAAAATCTCCACGCCCGCCTGCGTGAGCAGCCAGATCGTGCCGCCCATCATAGTTTCCATATCATCGGCGTGAGCGCAAACCACGATAGCGCGCTTGACTTCGCCGAAAGCCCCAAACCCGTTTGTGGGAGCTCCTGTTTTAGAACTGTCCAATTTGTCCTCCTATAGACACAACGATTGACCGCTAATACTTAGAGACGAAAGACGAAAGACGAAAGACGAAAGACGAAAGACGAAAGACGATGGACCGAAATTGCTATTTATCTACTGTCCATCGTCCATCGTCCATCGTCCATCGTCTTTCGTCCTCTTACAAAGCCATTTGTATTCTATGCCTGCAAGGTGTATAATTCAAGTGTGAGAACATCACCGCGTTCTACGCGCGGCAAGTCGAGGAGAACCCTGTGCATCTTTCACTATCTCACCTACTCAGGTAGCAAATATGGTTACCGCCACTCGAATAGAGTATGCAGGCAGAAAGTGATAATGATGCGCAGCCGGGGATTTGTTCTCTGGCTGTTTTTTTGGGCCAAAACCTCCCTAATAACCAGCAAATATAGAAACAAGGCGGTAACTAACCGCCCTCAAACGAAAGGAAACCCGCTTACTGCATGAAAAAGCCATTCTATCCCAAAAAGAGACCCGTTCGTCCCGCCACTGACCCTGCTAACCCCGCCCCCGGCGTCGGCCCACGCCGCACGCGAGACGACGTTATTACAATGGACGGCATCGTAATGGACGCCCTTCCCAATGCTCTCTTCAACGTAGAGCTTGAGAACGGTCACAAGGTGCTCAGTCACATATCCGGCAAGATGCGCACTCACTACATCAGGATCGTGCCCGGCGATAAGGTGACGGTCGAACTGTCCCCCTACGATCTGACCAAAGGGCGCATAACCTACCGCTTTAGGTAGTGGTCAGTAGGTCTCTGGCATTGACACTTAGCATTTAGTGGTAAAACTGATCGCATTTGACGGCGACGATACGCTTTGGACGCCCCTCAGCGGCGTCTGCTTATCCGACCGCACCCCGACGGACGCCATAGGCTGGCCCCACTTTACTTACAAAACGAGTAATGACCCTCTGGTTGCGCAGCGCGACGATGGAGCGCGGTTCGCCTTACGGTCCGAAGCGCGCGCCGTATTTGAGGAGCTAAAAAAGCGGAACGTGCTTGTTGGGATTGTTAGTTACAACCACGAAGCCAACGTCAGAGGTATACTCGATACATTTGGACTGCTCGATCTAGTAGACTATATAGTCGCTGAGTGGCACTCCAACAAAGACCAGATGCTGACCAAGATGCTTTCGTCGGCGCGCCACGATGGATACGACCTTGACGTGCGCGACATGGTGCTCGTAGACGACGACCCTTATCGCATATATGCGCGGCAGTGCGAGCGGCTTGGAGCAGGCCTTGTCTGCTTCGGCTCGGAAATACACGATCTGCGCGAGGTTTTGACGATGAATAACGTGGCGCGAATACCTCAATAACCGCTCTCATCTGACCACGTTTCACGCATCACGTTTCGCATCACCGTATTACAACCGCCGCGATAATTGCCCCCACCAGCGATACCACGAAGATAAATCCATTCTCGATTTTCTTTGGAGTCTCGCTGCTGAACCTGAACAGCCCCGTGCTCTCGATCACGTTGGTTGCCATCCCCACGTAGAAGCCGGTGAACAGGTTCATGAGCCACCCGGCGATGCCGCCAGCCGCCACGATCAGCACTCTCCAAAGCGTGTTCAATGGAAATCGATCCCAGCTACCCCAATCTTTGTACAAACTCGCCAGAATGCCAAGCGCCAAAGCCCAGATGAGAATACGCAGCCAGGGGAACTGCTTTAGATTAGATAGCATAAGCAACACCTCAGCTTCTTGTTAGCTCAGTATACCAGTTTGTAGGGTGAGGGAGTAGGAATAAGAACTACTCCCTCACCCTACAAACTGGTATAATTGCTTAGTGTTTGATGGGGTCCGGCTAAGGCGGCCAGGCCCTTTATTATGTGATTGATGAGGTAAAGATGGTAGTAAACGAAGGCTCGGATGGTCACCAGAGGCCTGCCGAGGACCGGAACATACAGATAGTAGACGTGCGCGGTCTGTCGGTGAGACTGTCGCAAAACGTCGAGCAAGTAATTGTGGGCAAGCACCAGGAAGTGCAGCTTACCTTGATGTGCCTGTTGTGCCAGGGTCACGTATTGGTAGAGGACGTGCCTGGCGTGGGCAAGACGATGCTTGCCAAAGCCATAGCGCGCTCTCTCGGCTGCACGTTCAAGCGCGTACAGTTCACCCCAGACCTCCTTCCCACCGACGTGACTGGGGTCTCTATATACAATCAGAAGACAGAAGAGTTCGAATACCGCCCTGGCCCGATCATGGCCCAGATAGTGCTCACCGACGAGATCAACCGCGCCACGCCTAAGACCCAGTCGGCTCTCCTGGAGGCTATGGAGGAGCGTCAGATCACAGTAGACGGTGTGACTTACCCCCTGCCACGCCCATTCATCGTGCTCGCTACCCAGAATCCCATAGACTACGAGGGCACCTTCCCCCTGCCAGAGGCGCAGCTAGACCGCTTCCTGGCCCGTATATCACTGGGCTATCCCGCTCGCGCTGACGAGATCGAGATGTTGACCCGCCAGCAGCAGGTACACCCGCTCGAACGCTTAGAGCAAGTGGTGAACGGCAACGAACTCCTCGCGGCGCAATTGGCGGTCAGGAGCGTGCATGTTGACGCGCTTATCAAGGAGTACATCGTATCGGTAGTGGAAGCCACTCGCCGCCACGAGGACGTTTACCTGGGAGCAAGCCCTAGAGGCTCACTGGCGTTGCAGCTCATGTCCCAGGCCCGCGCCGCCGTCTCTGGCCGTGATTACGTCATACCCGACGACGTAAAAGCCCTCGCCGAAATAACCCTGGCACATCGCCTGGTGGTCAGCCCATCGGCCCGCATTCGCAACGCCGATACCCGCTCGATCATCGCCGACATACTCAGAAGCACGCCCGTACCCGGCACGTCGCCCATTCCGCGACGATAGACGATGGACGATAGACGATAGGAGCAGCCATCGTCCATCGTCCATCGTCTATCGTCTATCGTCCATCGTCAGATTGGACCTCCAATGACTTCAGAACACGCAAACGCCTTACGCCTGGCCGCATTCACAGTGGCTATCTATGTAGCTGCCGTTACGATAAAGCTACCGCTTCTGTATTATCTGGCATACGTGCTGGGAGGGGTGCTCGTTGCCTCGTTCATCTGGTCGCAGCTAAACAAGCGCGGTCTGGCTATACGTCGCCAGCTTCAGCCTAATCAGGCGCAGGTGGGCCAGGTGATACAGGAAATTATAGAGGTCCAGAATACTTTCTGGCTGCCCAAGCTGTGGCTCGAAGTGCGTGACCGCTCCACGCTGCCCAGGCACCACATAGGCGCGGTAATCTCCCTCGCGGGCAAGAAGAACAAACGATGGCGGGTGCGCACGCGCTGCGCCCACAGGGGACTGTACCATCTTGGCCCAACAGCCGTCCTGAGCGGCGACCCCTTTGGCCTGTTCCGCGTGAGCCGGGTGTTTAGCCAGGTGTCAGAACTGCTGGTCTACCCGCCAACTGTGCCGCTCTCCTCTTTCGGTCTAATAGAGAGCGAACTGCCGGGCGGTACGCAGACCCAGCGTCGCGCCCACCATACCACTCCCAACGCCGCGACCATCCGCGACTACCTGCCAGGCGATCCGATGAACCGGATACACTGGCCCGCCAGCGCACGCGCCCAGAAGCTGATGGTCAAGGAGTTCGAGCTAGACCCCACAGCCGATATTTGGCTGGCGCTCGACCTTGAGGAAGACGTGCATATATCGTGCTCACCAGAGATGATGCGCGGCCAGGCTACCCCCGCGATCACCGTGCGTGCCGAGGCCCTGCCCCATGTGTTGAAGCCGCGCTCCAGCGAGCAGGCTGAGGAGCCTGAAACCATACAACTCCGGCTCGACCCCAGCACAGAGGAATATTCTGTAACAATCGCTGCGTCTCTAGCTGCTTATCTTATCTCGCAAGGACGCTCGGTTGGCTTCATGTCCTGGGGCCAGCATCGCGTGTTGATCCCCGCAGATCGGGGCGGACGCCAGTTAATAAAAATCCTGCGCGCCCTTGCCGTGTTGCGGGCCGAAGGCGCTACACCCCTTGGCGAACTCCTTGTAGCCGAGAGCCGCCAGTTCAGTAGGCAGGATACGCTGATCGCCATCACGCCCTCGTTGCGCGAAGAATGGGTCGTCTCCATGCGCGGCCAGATGAATAGGGGCATGCACGGAGTAGCCGTTATAGTTGAGCCTGGCACCTTCTGCGGCGACGGTAACCCCTTGATGCTTGTGAGCACCCTCTCCTCTCAGGAGATACCTGCGTATCTGGTAAAGCGCGACGATTCTATAGACGCTTCGTTGAGCCAGCAGTATAGTTCGGGGTCGGTGAGGTACATGCGCTAGGATCCTCGACATTATCAACCCACCAGATATATAATGGAATAGGTCGAATATTCGACCTGTTTTCTCTATAAGGAGTGTTACTCATGAAAACTATTGGGTCGAGTGAGCTAAAGACGCACCTTTATGACCTCCTACGTGAAGTTCGAGAAGGCGAGGTCATAGAGATTACGCACCGTGGCGAGCCTGTGGCGCGGCTCACACCAATACGCCGGACCCTGAACGAGCAAGAAGTACGGGCTATGATCAAGAGTATTGACGAACTGGCAGACGAGATAAGCGCAGACTGGCCGGACGGCGTGAGCGTTGCCGATGTTGTACGGGATGCGAGACGATAATGGGGGTAGGTATAAAGGGAGCGTTGAATACGGCGTATCGCACCGTAGTAGTTGACACTAGCGCATGGATAAGTAGGCTTATCACCAATGACAGCAACCACAGAGCAGCGCAGGACTGGTTCGACAACTTCGTGATGGACGGTGGAGCGTTAGTAGCCCCTGCCTTATTTGTCACAGAACTGGGAGCGAACGTTTCACGGATAACAGGCAAGGCCCAAAGTGGCAGGGTGGCTGTGGCCCAAATATACGCTCTCCCTGTGATGACTCTTGTGCCGATGGACCAGGCATTGGTGGACGAAGCGACCGATATAGGCATTGACTTCGCTTTGAAGGGGGCCGACTCCTATTTTGTTGCCGTAGCAAAGCGGCTTAACATCCCGCTCGTCACCTTTGATAGCGAGCAGTTAAGCCGTTCTACAGGCATCATCAACACCATTAAGCCTTAATTATTCGGTTTTACCGTAGGAGCAATCGCCTGTCCCTGCGGCTGCACCCTAATTGGAACC
>JBBQIC010000105.1:0-11715 GCA_038324555.1 Chloroflexia bacterium
AGGCATTCAGCGAGCAGGAGCGCGTTGTTGTAAGTGGGTATGACGACCGAGACGGTTCGGGGTTCAGCGATCACTTGCAAACTTCGTTCTTAAGGATAGGCGTGATAAGCCTGCCTACTTTCCTTACCGCCAGGCGCTAACGCGCATGAACAGGCAAGATTGATTTTGGTTGATGGTATTGTCGGCTCGCAAACTAAAAGCGAACTGGTCTGTGATTGTATGCAGCGCGATTATATAGGATGGATTTTATATTGTCTACTGTTAGTCTGTATGTTAAGAGTTCAGATTTGGGGTGCAGACGTAGGCTTGGGGGACTACCCTGTGCCTGCCCTCACTCCTTACCACCCAAACATCCTGGTGCGCGAACAGGGCGCGATAAATCACGCCCCTACGTAACCAACCCAAACACGGGGGTACGCGAACAGGGCAGGCACAGGGTAGTCCCCCAAGCCTACGTCTGTATTCTCTCTGCATTCGATTACCAGGCCTTGCTACACACCTGGCCGCCTCTATGGTATAATTCCGTCTGGCTACTAAGACTATAACCTGGGATGACATTCAGTAGTATGCAGCAGAGCTTGAATGGGAAGAGTCGGGAAGACGCCTGGCGACTTGTCCAGCAGAATGTGCAAAGCGAAGGGCTACGCAAGCACATGCTGGCGGTCGAGGCCGCTATGCGTGCCTACGCTCAGTCTTACGGTGAAGACGAGGACTACTGGGGCACGTTGGGGCTGATACACGACTGGGATTGGGAGATTCACCCGACGGCGGAAGAACACCCCAGTAAGGGCGCGGAAATGTTGCGCGAGATAGGTTGGCCCGAAGATTTCGTCAGGTCTATCCTGTCTCATGCCACGTATTCTGGCGTGCCGCGTGTGCAGCCGGAGGAACACGCCCTGTTCGCGTGCGACGAGCTTTGCGGTCTGATTATGGCTACGGCCCTGGTCAAACCAGGCAAGAGCCTGCACGAGGTAGATACCCGTTCGGTGCTCAAAAAGATGAAAGACAAAGCATTCGCACGCAATGTCAACCGCGAGGATGTAGTCCTGGGTGCGCAGGGGCTTGGCAAACCACTGGAAGAACATGTAGAATTCGTGGTACGAGCCTTGCAGGGGATAGCCCCAAGTATTGATCCATGAGGAACAGGGTGAGGGAATAGGGAAATAGGGTGAGGGAGTAGGGTGAGGGAATAGTTCTTATTCCTACTCCCTCACCCTACTCCCTCACCCTACACACATTACACATCACAAATAGGCTACTAGGAGGCCCCAAATGCCATCAGAAGCAGAAAAAGGAAAGGTCTATTATAGAGCGGCCCGCCGCCCACGCAACGAAGCGGGCACAGGTCCCGGCTATGAGGAGAAAATATCCTGGATACAGGGCGACCTGACTTTCGAGGAGCACTATGTACGCGCCGTAGCGCACTCCGACGAATCGGGCGAACGCGGCAACGGCAAGACCTACGACTTCGTTATCCCCTGGCACAGCATCCTGTACATAGAGATGGAAAGCCCAAGCTCCTCTCCGTACAGTAAATAAGCGCAAGTATAAGGCTTACAGACGAGAGACGGCGGACAATAGACAATGGACGATGCTTGATGTGTCGTTCATTGTCTGTTGTCGTTTTGTTGTCTGGAGATGGCTCTGCCTTCGCCTTGCGACTCCATCCATGGTCTACCCATTTTCTATAGAGCGTGGGTCGTAGGCTTGGGGGACTGCCCCGTGCCTGCCCTGTTCGCGTGCCAGGAGGTTCGGGTGGTAGGTCGTAGGGGCAGGCCCCCGTGCCAATGGTGATAGGTTAAGGAATTATGAGCGTTGTCAAGGGCCATTTTAGACCGATTTTGAAGGCTTCCCAACAGGGCGCGATAAATCACGCCCCTACAGGGGTGGGTCGTAGGGGCGTGATTTATCGCGCCCTGTTGGTTGACCAAAGTTTTGCAAGGCCAAAAATGGCCCCAAATTGCCCAAAAATGACCGCAAATTCGCCCTTGACAACCCATGATTTACCTTAACCTATCACCATTGGCACGGGGGCCTGCCCCTACGACTTGCTTCCTCTACCCAATATGAATTGGCCTTGCGACTCCATCATCGGTTTGCTTGACAGGTACGCCTGTAACCTCTTATAATTAACCCTGCTGTAAACCTGAAAATCTACGTATACTTTGTCCGAACTCTCACTTGCTTACGCCAGCGTATCAGGCGTTGAATAAGGGAAACAGTAGGCCCTGGCGGTACAAGAAAGTCAAGCCGACGTGGCTCAACGGTAGAGCAGATCTTTCGTAAAGATCAGGTTATGGGTTCGATTCCCATCGTCGGCTCCCGGTAAAGAGGTTGAACAACTGCGTTCGGCCTCTTTTTGTTTTGCCATCCGCAGTAAGAGTTCAGATTAGGGGTAGAGGAGACAGCCGGGTAGGGGCGAACCTTGTGTTCGCCCTGTCTGCATACCGCATGGGCAAGAGGGCGAACACAAGGTTCGCCCCTACCCGGTTCCCCAACTCTGAACTCTTGCTTCCCGCAGGGTATTTGCGCTGTCTGCTATAATGGCAGAACTGAATTATCCTGCTGTCTGATTACTCTATTCACCAGGGAAGCATTTGCAATACCAGGAAAGGAGCACCTTCTATGGCTCGCTCTCGCAAAGGCAATCGTAGCGCCAGTGCCCGGACGGATGGCTCTACGTCCGTTTCTCGAAATAACAGCGCCGCACCTGCCGTGTCCGCTACGAATGGCATGAGTGACGCGCTTGTAACCGCTCCGTCCGCCACCGGGTCTACTGGATCGGGGTCCAATTCGTGGCGAAGGCACATCACCGGCAAGCGCATACTGCTTGGCATCAGCGTGGTAGTGCTGTTGCTTGCCATTACCGGGTTTCTATACGTGTATATAACTATCCAGAAAGCCTTGCCCACCACTGACGGCGCTGCCAGGTTGGAAGGGCTTTCCACTTCGGCGACCGTGACCCGCGATAAGTATGGCGTGCCACACATCATGGCAGCTAACGTTGAAGACCTGTACGCTGCCCAGGGGTACGTCCACGCTCAGGACCGGCTGTTTCAGATGTTTTACTACCGGCAATTGGGCGAGGGTAAGCTGGCAGAAGTCTTCGGTCCGCCCGCCGCTTATCCAGATATATTCTTGCGCACTATCGGCCTAAGGCGAGCAGCAGAGGCCGAATGGAAGCAGATGTCACCCGAAGTGCAAAAGGCCGTACAAGCATACAGCCGAGGCGTGAACGCCTTTCTCCATACCCACTCGGACTCCCTACCCCTGGAATTCACTCTACTTGGCGCGAAAGTGGCCGACTGGCAGCCGGTGGATACCATAGCCTTCGGCAAAGTCATGGCGTGGGACCTGAGCGGCAATTGGGACCAGGAACTGGCTATGTCGGACCTCCAGGCCAGACTAGGGCCGGAGCGCGCCGCGCAACTCTTCCCGCCCTATCCCAGCGAAGGCCCGTTTATCGTGCCTAGTGCCAATTCGGGTGGAGTTATGGGGAAGGGATCAGGGATCGGGGATCAGGGATCGGTTTCATCGGGTTTAATTACTGATCCCCGATCCCTGATCCCTGATCCCTCCTCGTCACTGCAAGCCTTCCATGAGAAAGTGCAGCCCTGGCTCCCAAATACTGGTATTAGCGGCCTTGGCTCTAACAACTGGGTAATAGATGGCGCCAAGTCGGCCACCGGCAAGCCTCTCCTCTCCAACGATCCCCACCTGAGCGTGCAAAACCCTTCGATTTGGTACGAAGTGCATCTTTCGACCACAGATGGCAAGTATGACGCCGCCGGGTTCGGTTTCGCGGGCGTGCCTGGTATCATTACGGGGCACAACCAGAATATAGCCTGGGGCGTGACGAACGTCGAAGGCGACGTGCAGGACCTGTTCATCGAGAAGCTAGACCCCACAGGCCACCCTGGGCAGTACCAATCCTCTGACGGCTGGAAGCCTATGCAGATAACGACTGAGACGATCACGATCAAAGACACCGAGCCCATGACCCAGGTCATCCGCTTCACGAATCACGGCCCACTCCTTTCGGACGCTCTCACAACCATCAGCTCAACACTGGGTATGTCGCTAACACAACCTATCAGTCTAACTGCGGGCATGCCGCTAACACAACCTATAGCGTTCCAGTGGACCGCAGCCAAACCGGGGCATATCATAGAGGCAGTGTTCGCTCTACAGACAGCCTCCAACTGGCAGGAGTTTAGGGCAGCACTTTCCAAGTGGAACGCGCCGGGCCAAAACTTCGTTTACGCGGACACCAAAGGCAATATCGGCTACCAGATGACCGGCGACCAACCTATTCGCAAGAAGGGCAACGGCAAAGCGCCCGTGCCCGGCTGGACAGGCGAGTACGATTGGAGCGGCTACGTGCCCTTCGACGATTTGCCACGCGCTTACAACCCGCCGGAGCACTTCATAGCCACCGCCAACAATAAGAACTTCGGTCCAGACTACAAATACCCTATCGAGGGTTATTGGGCGCCGCCCTGGCGCATCTCCCGTATCCTGGAAATGTTGAAGGCCAAAGATAAACTCAGTGTTGGCGACTTCAAGACGATGCTCATGGATACCAACTCGCTCATGGCAAGGCATGTGGCCCCTATCCTGGCTAAACTCAAGCCAGACCCTGCGCAAACCGTCGAGATAACGGCTGTGAACCTGCTCAAAAATTGGGACGGCAACATCAGCGCTGACAGTCCGGCGGCTGCCATATATGAAGTGACTATTCAAAATGCCATCAGCGAGACCCTGGCTGATGACCTGGGTGACAATTTCTACCCGGAATATCTGGACAGCGCAGGGAGCGAGGTGCTGCGCAGCCTGGAATCGCTGGTAGACAAACCTAAAGACCCCTTCTGGGACAAAACCGATACGTCCGCCCACGAAAAGCGCGATGACATCCTGCTCGCGTCTCTGACAGATGCCGTAAGGGACTTGACGGGCGCGATTGGTCCTGACCCCAATGAGTGGACGTGGGGCAAATTGCACACCATCCTGCCGAGGCATACCTTCGGCTCGCAGCCCCTTATCTCGAGTATATTCAATCTTCCATCACTGCCCCTGGGCGGCGACGGCACAACTGTGTCGGTAGGCGGGTACGATCTGCTTGTCCCATATAGTGTAATCTCGCACCAATCCTATAGAATGATCATAGATGTGGGGGATTGGAGCAAATCGCTTGGCATCTACGCGGGTGGGCAATCCGGACAACCTTATAGCAAGCACTGGGGTGACATGTTCAGCAATTGGCAACAAGGCGCCTTTGATCCTATGTTCTACTCGAAAACCGACATCGAAGCTAACAAAGAGGGTGTGTTGACCCTCAATCCGTAAGCCTATTCGCTTGGGTATTAGTATAGTATGTTAGGAGGCTCAGGGTTGACCGGGGCTGATAGGAGGCGCGCCGTCTTGCCCGAAGTTGCGTTTGAGGGGCGTGAAGTCTGAGATGTTGACATAGCAATCCCCTGTGAAGTCGGTGCGGTTGTCGTAGATCGGGCTTCCGCACTCGGAGTCGAAGGACACTTTCAGTATGTTGAAGTCGCTGATGTTGACCCAATTGTCGTTGCTGGCGTCCCCTGTCCGCATCACGCCCATATCCACGTTTGTGAGTGGCGCTCCCCCAACACCCCCGATACCAACCACCCCAGAGTTAGCCAGGTAGTTAGGAGCGTGCTGGGCTGACGCGGCATCATCAACCCGCCAGGTATAGGTTCCTCTGGGCAGGGAGCCAAGCGTTACCGTGAAGAAGCCGTATTGGTCGGTGAGTTGGGTTGGGTAGTTTACCTCGGTCATGCCCGACTTGAGGGTGAGGGTGATGGGCAACACCTGTAGCTGGTTGGGCTGGGAAGGGCGAGCCTCCCAGTTGACGTGACTGACTAATATGGGCTGCTTAGTCGCTGTCATGGTCGGTGTGTAAGTATAGGTCGGTGTGGGGGTAGAGGTTGCAGGCGTGCCCGTTCTGGTGGGCGTAGGGATAACAGTTGCGCACCCTCCCGCATAGTGCGCACTGAGCGTCCAGCCCCCCTCAGAGGTTACGTTATCTGCGCCGATTGCCCAAACATCATTAGCAGATACCATTGCAGTTCCATCGAACTCAGAAGATACACTGCCAGTGGCGAAGGGAACATTGTCCCATGAAATACCATTCCAGTGCAGCAGCATAGTAGAACTCAGATTAGCTTGACCTACAGCCCATGCATCTGTAGTGGAGAGGGCTGCGACACCATAAATGCGACTGCCATGATCGAAGTCCGGCACAGCGAACTCTACCCATTGCGTGCCGTCCCAGTGCAGGATCAGGGACCTATAATACAGGTGATTGGCAAGCAGATATGAACCAACTGCCCACACATCGCTGGTGGAAGTGGCTGCAACCGAGAGCAATGCGCTGTCCAGCGAAGTCGAAGTGGGATTTGGGATCACGCTCCACTGTGTGCCATCCCAGTGAATGGTCAACGAGAGGAACAGAGAGGTCCTGTAATAGCCCACCGCCCACACGTCATCGGGGGCTATTGCCGTCACCCCGTACAACTGGGTACTTCTGCTTAGATTGGGTGTGGGCAGTTGCGTCCACTGCGAGCCATCCCAGTGCAGAGCCAAGGTTTGGGAGGCCGGGTAACCGTAATCCCCAACTGCCCATACATCATTAGTTGCTAGGGCAGCCACCCCTTGCAGGTAAGTTTGACCTGCGCCTATGTTGGGACTGGGCACATGGGACCATTGCGTACCATCCCAATGCTCAGTGAGAGTGGTTGCGCCGCTTCCGTAATCGGCAGCACCCACCGCCCATATATCATCACTAGATATAGCAGCTACGCTATATAGACCGCTACCTCCAGGCCCGGTGCCGGGGCTTGGGCTGGGCATCTGAGACCATTGGGAGCCGTCCCAATGCAGAACAAGAGTAAGTGCCGGTCCTGGGATCGCGTTCTTGAAGTAACCGACAGCCCAAATGTCGTTTGCGGATACTGTAGAGACTGCATAAAGACCGTTGACGGTCCCAGGTCTTGGGCTAGAAACAACTTGCCAGTCGGGAATGCAGGTGGGCGTGAAACTTACACTTGTTATTGGTTTTACAACATCTGAACCAGCCATCACACCGATTGGAGCGACATCTTGACGCGCAAAACTAGAAGATACTAAGAGGGTGGTAGCCAATATCGCTATTATCCCGGATAGCGTGCGGAGATTAAGACCCATAACGCACCTCAGAAATCGGGGTAGATAAGCTGGATAGGTGATTAGAACACGCGATGTGATGATAGGTTAGCAGCTATCATCGAGTTTGTCAAGAATGGAGAAGGCGAATAAAATCATCCATGAAAGTGGCCCTGGATACCAGCTTTGCTGGGGTGAACCCTACAGGTGTGGGGATATATTCCAAGCGCCTGGCGGAGCACCTGGCGAGGATAGCCGATAAGAGGCAAATCCGGCTGGCCTGCTATGGGCCGTCCTGTCCGTCTAGGGCGCGGTCCCTGCTGCTTGGTGGCCTTTACCAGGAGTGGCCTACGTACACGCAACTGGCTTTGCCTCTGATGCTTATCGGGAGTCGCCCAGATGTGGTACATTCTACGTCGCACCTGGGTCCGTTGTGGGGCGCTGGCAAGCTTGTAGTTACGGTGCATGACCTGATATTCAAACGTTATCCAGCCGATTACAATCCGTTTTGGCTCAAGATAACCCGGACATTGTTGCCCAAAGTGTTCGCCAGGGCATCGGCAATCATAACCGACTCTGAGGCCACCCGCGCAGACCTGCTGCGCTTTTACCCGGTGCATGGTGATAAGGTAAGGGTTATCTATCCAGGCGTGGACGCCGCTTTTCGCGTGCCTGTGGCGGCTCAATACATGGCGGCTGTGAAGCAGAAGTTTGACATCGTTGGCGATTCGTATATACTATGTCTCGGCCCCTGGGTGCGACGTAAGAATCTTGAAGTGGTGATAGAGGCTTTCGCAGTCATAGCCGAGCGGTTGCCGGAGGTGCATCTGGTGATAACGGGACGGCCCTCCGCCGGGATGCAAAGCGCAGGGGTGACTGCTGCTCTGGCAAGGCTGCCAGAAGCCGCAAAGCAAAAGGTGCGCACGGTGGGCCACCTGCCGACGGATGAGCTACACGCATTGGTGCAGGGTGCATCAGTTGTGGCCTATCCTTCAAAATATGAGGGGTTCGGCCTCCCACCGCTAGAGGCGATGTCGGCGGGTACGCCGGTCGTAGCATCGGACGCGGCGGCTGTAGTCGAAGCGACGGGCGGAGCTGCCCTCATAGCGCGGGCTGACAAGGTTGGGGATTGGGTAGGTGAGTTGTCTAGAGCATTGATCGACCCGGCAAAAGCCGAGGAGTTGAGGAGGGCAGGCAAGGCGAGAAGCGGCCTCTTCTCATGGGAGCGTTGCGCGGAAGAGACTGCGGACTTGTATGAGGCTATGTGAAATTTATATGAAGTTTTAAGGTTTTTGGGGGGTAGATTTACTTGTACTTGCTGGGAACTGCCTAGCGGGTGCGCTATAATAGCAGCGATGCGGCGTAGCATCTTCCACACCTGGGAAAGAGAGGGGTTAGCATGGATATACGCGAAAATGTTGAGCCTTACATTGTGTTCGCCGTGATGATATTTTCGTTTTTGCTCCTGGTGGTCATAGACCGCATTGGAGTCGTAAGAGGCTCCGCTGACGAGGAAGAGGAGGAAGTATAATGGCGCGCTCTCTTACATCCAGGCTGCCGGGCGGACTGCGTAAGCGCGTTGATGACGCGACTGCCGTGGGTAAACGGACCTGGCAAGAGGTCGCAGGCTCGATAGTACGTAACGGCTGGCCTACCTCCGTGCGCCAGCGTTCGTTGGCGATCATGAACAGCGTGTTCCTTCACCTGCACCCCATACGCACCCGGCCCGACGCTATCAAGATGACCTACACCTTTGGCCTGGGCGGTATCTCGTTCTTCCTGTTCCTCTTATTGACCATCACCGGCGTGCTGTTGATGTTCTACTATATACCCACTACCGATCAGGCGTGGAATACCCTGCAAGACATCGAGCACCAGCAGCCTTTCGGTTTCCTGATGCGCAATCTGCACAGATATGCCGCGCACGCTATGGTCTTTTCGGTCTTTCTGCATATGTGCAGAGTCTTCTACACGGGTTCGTTTCGAGCGCCCAGGCAATTCAACTGGGTGGTCGGCGTAATCCTGCTCGTGCTTACCTTCCTCTTGAGCTATACGGGCTATCTGCTGCCGTGGGACCAATTGGCGCTGTGGGCGGTAACGGTAGGCGTGAATATGGTCGGTTCGACCCCGTTCCTGGGCGACCTGATAAAGTTCTACTTGATTGGCGGCAACCAGGTTGAGCAGAACGCGCTGCTGAGATTCTATACCCTGCATGTGATCGCTCTGCCCCTGGTAATCAGTATATTCCTGGCCGTGCATTTCTGGAGGATCCGCAAGGACGGCTTCTCTCGCGGTCTCACCTTCACGTCTCGCGTCGTCGAGCAAACGGACAACAGGCCCGCTGGCGCAAGGGCTGCTGGGCAGGCAAAGTAGGGAAGGGAATAGGGTGAGGGAGTAGGGTGAGGGAATAGTCTTTATTCCTACTCCCTCACCCTATTCCCTAGAAATAGGAGACGAACATGGCAACTACAGAAGACCGCTTGACAAAAGAAGCAAGCTCTACGGTGCAGAAGGGCGCGAAGGTTCTTACGCCCCCGTCGCGCACCCGCCCAACTACTCCTGCCGACCAGGAGGCCGATACCGTGCAGGTGTGGCCGCACCTGGTGGTGATTGAGTTCCTGGCGGCGATCATCTTTACGATCAACCTGGTGCTGCTCAGTACGCTCGTGAACGGGCCGTTGGACCAGCTTGCTAACCCGGACCGCACGCCTAACCCGTCCAAAGCGCCGTGGTACTTCCTGAACCTTCAGGAATTACTGTTGCACATGAATCCTGCGCTCGCGGGGGTCATCGTGCCGACGATTGCCCTGGGGCTTATCGCCATCATCCCTTACGTGGACCGTACGAGTAAGGGCCTGGGCGTATGGTTCTACAGCGAGCGCGGGTCAAAGATCGCTATTTTCAGCGTGATTTATACTACGGCAGTATGCGCACTGCTTATCGCGTTCGGTGAGTTCTATCCGTTGAAGGCCAACTTCCAAAGCGCGCTTGAAACTGCCCAAATCAGCAAGACCCACACCGTAGGGTTCCTCGCCGGGCTGACAGTGAACCTAGGCGGCTCTACGTCCCAGGGGCAAGCTGAAGTGGTGGGGACTTTGGTGGAGGCGGTCGTTGGGTGGACGATACCGACCATATTTTTCGCTTTCTTCTCAGTATTGTTCGTGATACTCTTGAAGGTAGTATTCAAAGGTATTGACCTCTCCGAGATTATTATCGGGCTGTTTACGGGGTTCGTCACCGTATACGCGGTACTGACTTTCGTTGGCACATCAATGCGCGGGCATGGTATGGCGCTGTCCCTGCCCTGGGACTGCCAATGCAGCCCAACACATTAACAGATATTTAGGAGCCTTACATGCAAGTTGCTGGTAAAGGTAAAAGTTCAGAAACCCTCACGCCGCGCACGGGCATCGAGGTTCGGGGTCGCCCAGAAGATACGGCAGGCGGGCAGGTCGCCCCTAAAACGCGGCGCGACTTCCTGAAATTGACGTTGTTTGGTTCGCTGCTCGCCATGCTCGGCGGATTCGGCGCGGCTTTCCTGGCCTTCTACTACCCGAAGAAGGTAGGTAAGTTTGGCGGTAAGATAACAACTACGTATGCGCTGGCCGACGTTCCGGTTGGCACCGTCCAGGTGGTGCGCGAGGGCAAATTCTATATCTCTCATGTGCCCGACGGACTGTTAGCCCTTTACTGGAAATGCAAACACCTGGGCTGCACGGTTCCCTGGAAGCCCGACGAAGAGTTCCAGGGCCAACAGGGTATTTTTCACTGCCCATGTCACGGCTCGGTTTACCTGCGCACCGGGCAGAACGTCGCCGGCCCCGCTCCTGCGCCGCTGGACCTCTTTCCAATAGAGATAGCCGGTGGGAAAATCGTCGTGGATACCAACCCTGGCAAAACTGTCCACCGAGTACAATACGAGCGTTCTCAGGCGCTCAAAGTATAATGCCAACGTTCCAACGTTCCAACGTTCTAACGCCATCAGGGAGGTGACATGCGCGACAAAGTCGTTTTAGGAATAACGCTCGCAGTGGTACTGCTGGTTACCCTGGCGATATACGGGGCGGTGGACGCCAATCGTGGGCCGTCCACGGGCCTTGCTACACGCGAAAGCTCCATGAATAACGGCAAGCGCCTATACGCTCAGTACTGCATAACCTGTCACGGCCCCCTGGCTGAGGGGTGCATCGGCCCCGCTCTGAACAAAGCCCTCTTCCGTAAAGAGATTGACGGCGTGCCCAATCCGAACTACGACGACGCCACGGGACATGACTTCCTGAAGAAAGCTATACAGCGTGGTCGCAACTCTAACCAGCCGGGCATCCAGATGCCTGCCTGGGCCAACGCCGAAGGCGGCCCGCTCAATGACGAAGAGATAGAGGACGTAATAACCTTTATCCAGTACGGGGACTGGAACGAAGTGTTGCAGAACGCGGCTTCCGCCCAGAACCTGGGCGAGGACCTACCCACATATCCCGGTTTTACCGATAAGAACAAGGTCGCGCAGGTCAAGCAGCTTATGCTGACCAAGGGCTGCCTGAACTG
>JBBQIC010000106.1:0-11491 GCA_038324555.1 Chloroflexia bacterium
TAGCGGGAACCTGGCAACCCAGACAGTACAGGTAGCTTCCGCCCCGCCCACAGCTACCCACGCACCCATAGTCTCTCCTACTTCCGTTGCGGCGCGCACATGCGTGCAGGTGGTAAAGTCCAGCTTACAGCTTCGCGCCGAGCCAAACAGATCGCTTAAAGGTATCGTTGTACTGGACCCAGGCACGAAACTGCAACTGGTCGAACCAGACGCGACCCACGTCAAGGATAGCGACGGCAACACCTGGAAACAAGTACAGGAGTTGCCACCCAATTCGCGAGTCGGCTATGTGCTCGACGATTACTTGAAGTCCATTACCTGCCCCTGAGAAGCAAAGTAAGAAGGAAGAATTATGAATTATGAACGGCTTATTTCATAATTCATAATTCTTCCTTCTTACTTTGCTTCACACGACAATGTTCACCAATCTGCCGGGCACGTAATGTACCTGGCGGGCTTCTTTGCCTTCTATGTAGGGACGTATCTTCTCGCGCCCCAGGGCCGTTTGGATAGCCTCGTCCTGGGTCACGTCGGCGGGCATGTCCACTTTGTCACGCATCTTGCCGTTCACCTGTATAACCAGCGTAACGATCTCCGCAGCCGCCAGTTCAGGGCTGAAACCAGGCCAGGGCTGCTGATGGACCCCTTCGCTGCTCCCAGCGCTGCGGCTAACGTCTGTGCCGCCCGCTCTGCGCCACAGTTCCTCCGTGATGTGAGGGGCCATCGGAGCCAGCATCAGCAGCAGACTCGTGGCGGCTTCCGAGTAAGCCTCGGTCTCCGGCCCGTGCGCGTCGCGGTAGCTCTGCATAGCGTTGGTCATCTCCATAATCGCGCTCACCGACGTGTTGAAATGGAACCGCTCGATGTCGTTCGTGACCCTCTTTATAGTCACATGCACCTTGCGCAGCAGGTCGCGGTCCGACTGCGAATAGTCGGCTGTGTCGCGGCCCGCGCCGTTGGGCGAACTCAGCGTGACGTTACCCTCGAACAGCCTCCATACGCGGTTCAGGAAGCGGAACATGCCCGCCGCACCCTCGTCCGACCACTCGGCGTCTTCGTCTGGCGGGCCCATGAACAGGACGAATAGCCTGCCGGTGTCCGCGCCGTACTTCTCCACCATGTCGTCAACGGGGACCACATTGCCCTTGCTCTTGGACATCTTAGCCCCGTCTTTGGTGATCATACCCTGCGTGAACAGCTTTATGAACGGCTCCTGCGCACCCACCATGCCCGCATCGGCCAGCACCTTCGTGAAGAACCGCGCATACATCAGGTGCAGGATAGCGTGCTCCACGCCGCCCGTGTACTGGTCAACGGGCATCCAGTGGTCCGCCAGTTCACGGCTGAAGGGCGCTTTGTCGTTGTGCGGGTCGCAGAAGCGCAGGAAGTACCACGACGAGTCGACGAACGTGTCCATTGTGTCGGTCTCGCGTCTGGCGGGGCCGCCGCACGTCGGGCAGATGGTGTTCACGAAGCTCTCTACATGCGCCAGTGGCGACTCGCCTCCCGGCCTGAACTCTACGTCTGTAGGCAGTACTACCGGCAGTTGCTCGGTGGGCACGGGGACTTCGCCGCACGTAGGGCAGTAGACGATGGGGATAGGCGCGCCCCAATATCTCTGGCGCGAAATCAGCCAGTCGCGCAGCCGATAGTTGGTGGTCGCCTTGCCCTTCCCCTCGGCTTCGATCAGCGCGATAGCTGCGTTCTTGCTCTCTGTGGTTGGCACGCCGTTCAGAGGGCCTGAATTGACCATAAGGCCCGGCCCAGCGTACATGGGCACAGGCGCGCCTTCAGTGGGCGGACGATGGACGATGGACGATGGACGATGGTTGCTATCGTCCATCGTCCATCGTCCATCGTCGGGAGCAATAACGTTGACTATCGGCAGGTTGTACTTGACCGCGAACTCGTAGTCGCGCTCGTCGCTGCCGGGCACCGCCATGATAGCCCCTGTGCCGTAAGTCACCAGCACGTAGTCGGCTATCCAGATGGGTATCGCCGCATTGGTCATGGGGTTGACGGCATACGCGCCCGTGAACACACCAGTCTTCTCCTTGTCGGAGGATAGACGCTCGATTTCGGTCTCCTTACGGGCCTGCTGCACGTATTGCTGCACGGCCTCGCGCTGCTCCGGGGTGGTTATCACTTCTACCACCGGATGCTCAGGGGCCAGCACCATGAAGGTAGCGCCAAAGATGGTGTCGGGGCGCGTGGTGTAGACCCTTATCGTAGGTGAGGTAGGTAGGGGCGCACGGCCGTGCGCCCCTACGGGATCATCCTCCCTATTCCCTACTACGGGGAAATCTATCTCCGCGCCCGTAGAGCGTCCGATCCAGTTGCGCTGCATCGTGCGAACGCGCTCCGGCCAGCCTTCCAGCATGTCCAGGTCGTCCACCAGCCGGTCGGCGTATTCTGTTATACGGAAGAACCACTGCACCAGGTCTTTCTTGATGACTTCGGCTCCGCATCGTTCGCAATGGCCGTCCACTACCTGCTCGTTAGCCAGCACCGTCTTGTCGTTGGGGCACCAGTTGACGGCAGCTTTCTTGCGGTAAGCCAGGCCGCGCTCGTACATCAGCAGAAATATCCACTGCGTCCAGCGATAGTAGTCCGGCAGGCACGACGCCACCTCGCGGTCCCAATCGTAGACGATGCCCATCTTGTAGAACTGCCCCTTCATGCGCTCGATATTGTCCAGTGTGCGTATCGCAGGGTGGATACCGTCCTTGATGGCAGCGTTCTCGGCTGGCAGCCCAAAAGCGTCCCAGCCCATCGGGTTCATCACGTTGTAGCCCTGCATCGTCCGGTAGCGCGCAACCAGATCGCCAATAGCGTAGTTGCGCATATGCCCCATGTGCAGGTCGCCCGAAGGGTAAGGGAACATCACCAACGTATAGAACTTGGGCTTGTCCGCCTCCGGCTCCACGAAGTACATCTTTGATTCCAGCCAACTCTTCTGCCATTTAGACTCAATTGCCTGCGGGTTATATCGCTCGTACATTTGTACCTCCTTTTGTGGTTGCAGGTTGGAAGGTTGTTAGTAACCTTCCAACCTTCCAACCTTCCAACTTGTAACTCAATTCGGGTCGTTCCCCAACAACAGCGCCCTCGGCTCTATCGCGTATAGCTCGGTGTAACCGCAGCGTATACATACCCTGGCCGCGACTTCGGAGGAGACAGTACGCGGTGGGCCAAGCGCACCGGCGTGGCGCACCTCCCGCTCCAGCCACCAACCATAGATGGCTACATGTCCCACCTGGCACTTTATCATCGGCCCGGTGCATTTCGGGCAGTTTAGCTCGGCGGCGGTCTCGCCTGGAATCTGGGCTTTGACGGGCAAATCTAGCGGCAACGTTGGTTGGCCTTCGTCGGTCGGCGATATTGATTGTTCTTCAGGTGTCTTATCCATTTTGATGTCTACCTCTACCTTTCGCGGGCAATAAAAAACGCCTGTCGCCCCCACAGGGACGAAAGACGCTGTGCTTCCGCGGTACCACCCCAATTGACGCCTCGCAAGGCGTCCACTCAGAAACGCTGTAACGGGCGAAACCCGGCGACGGCTAACCAGTCCACTACTATTGACTACCCTGGCTTACCGCGCAGCTCCCCGGCGAGTTCGGCCTGCGGACTGGACCTGTGCAGAGCTTACACCACTCCCTGCTCGCTGTAGGACCCGCATGCCTACTACTCCGGCTCAATGCCGCATCCTAATTGTTTGTAAAGAGATTATAACCAATAGGCGAGCAAGCGTCAATCAGACCTGAGAACTAGAATTGAGATACGACAGAGGTAATTATGCTACGTGATGTATAGCGAGAACTTACACAGGGCTCTTCTCAGTCGGCGAATGTTCCCCATACTTGGCGCCGAAGTCCCGAAGCAACCCAGATACTGACAGATCCTCGTCAATTTCGTCCCAGCGAATACCTTCGCCCCGCCCAAATATTCTGAAGCCTAGTCGCTGCTGGGGGGTGGCTTCTTGTAGGCGCTTGTAGGCTGTGACAGGCACGACGATGGTGCGTCCATCTGTGAGGTGAACGTACATGTGGTCGGCATTGAAATCAATTGACGCTGCTTGTGGAGCCTGTTCATGCTGGCTACCGTTTGTGAAGTTCATTGTATGTTCTCCTTATCATACCACTGCGCCTATTTAGAATGTTCCTGATCCTTCTCATTTCACTTGGCGAAAACCCCTTGTTGTACGCCAGAGCGACCGCATCATTCGGCAAGTTTAGCCAGAATTTCGCTACATTCTCCTCATCAGTGACGTGAATGTGTGGAGGCTCATTGCTTTCGTTACTATAAAAGTAGAATCGCAGCCCGCCCTCTTGATAAACGTTAGGCACTTTCCACTTTAAAGAGGCAAACTCATGCTCAATAGGTATTGCCTATCGAGCGTTTTCGATGGCGAAGCTACCGGAAACTGTGACGACCATATATTATTCATACATAAATCATAATCAATAAAGGCACAGCCGTCAATCGAGCCTGGGTGTTAGATTGTACTACAGCCGAAGACCATATAGACGATAGAAGTTGTCCATCGTCCATCGTCCGTTCATCCCACCGTTCGCAGAACGATAGACAGCGCCCCCGCCCAGAACACCACCTGGACCGCCACCGCGCCTCCCAGCAAAAACAGGCTCACAGCACGCTCTTTGCGTAGCGCCCACGCGGCGGCGACGACGCTGAATAGCCACGCTCCGGCGGCGAACATGGGCAGACGTAATAATTCGGTCGGGTCGCCGATCCTGTCTATCTGCGCCTGAGCGTTCCAGTGTAGAGGAAGGCGCGCAGGTAAGTCTTTATACACCAGGCTAAGATAGCCGAAGAAGAGCACGTTCAACACCAGCCCCACTATCAGCAGCCTCCGCGCCAGTCGGTCAGACCAGAGACGCGCACTCCATTCGTTCAGCCCCGATAACGCAATGGAGAGAGCCGATTCTTCGCTTTCGAGCAAACCCGACACCGCCTTGCGCGCCTTCTCCAACTGCTCGATGAACCCGGTGGGGTCACTAGGAGATAGCCCAAACGCCAGGCTCGACGTACGCACGAATACCTGATGGCGAATAGAGGTCGTGGCGGCGCATACTACCTTGCCTAACTGTTCACTTTCGCCGGAACCTACCACGTACCCCGGTATAAAGGGCGGCAAACCTCGCCAGCGAATCGTCACGCCCTTGCCGTTCACCGCATCGCCCGGCGCGTATACGTCGGTTATGCTCTCGAGAGGCACTTCATACCGCGTGCCACCGCGCCTTATCACAAGCTGCTTGTCGTCAAGCAGATAGCGTATGCTGAACGCAGACCAACTCAAATACAGGAGCATACACGCCAGCAGCAGCACCAGGAAGAATTCTAGCCCCAATAAGAATACACCCACGTCCAGTTGGACCCCCGCGACACGATCAAGCAAGCGACTCGCCAGCCATGCAAGCGCCAACGCACACAGCAAGACAGCGGCCGGTAATATAAAACGGTCAGGGGAAGGTTGTGGTCGCCAGGCGTTCATAATAAATGATTGCTAATGGGAACAAACCAAAATCCCGCCAGGATTTTGGTTTGTTCCCATTAGCAATCTTAGTTACTTGGAAGCTACTGCGACCGCGTGCTCGGCCTTGGCGGGGCGGCGCACTTCGGTATGCACGGGGGTACACCAGTGCATGTACTTGGGGACGTTGCCGCGCACTACGTCGAAGTAGATTGACTGTAGCCTGCGCGCGACTTCCCCCACGCCGCCGTTACCGACGGGGCGGTGGTCCACCGAGCCGACGGGGGCTATCTGCGCTCCCGTGCCGCACAAAAGTAGCTCGTCGCACACGTAAAGCTCTGTGCGGTCTATCGTGCGCTCGACGACCGGTATACCAAGCTCTTCGCGCAGCAGGGTCATGATAGTCAGGCGAGTGATGCCTTCCAGGATGTTTTCGGTGACGGACGGTGTGTGCATGACACCGTTCCTGAGCATGAACAGGTTCTCAGCCGAGCCTTCGGAGACGTGGCCGCTGTTATCAAGCATTATCGCCTCATCGTAGCCGTTCAGCAGGGCTTCCGACTTGGCGAAGGCCGAGTTTACGTATGCGCCCGTAATCTTGGCGCGGGCGGGCATCGCATTGTCGTCTATGCGCTTCCAGGATGATACGCCCACGTTCAGGGGGCGATCTATGTCAATATAATTTCCGAAGGGTTGCACTGTAATGTACAGTTCGTCCTTCAAATCGTGCAGCCTCACCCCTATTACTTCTGAGGCCTTGTACATGGAGGGACGAGAGTAAGCGTCTTCGTAGATGCCGCTACGCCTGAGCAAATCACAGGTCATCTCGACTAATTCGTCGGGCGAAAACTTGAGGTTCATTATCAACACCCGCGAAGACTCGTGCAACCTCTCGTAATGTTCGCGGGCGCGGAAGAGGTAAAGTTGGCCGTGTTTTTCGTTGTAATAACCCCTGATGCCTTCAAAGCAGGCGGTGCCGTAGCTCAAAGCGTGCGTCAGGATGCCGACTTTTGCCTCGTTGAGCGGCACGACCCCACCTTCAAAGTAGCAAAGTAGGGGCAGTTGCTTATCCATCTTAGTCATCTCCTTACTGGTTAGGAACCCGACGCCGAACCCCGTTGTTCGCGCCACAGGTGGCGCAATGACCACCTTGGCTGATTATACCACCGCCCAGTATGGATACACAAGAGAAGATTATAGAAGTGTCATAAAGTTGGCAGGATATAGCCTAAGTACCCGGATCCATACAGCATCCCACCTACGGCACAGGTATCGTGGGTATCCATAGCCGATTGGCAACATCAAAGTAAGAAACTGTCCCATTATCTGACCTGAGAGAGAGAACCACACCGGTTGCACCCACAATCTCCACTGCCCCATCTCTACCCGATGTTCGATAAAGTTCAGGGGTGCTCCGGCTATTGTTGTCACGATTCTCCACCTGCACCACGAGCAGACCCTGATCCATGCGGGAAGGCTCGGCTTCGGAACCTGCATAAACGCGGATAATCTGGCTGCCAAGCTCCATTTGCCATTCATCCGTGAATATACCGAGACCGCCAGGTAAATCACCAAAGCCGCTATTTATGATCACACCTTGGCCCGCAACGCTTGTTGCAATCGGGAGATAAGGAGTTGATGGAGCTAAAGTTGGGTGAGGACGCTGAACGTTGGGGGGCCAAGTTGGCACGGCGGTGAGCTGAGTTGCTCTAGTAGCGGTACCTGCGATTTTAGCACTTGCTTCCACGAAATCCGGCGCGGGGAGGTCAAACAACGGAGTAGGAGTATTATATGTATATGGGGTGGGACTCCCTGGATTGGGGGCAGGGAGGGTAGCTGACGCTGGGATTTGCGTCGCAAAAGCTGAGACACTAAGGATTTGCTTGCTAACTGAGACTTGATTAGAGAGCAGCACTATCGCACTAATCAGGATTAGCAGGAGTAAAAGTGTATATTGTGCGCGCTTGGCGTTCATCAATTCTGTCCTCGCTTTCGTTGTTAGGGACTAGGCGCATGACCTTTAGTAGTGAAGTCAGTTAACTTTAGGTCGTCTATAGGTACCGCTCGCACAAGATCTGTGCTACTGTCCACAAAATCAGGATTACTTCTGAGTGCCGCATTGAATTGTTTCCAGGCAGCTTCGGCAGTAAGAGTGTATGTTGGATCTCCGGATGTTTGCCAGCCAGAAGCAATTCCCGCAAAGCGTATGGGTACTCCGTAGAAGTCACGCATCCAACGGCTTAAGTTCTCCCACTGACAAGCTTGGGCAATTTGCGGAGCCTGTTGATTGCTCGTAGGTCGAACCGGGTACAAGGTTTGTGGGAGTGGGCGAGCTAAACCTTTACTAGATATATATTGGATGTCTTCCAGGTGCCAGGACTGGTCAGGCTGCCCTGCGCGTAAATAGGGTGGATTGGTGTTTGGATCCCGATGCTCCTCGTTCAAAGGAAAACAATCAGTGCAACTGCCAAAGTTATAATAGTAGTGACCCGTTGATGCTACGGCAGAACTATAACCATCTGCCCAATTGCGTGTCAGCTTCGCCGTATTCCAGGGAAACTCTATATCAATGCCCGCATCGATGACTATATTCTTGTAGACACTAGTATAGTCACCCAATCGCTTTACCATCTCACCCCATCTCTTCCCATGCAGAGCCAAGTCAATGGGCGGGGTCTCCTTATAATCGAGACCGTAATTGCTTAACCCAATGAGCAAGATTAATTGTGCTGGATCGGATGATGGGGTCTCATTCGAGCCTTTATAGAATCCATCGGCAAAGAACTGTACAGCTCGTTCAATCTCACCAATGGGAGCCCACTTATTGGTCACAGGTAGGAGAATACCGAAACTAGAAGTCCCCCCTGTCACCGTCATCCATGGTTGCCCAAAATCAAGGATAACTATCCCAGAATGGGGACCAGCAGTCGCAGATCGTCGTCCTTGTACTAGCCCATCATTAAAGAAGAGCCCATCTTCTGTAGCTCCAGTCTTATAGACGTAGTAACTTGTCGTGGAAATTGGAGGCGAACTGGTTATTGTCTCTGTAACTGGTTGGCAATAATGACTCCTAGGAATTGGGATTGGTTCGCCTAGCCAGTTATGATTTTGTACATCGAACACATACCTGGCAGAAATCGTGGTCGATTCTAGAGTGAGTTGGGTGCCATTTGCTGTTACAAGACGTAATGCACCAGTGCGAGCCGGAGTTAGATGTTCATCACTAGTCAGATTACCATTGGAAGGGAAGGTCATGATAATCAGTACGCCTTGCGCGGCTTGTGAAGCAGTTTCCGACGTGGTATCTTTCTGGGAACGAATATCGGCATCATACTTTAGCCCTGCATAGGCAACCATACGAATGCCGTTAATTACGTTTTGCCACGTATTGCTAATCTTGTACAGAGACGACCAACCAGCAGGCATAGGAAGCGGATCAGGGAGAATCCCAGTGGGTAGTGGTTCAGGTGAAGTCTCAGGTGGTGGTCCTAATGAATCGGGGGTTATAGTGATCCTAGCCTGACCCTCTTGCATTCGTTGCGCCTCATTTGTGTCTACGGCTACCTTTGTAGCTAAATTATTATTTGCGGTCTGCTGGTCTGTACGATACGGAGCAGTACCAGTGAAATAGGAGTCGGGTGCCTCCTCAGGGTCGTCACTGTGTACATGAACCGTGTTCAGCAGCACTAGAATAAGTATACCCACTGCACAGGCCAGACCTGCGGTGAACCAGCGTGCCCGCCTTGACAACAAGCGCAATTTCATAGACTTTATCCTCTCCATCGCCTATATTTTCCCGCGCACTCTACTCTTATTGGTGGAAGGACCATGTAAAATCAGTAGCCCAATACCTCAGATTCCAGTCCGTCCTATGACAACCCGGCGGGCTGGTACATGTTGATGGGGGCTGCTGCGAACCATGATAGGCTGGATCATTGTTATAAACTTTGTCCTGCAACTGAGTCCAAGCTTCGCCTGGGGTATTTGTGAATTCCCCATTTGTGTGATTGTAATTGTGGTAGCATTCATCAGGCCGTCCAACGTCAATACAAGCTTGGTGCTCGGTTGTAGTTCCGCGGAAGCGCATATTGTAGTTATATGTGAGATAAGAATATAGGCTCAACTTCTGCCAAATACCTGCAATCCTGGGCCATATATTATTCCTTGTAAAGTAGATCTGCGGTATTGGAATGCCTAGGGGGGAGCCGAAGGCCTTATACCATACTTGGTCTCGGGTCCAGTTGTTATCGCACATAGTAGGATCGCTCAAGCCCGGTTGAGCAGGATAACAACCTGCCGCGTCACCAAAATCATAGTATACTCTTGAAGTGCCAGCATGGTAACCATCCAACCAAGAACGCGCCGGACCAGGTGCGCTAAATCCAATTTCTATATCTGAACCGCCGACAATCGAGAGACGACTGGTCCAACCCCTAGTATAAAAATCGGTATCGAGTCGGGTCATAAGTTGCCCCCAAGCCACTCCATGTGATAGAGCCCCTGTATTGCTAACTAACTGATCATTCGATGTACCGATTACAAGGTTAACTGTAGTATAGAGGTTACTTGTGCCATTCACAAGACCTCTCCCATACTCCATTATCGCATCGTGTATCTCACTTGTAGAAGCGAACTGACCGTTGTACATTCGTGTACCTGGCTGGTTACCCGTAATCATTGGCCGCCCAAAAGCGAATATGAGTATAACATTGCCCAACCCACGCCCTTGATAATCCTGGATATCTGATACTCCCTTTTGGTAGAAGTAGGAAGTGCTTTTGGTTTGCACATAGTAACTGCGCGTGTAATACGGTGCAGCAGGAACCGTTCTGTTGTGTGCCTCGGCCTTCCTGACTGGAGAGCCAAAGGATAGTACACACGTAGCTATTAACAGAAACACAACAAAAGGCCGCAACTGCCTCATTCTAGCAATCCGCAGGGGTTCCCATTCAGAATATCTCAAGGGAGTTCGCATTATTGTTCCCTTTCTCACTATCAGCTGTGGATCATAGGATAATAGGTTATCGGGTAAGGTAAGGAGCCAGTAAGCAATACTACCATTTGCTATAAATGAAGGCAATATGTAATTTGCAGTATTGTTAAGCGTATTTTACTGCGTTCAGACCGTTGACAGAGTTCGCACGGCCGTGCTCAGTCCAGCCAACCCAACCGCACGCGCTCGCCTGAGCCGCCGTTGCGGGGGGGGACCACGTCAGGGTCGCTGTCGTTGACGTAGTAGGTCATGCTTTGCAGGGCGACCACGGGGTCAATGTGGCGTATTCGCACGTAGTGAGGCACATGGACGATTATTGGGGCATAGTTGAGGATAGCGCGCACCCCAGCGGCGACAAGCGCATCAACGGCTTCTTGCGCGCCCCTGGCGGGCACGGCCACTATCGCCATTTTGATGTTGCGCGCTTTCAGGATATTACCCAGGTCGTCCATGCCGTGAATCGGCAGATCGCCTATCTTTTGGCCTATTTTCACGGGGTTGTGGTCGAAAAGAGCCTGGATTTGGAACCCCTGTTGGCTCAGATTCTCGTAGTGCAGCAAGGCGCGCCCCAGATGCCCTAGGCCGACCAGGACCATAGGCCACTCGCGGTCCAGGCGCAGTATAGAGCTGATCTGCTCTAACAAATAGTCTACATTATAGCCCTTGCCTTGCTTGCCGAACTCGCCGAAATAAGAGAGGTC
Source organism: Chloroflexia bacterium (assembly GCA_038324555.1). Taxonomy (GTDB): domain Bacteria; phylum Chloroflexota; class Chloroflexia; order QHBQ01; family JADMIH01; genus JADMIH01. The sequence goes on from JBBQIC010000106.1 coordinate 11,186, forward strand.
GCGCCGTATCTGGGCGGCGCTGGCCCCCAACCGCGCTCCCAGGTCGCCAGACGAGACCGTTTCGACGCCTTCGAGCGCCAGGTATTGCAGGCTCCGCACGTAGATAGGAAGCCTCTTGATCACTATATCCGGTATATCCGCGCCGTCCACGTTCAGCCGAAGGCCCGCAGGCTCGGACGCGCCGTGTTCAGCGCGGCCCGTCTGCTTTCCTTCAGGCTTTGTGGAGGACGAATTGCGTTTTGTGACCATGTATTAGGTACCTTGGAGTGAAACGTGAAACGTGAAATACGGTAATCACGTTTCACG
>JBBQIC010000107.1:0-11478 GCA_038324555.1 Chloroflexia bacterium
TCCGGCGCGCACTCCAGCGCATTCGGCCTGAAGAGAGAGTTTCGTACTCATCGGGAGTGAAGCGTCCTAGCGCTACTTCTTCCAGTAGCGTATGCCGAATAATCTGCGCTTCATGCACACTAGAGGCGACAGCCACCACCAGTATCAGCAATAGCCCACCCCAATCGCTGATGAGCACGCCCAGGCAAGCGCCCAACGCCAGCCCCGCGTAGCGCGTATTACCAGAGACGAGGCCCGCTGCGGTGGTAAGCCCGTTGTGCAGGGCGTGGAATATCATGGCAGCGCCCAGGCCGAGAGAGGCCACAAACCCGCGCTGCCAGCGTAGTTTCAAGGAACGTGCAAGACCAAGCGCCGCACCCGTAAAGGCGGTGAACATGCTGTGGTTCAACCCAAAGAGTCCCGCCCTGAGCAGCCACAACTGTATTATACCGCTCACATTGGGCTGGCCTCCCGCCGGTACGTTATCATAAGCAGAGCCGGTGAGATATAGCACATTCTCAACGAACGCGAAGCCTAGCCCCACCATTGCGCCGTATATGATGCCATCGAGCACGTCGTCAAACTCGCGCCATGAGAACACGAATAGCACGACGAGGATTACGGCCTTCACGGCTTCTTCCACGATGGGAGCCACGAGGCCAATTTCGGTAATTGTGCGCGTCTCGTTAGTTACTATCAATTGCCGCATCGGGATGCCCAGGCCGAACTCAAGCAGGAGGGCCAACACTATAGCAGGCGCCGCGCCCCATACGAAAGCTGCCAGCAACAGAGGTAGAGGCTCCTTCTCGTAGCGGTCCAACCACCACAACAGCAACGCATAAAGGAGCGTAGGACCCAGCGCCAGCGCACCGGCCAGCAATATGACAGAAAACAAATCCAAAGGAGCGACAACCTCTCCCTGTCGGGACACGTAATTGTGCGTTCACCCCACGCAATTGGGTAGTAGGGTTGCAGCAAGGTCGAAAGCAAAGCTATAAGAGCAACAAACCAACTGACCCTTGTCATTCTGAGCCGCAGCGAAGAATCACCCCCCTTACCAACCCTCCTGGGATTGGTACAGCTATCCCTAACGCTTACGCCCTCGCAGTGATTCTTCGCTGCGGCTCAGAATGACAAGGGTCAGTTGGTCCTTCTCCTTCTAGCACCTGCATATGGCGAGTTATGCAGATTGTACAACGTGGGATGGGGAGGCGCAACTTTCCGGACGATGGACGATAGGCGATGGACGATGGACGATAGACGATAGACGATAGACGGCAGCTACTATCGTCTATCGTCCATCGTCCATCGTCCAACAATGGTACAACTCGTGCGATACCATAGCTCCATCAGGACTTACGCAAAATAGACATCGTCTATCGTCCATCGTCCATCGTCCATCGTCTCTGCGTAAGCCCTATCCATGATATAATACGCTATTGACTGCGAAAGGAATCTTAGCTATGACACCACAATTGGACCCTACTGTTCTACATAAAATGACTAAGCTGCAACGTATTGAAGCTGCTTTGCATAACCAACCCGTAGACCGGCCTCCCGTGTCGCTCTGGCGGCATTTTTACGAGCGCGAGAGCACAGCCGAAGACCTGGCGGGCGCTATGCTGGCTTTCCACAAGAAGTACGACTGGGACTGGATGAAAGTCAACCCTCGCGCTTCCTACCACGTCGAAGGCTGGGGCGTGAAGACCGATTACGGCAAGGGCGGGCCGGACGACCACCCGAAGGTGATCGAGTATCCCATCAAGAGCGCCGCCGATTGGGGCAATCTCAAACCGCTCTCTACCTCTGAGGGCGTGCTGGACGAGCAGCTAGAGGCTTTAGAGCGCATATGCGAGGCGCTGGGCGGGGAGACCTATTTCATAGAAACCGTCTTCAATCCCCTTTCGATAGCCGCCGATATGGTCGCCGACGACCAGCAGATATTGGCCGACATGCAAAACAACCCCCAGGCTCTAAAAGACGCTTTAGAGGTTATCACCGAGACGTTTGCTAACTTCGCCCGCGAGTGTGTCAAGACGGGGGCCAGCGGCATCTTCTTCGCCACAACTGATTGGGCCAGCCGAGACCGCCTCAACGAAGAGCAATGGGAGGAGTGGGGGCGGCCCTATGACTTGCGCGTGTTGGAGGCAGTGCAGGGCGCGCCCTTCAATGTGCTGCACGTCTGCAAGGACAACAACCTGCTCTATTGCCTGGCCGACTATCCGGTGCAGGCCATCAACTGGGCAGTCGGCTCGCCAGGCAACCCAACACTGCGCGACGTGCAACTCAACACCAGCAAGACGGTAATAGGCGGTTACAAGAACGAGACGCTGCGCCAGGCGACCCCAGCGCAAATCACTGCCGAAGCGAGGTTGGCCCGCGAGCAGACCGGAGGCCGTCGGTGGATATTAGGCCCCGCCTGCTCCATCCCGACGGATTGCCCGGAAGAAAACGTCCGCGCCGCCCGCAACGCCGCCGATCAACTTCAGGGGCTTCTTTGATCTTGGTGACGAACTAAGAAACCGCAAAGTAACTATGAGCGTGGGCACACCACCCGTGGATGAAAAGGGCAAACCCGTAGGGGCGCACGGCCGTGCGCCCCTACCCGCCCTGATCCCTGATCCCTATTTTCATATCAGACGCAAAGACGCAAAGAAACACTATGGTGTATGTGCAAAGTCGAACAGCTAGTAAACTTACCTCATGAATTCAATGTACAGAAGGCATGAGCTAACCAGCAAGCAAATTGTCCTATGGAATCGAAAACACTTAGGAAAGGAATTGCTCATAAAACGTATACTTGGAGTGTTCTCTTATTATTCGCCGTTCTACCAGCCATTTCGAGCGGCTGTAGCGCTGATTGCAGTTGGAATGGCAAAACACAAGCATTTGTCGATGAGAATGCAAATACTAGGTGGGACAGTGGTGAACCGCCATTATCCGGTGTAAAGTTTTATGTACATGGCAATGGTGGATACGGTGGCGAGGCAGTCAGTGATAGCGCTGGAAGTGCCAGCATAGCGTTTTTCGTATCCTGCAATCGGAATACCAACTTTGTAGTCTATGCTGAACCGCCAGAAAGTTATAAGCCCACAACACCTGAAAGTGTTGATGCGGGTTCCGAGAGTGGCAAGACGTTTACATTTGGTTTCGCCAAAGAGAAGTAGAACGTGGAGTAAGTGTTCAGATTTAGGGTGTAGTCGTAGGGGCAGGCCCCCATAGGCGCGAACTTAAGAGCCAAAATGTGCGTAGGGGCGCTGCTTGCCGCGCCCTGGTAGGGTAGGCAATGAGTAGGCGATGGGAGGTGTGTCCCATTCATACAGGGCGCGGCAAGCAGCGCCCCTACGGTTGGCACTTCTTGTCTCTCATTTTACGCTCAATTCTGCCTTAAGTTCGCGTCTATGGGCAGGCCCCCGTGCCTGCCCTCTCTCCTTACCAACAACATCCGGGTGCGCGAACAGGGCAGGCACGGGGGCCTGCCCCTACGGGTATTCCTCTACACCTAATCTGAACATTAACAACGTGGACTTATCTTGCATTTCCCGCCTACTTTACCTCATAATAGCTTTATACAAATGAACCCCAAGACCCATTCCACGTTTATATTAGTAAAGCCCTCGATATTGCGTGCGTTGCGTTAGGAGACTATGTCCTTTACACCCTGGGAACCACAAGATAGCAACCAGAAGCCTGACCGCACGCGGCTTTTGGCGGCGTTTGTCTTGCTCCTAATCGTCGCGGGCGGCGTTGGCCTGCTTGCCCTCAACTATGGTCGCGTGCAGCCAGAGAAATCTGCTCCATCTTCATCTCCGACTGTAGTCGCGCTCGCTGTAACCCAAACGCCACAACGAGGGCAGGGGCTTGGCGGGCCGCAGCCACCTACCGCTAAGGCGGCTCCCACGCTCGCTATAGCTTTGTCGAATACAGCAGTTGCGGCGGTTAGCATCACCCCCACGCCTCTCCCAGCAGCCTTGCGCTCATTGCAAGCGCTAAATGATACGATTGTGCCGGCGCGCGACCCGTATTCGCTCACTGCGCGGTTGAAACTGAAAGGCGTGGGCAATCTCGCCCACACGACGGACCGCCCACCCGGCAACTACCCGGTGGGCCACAAAGACGTTTTCAACATCAGCGACATACAGAACCGCAACTACTACACGATAACCGCCACCGTCAAACGGGTAACCGAGCACGCTTATTGGTACGCCCAGGACCGCGAATCTGTGAACATGGTGGCGCTCTCCAACCTGTCAGATACGTTCGAGAAGCACATATACCCGACCGACAGGTCGGTGTTCGGCTCTGAATGGACGCCGGGCGTGGACAACGATCCGCGCATCACCGTGCTCTTCGCGCCCTTGCGCGGCGCGGGCGGCTCCTTCTCGGCGGCAGACGAATATACCCGCGCAGTCAACCCGTTCAGCAACGAGCGCGAGATGATTTACATCAGCACCGGCTCAGGTTGGGAGGGTCTGGAGGGCACGCTGGCGCACGAGTTCCAGCACATGATCCACTGGCACGAGCACCCGAACCAGGACATATGGCTCAACGAAGGCTGCTCGGTGCTCGCTGCCGCCATCAACGGCTACGACGTGCTCGGCGTGGACGAGTCGTTCATGCGCGCACCCAACGTGCAGCTCAACGCCTGGGAGCCAAACCCAAGCCAGGCGCGACCCAACTACGGGGCGGCTTATCTGTTCCTCGATTACCTGACGTCCCATTACGGAGGTGACAAGATAATACACGGGGTTATAGCGGCCCCTCAGCCCGACATGGCGGCGATTGACACTGCGTTGACAGGCGCAGGCTATAGCGACCGCTTCGTAGATGTGGTCAAGAAGTGGACCCTGGCGAACCTGCTGGACGGGCAGCCTGGCGCGGATGCTGAATACAGTTACCCCAAGCTTGAGGTGAGGGTTACACCGGAGGTGACGTTCGACAGTTACCCGAACGGACATAGCGGGCAGGTGTCGCAGTTCGGCGCAAGCTATGTGCAGTTGGCGGCCCCGAAGGACGGCACGGGCAAGCTGCACGTTGACTTCTCAGGGCAGAAGGATATATCTTTGATACCGTCGCCCGCCCATAGCGGATCGGCCCTCTGGTGGAGCAACCGGGGCGACCTGGCGGACAGCACGATGACCCGCAGCTTCGACCTGAGTGGACTATCATCGGCCACGCTCGATTGCTACCTGTGGTTCGATATTGAGCAGGACTTCGACTACGCCTACGCCGAAGCCTCCACCGACGGCGGGACCAGTTGGGACACGCTCAAGGGCCAGTACACCTCGGACACCAACCCCAACGGCACCAATTACGGCAACGCCTACACAGGCAAGAGCAAAGACAAACAAGGTGCAGACGCAAACGGCTGGGTACATGAGAGGTTCGACTTGAGTCCATACGGGGGCAAGAAGGTGATGCTGCGCTTCGAGTACATAACCGACGATGGCTACAACGTGCAGGGTCTGGCGGTTGACGATGTCTCGATCCCCGAACTAGGCTACAAGGACGACGCTGAGGGCGACACGGGTTGGCAAGGCGACGGCTTTGTTCGCGTAGACAACAAAGTGCCCCAGAGCTACTACCTGGCCGTCGTGCGCTTCAAGAACGATGGGGTTGACGTCCGCCCGGTAGAAGTATCTCCATCAGGAGAAGCCAGCTTCGACATAGACGGTATTGGCCCAGGTGGTCCGTACAACAAGGCCACGCTGGTGATAGCGGGCCTTACTCTCCATAACATTCAGCACCCGACATACGAGTTAAGCGTCCGACCAGCGAAGTAATAAAAACAGAACCCAATCCGCACGGCGAGTTGGGTTGTGTTTTGAAAGTTCAGGGACGACCCGGTCCAATGGGTGGCGCTCCACCCTGGCCGAAATTGACCTTTTGCAGATTGAAGTCAAGCACTGTCACGCGATTGTTGCCGTCGAAGTCGGCGCGTGGGTCGTAGCCCGACTCTCCCTGTCCTGTCCCGAAAGTCAGTTTCTCGATGTTGAAGTCAAGGACTGTGACAGCATTGTCGTCGTTGCAGTCTCCGGCGCGCATCAGGCCCATAATTATGCTGATATTTTCTGTTCCTGTTATGTAAACTTGTCCGGAGTTAGCCAGGTATTTGGAACCTTTGGCTCGCCAGTTATAAGTGCCGTTGGGCAGGCTGCCGACGTTTACTGTGAAGAAACCGCTCGGATCGGTAAATCGCGCAGGGTAATCCATTTCAGTTGTGCCCGATTTGAGGGTGAGGGTGATGGGCAATTGTTGGAGGGTATCAGGTTGCGCGGGAGGGCCTTGCCAGGTGGCGTGGCTGGTCAGCAGGTGGGTGGGCACGCAGGGGTCGTAATAATGTAATACAGATCTGCCCAAACCCGTAGCCCAGATGTCCCCGGTCGAAAGCGCCGAGATGCTCGTGAGATACTGGCCTCCACTGGCGCTTGGGCTTGGCGCTATATTCCAGGCGACACCATTCCAATGCATTGTCAGGTAAGAACCGGAACTCCCCGATATACCACCCACCGCCCAAATATCGTTAGGGGACAGCGCCTCCACACCAAAAAGAGCACTGCTAGTAGCCATAGCTGGATTAGCTATGGCGCTCCACTGGGTGCCGTCCCAGTGCAACGTAACCGACTGCCCTGTTCGTGTTGTAGCATAGGAGTAATAACCAACAGCCCAGGCATCGTTGGCGGAAATAGCCGCCACCCCACGCAATTCGTTATTGCCCGGGCCTGCGACATTCGGGCTAGGCACAATGCTCCATTGCGTGCCGTCCCAATGCTCTATAAGCGTCTGCTCACCTGAGCCGTAGAAACCAACAGTCCATACGTCATTATTCGCACGGGCACTGACGCCCCAGAGGACATTATGAGCTGAGGTGCTGTTTGGGCTGGGGATAACAGTCCAGTTTGTGCCATCCCAGTGCATAGTCAAAGTCTGAGCAGTGCTACTGACTGCGCGGTAGCCAACAGTCCATATGTCGTTGTTCGCAAGGGCGGTTATCCCTAGTAGGGTGCCGCCTTGCAAGGCAGCCGTTCCTGTCATCGCGCTCCACGCCGTGCCGTCCCAATGCAATACAAGTGCATAGTTGCCGTTGTAGCCAACCGCCCATACATTATTGGTCGAAATAGCTGCTACGCTCGCAAGCTCTGTGGTTGAGGTAAAGGTAGGAGTAGTGATGAGACCCCAACTCTGTCCGTCCCAGTGCATTGACAATGCCCCGTTTCCAACAGAGTTGGGGTAGCCGCCTACACCCCACATGTCAGTAGGAGAGATTGCCGATATACTGAGCAACTCACCACTAATGGGGTTGTTCAGATCACCATTCCAGCCCAACCCACAAACAGGCGTGGTAGTAACGATAGGAGACAATGGTGTAACAAGGTTCGCAGACACGCTTGCGCCTACAAGCGGAACAGCCGCAGATACTGCTTTAGCATATACGGCAGCAAGCGCCGCAAACAAAACAAACAGGATCGAAAGCCCTATCACAACCTGGCGGTGAAACATGATAATTATCCTTTTCCAGAATATTGGGGCAGTAAAAGCTAGACCTGGCAATAAATCTATTTCAGTCCTAATACTAACCGACCAGAAGTGCGCAGGAAATAGGCAAAAGCGGTTGGTTGCGCCTGGGTATTCTTGGCTAGCACGCAATGCAGTAGGGGCGCACGACCGTGCGCCCCTACATATCCTTATGAACTTGCGCGGGGGACCGCCCTACGGGATCTGTGGCGCTCCATCCAGGCCGAGATTGCTTCTTTGTAAGGTGAAGTCCACAGCATTCACCCAATCGTTGCGGTCAAAATCGGCACGAGCGTCGAAATCTACAGCTCCTTGTCTCTTGCCAAATCTACTCTTCATAACATCAAAGTCCGCAATGTTCACGCGGTTGTCGTTGTTGGAGTCCCCAACCCGCATCAGACCTATTTCGAGGTTGACAACCTGCCCCTCCATGTAGGTGACGGAGCCGGATTTAGCCAGGTATTTGGGGCCTTGAGCGCGCCAGTTGTAAGTGCCATTTGGTAGATTACCTACCGTAATGACAAAGTAACCGTTGGCGTCTGTAACTTGCGCGGGATAATTCATCTCGATTGAGCCCATTTTCAGAGTGACGTTAATGGGCAACTGCTGAAGGTCATTAGGCTGCGCAGGAGGACCCTGCCAGGTGACATGTCCCGCCAACGCGCCTGGCACTGCGCAGTGGTCAAAGTAATGCATGACTAGCTCGGCAAACTGCGTACCGTCGGTGTAGTAACCCCCAGCCCACACGTCGCCGGGCGAGACGGCTGATACGCTGACCAGATACTGTTCACCATTGACAACCTTGGGCGTTGTCATTGTGGCCCATGTGCTTCCGTCCCAGTGCATAGCTAGATCGAGGCCGGAATCGCCCAATATACCACCCACAGCCCAAACATTATCTGATGACAGGGCCGTTATCCCATAAAGGAAGCTTGGCGCACGGACATTCATAGCCGGGCTGGCCATGGTCTTCCACTGGGAGCCGTTCCAGTGCAGCATGAGGCCCTGCATTGCGCCTGTCACCTGGTTGGAATAGTTGCCAACGGCCCACGCATCGTTGTCCGCGATAGCCGCCACTCCACGCAGTTCATTGTTGCCGAAACCTGCTGCGTTTGGACTGGGCATTGCGGTCCACTGCGTGCCGTTCCAGTGCTCTATGAGAGTCTGTTTAGGGGTGCTATAGTAGCCAACGGCCCACACATCATCGCTGCTGCGACCGCTGACTGCCGTGAACATAGCATCCGGGTCCAAACCTGGGCTGCTGATCGCACTCCAGCTCATACCGTCCCAATGTACGGCCAACGGCTGTGTAATGCCATCGTCGTGACGCCAACCAACCGCCCATACATTATCGGTTGCAAGTGCGCTCACACCGAGCAGCGCGCCTCCTTGCCAGACGCTCGGTCCTTGTTGCCCTGTGGTAATAGCAGGCATGATCGCCCATCCTATACCGTCCCAATGCAGTATCAGAGGGTGATTATTGCTGTAACCCACCGCCCATACGTCCTTGGGCGAGATGGCTGCTACACCTGAAAGCCCAGTATCCGACATGAAGTCGGGAGTAGCAACACTGTTCCAATTCAGCCCGTCCCAGTGCAGTGTAACTGCCCTATGTCCATATTCGCTGGGACGGCTGCCCACACCCCATACGTCGTTGGCAGAGATTGCCGCTATGCCCTTCATTTCACCATTATCCTTGTTAGTGAGAACTGTATCCCACCCCGATGCGCAAACGGGCATCGGCGTGGCGGTTGCCCCAATTGTGTTTGTAGAATGTGTCAGTGGTTGCGGAGCGGTAACCGGACGGGCAGCCGACGTTGCTCCCGTGTATATGGCAGCGAGCGCCACAAATGAAACAATCAACAGAGCGACCGCTCTAGTTGCACGATACGACATAATATTGCCTCCCTATAATGATACTAAGGCGCCGAAAAATATGTTTGATACCAATGCTAATCTTATGGGATAGAGACGGGGGAGTATATGGGCAATAATGGCTAGTCCGCGTGGGTATTCTTAGCTACTACTTTCCAAAAAGGCGGCCAATGGACCATTTGCGGGAGGTTACCGGTTCGGCTTCAGGGGCGAGGTACTTTTTTGAGAGGATGTGTGAAGGATTGCTTGAGACCATAGCTGCGGCGATTTCGGGGCCGACCAGCGCCTCTACAGCCTTCATGGCGGATTGGAGCACGGGCATACGCTTGCGGGCGGTGATGCCATGCGCGTCAGATGATAGAAACTGTACCATGTTATGGCGGACGAGCGTCTCGGCGCAACGCCGTATAGGGCTATTATGCTCGCTCAACAGCGCGCCTGCCGTAACCTGGCTCAGTATACCGCGCTCGGCCAGCGCGTACATCAAGTTAGGGTCGGCCTGTATCGCGGTGTAACGCTCCGGGTGGGCCAGTATGGGGATGTATCCAGCCAGTTGCAGGTCGAACAAAGCGCGCTCGGCATACGCGGGCCAGGGCTGATAAGGTAGCTCGACCAATACGTAGTCACTTCCCGCCAGCGTCCATAGCGCGCCCGATTTCAGGTCGGCGGGCGTGTCGGGCGTCAAAAATATCTCCACGCCCAACTCGAGCCTGATGTCCAACCCGGCCTCGACCCACGCTACCCACACATCGTTGAGCCTACTCCGCATTCCAGCAAACCCCACCTCCGAGCACTCCTTGCTGTGCGAAGTAGAGATGATGGCGGTAATCCCCTCCACAGCCGCGATGCGACCCATACCCACCGAAGTCTCCATGTCGGGCGGGCCGTCGTCAAGGTCGGGGATGATGTGGGTGTGTATGTCTATCATGGGTTGGAAGGTTGGAAGGTTGGAAGGTTGAAATCTGGCAACTTTCCAACCTTCCAACCTTTCAACCGTAATACTCGTATGCGCTCTTATCTACCCTGGCGTTGTTGAGGACTACGCCCAGGAGGTTGGCATTTACCTGGCGGAGCATGTCGCGGGCTTTCAGGGCCAGGTCGCGGCGGGTCTTGCCCGCGTTTATGACGAGCAGCACACCGTCCACGCGAGAGGAGAGCACCGCTGCATCGGTCACTGCGATTATAGGCGGGGCGTCCAGGAGCACGTATTCGGCCTGGCTTTTCAGCAGCGTGAGTAGCTCGGCCATGCGCTGCGATGCCAATATCTCGGCGGGGTTGGGGGGTATGGGGCCGCTGGTCAGCACCATCAAGTTCGGGACCTGGGTCTTCTGCAACGGCAAAGGCACCGAGGCGGCGTTTTCCTTACGCGCCACTTCACCGACCCAGGTAGTCAACCCTGCATCGTTCGATAGGCCGAACATCTGGTGGAGGTGCGGGCGTCTCAGGTCGGCGTCCACGAGCACGGTGGGCGATCCCGACGACGCGAATGTAATCGCAAGGTTTGCGATAGTCGTTGATTTACCGTCGTCCGGGCTGGTGGACGTTGCAAGCACGATATGCACCGGCTTGTCTGGGCTGGCGAACTGTATATTTGTACGCAAGGCGCGGTATGCCTCCGCAGCCGCCGACTTAGGCTTGGTAAAAGCCACAAGTCCAACCCCGTTATTCTGCTTATCCTTCTCTGCCAAATGCTTCTCCTCTGTAGGGTGAGGGAGTAGGGTGAGGGAATAGTTCTTATCCTATTCCCTCACCCTACTCCCTCACCCTGGTTCTTCGGTATCAATCCCAACGTATTCATCCCCAAATAAGATTCCACCTCGGATGGTGTCTTGAGGGTGGTGTCCAGCAATTCCAGCGCGACTGCCAGCAACAGGCCCAGGATAAGGCCGAAGAGGGCCGCAGCCGCTCCGTAGAGGCGAGGACGCGGTTGGTAGGGTTGGGTGGGCACTTCAGCCGCCTGGGTTATAGTCCAGACCACGCGAATGCCGCCTGCGCTCACCTCCTGCGTTTTAGCCATTTGCTGCGCCACGAAAGCGTTAGATATGAGGTCGGCCAGGCGCGCCGCGGTCTCAGCTTTTTCGTTGTCTACCGTCATTACCAGGGCGTTCT
>JBBQIC010000108.1:0-11436 GCA_038324555.1 Chloroflexia bacterium
TCAATCTGATAAACAAGGCCAGCAGTAGCGGTGAAGCGCACCCAGTCTTCGTCACCCGGCACACAGAAAGCGTGGCTTTGAGTAGAGCCGATGGTGAACAGCGTGGCCTGAGCGGGGGTGTTGTCTGGTTCGTAGATGTCCAGACACGGTATCGGTGTTGACGTATTGGTCGCGGTAGGGGTGTTGGTATCCTGGGGCGCAACTAGACGGCCCTCCTGTCGGGAAGACGCGGAGCTTTGGGTCTGCCCCGGCGAGACGCTGCGTGCGCCAACCGGAGCGCCGTTCAACCCACGCGCAAGGGCGTATCCTCCGAACGAGCCGACAGCAAGCGCTAACGCAATCACTGCTATTCCTAGCCACAAGTAATTTCTTGGCTCTCTCTTCTGCATTCTTATACTCCTTTTTACGTTCACGTATGCTGTAGCGCCCGGTCAAAAAGCCTCAGACAGACATGTGATTACTTTCTATGCCAACAATAGTGTTTACATTAATCGGGGAAAACATACCTCATCGCATGGTTTGTGAGGGTAGCCGAAACAACAGTAACACATAGACTACCCTTCGAGATTATTTATCGTAGAGGGTGTTCAAGCCCCTAACGGAAATTATAGCAGGCCCACTGATGAATCGGCCAGGTATTTGCCAGCCATCCTATTACAATCTTGCAATAATTCTACAGACTTCTAATCCTTGCCAGTAGGGAGGGGAAGTTTACCCTGTGCGCGAGAGTAAATAGGGATCGCCTCGCGCCCCTGGCGATCTGGCTTTGCATGCTCGCTCATAACCTCGAGTTTCTTTATCGGGAAGCAAAAATCAAATGGCGTAGCGATTTGATTTTTGCTTTTTATTTTCGGTTTCAATGGTCGCCGCTTCTTTGGGCGTTGGCAGTTTACCCGCACGACGCACGGTAGCTCTCTCGTATATGGCTTCGATGTCGTCTATGGCGGCGCTCCACGACAAGTTGCGTATGCAGCGCTCACGAAGCTGGCGGCCTACCTTCAGGTAATGTTCCAGGTTATCGAGTACCTCGCGCAATTTCCCCGCCAGCGACCTTGAATCTCCTCTTTGAGCGTACACTCCGAGTTCCCCCAGATATTCGCGGCTGATAGGCGTGTCGAACGTTACTGTCGGCAGGGCCATAGCCATGTAGTCGCCGATTTTGCCTGCGCCTTCGGTGGCTGAGAGCTTGGGCGCTACTGCTACGTCACCCAACGCCAGGAAGCGAGGCGCATCGGCGTAGGGTATGCGACCTGGAAAGCTGACGTAGCCGTTCAGCCCCAGCCTGTCGGCCTGCGCTCTGTAACTGTCCACGCCTGGGAAGCCCATCACGAGGAATTGTACGTCGCGCATATGCCATTCGTTTATCATTATGCTGGCTGCTTCCAGAAGCAGGTCTGTGCCCTGGTAAGGGGCCAATAACCCTAAATAGGCTATGATCCTGTTGCCGTTCCGTATGCCCAGGGAGCGTTTGAGCGCCCTGCAAGCCCCTTGCTCAATTTGCGTAGAGGGCGGCGCGAAAGCCTGGGTGTTTACTGCGTCAATCACCGTTGATATGCGGTCGGTAGTATCGCCTATCCGCGCGCGCAGGGCTTCTTCTGCGTTGCGGGAGGAGGTAATCACCCCGTCAGAGGCCCTGTCTATGCGCCCTTCGAGCCATTGCAGAGGTTTCAGGAACGGTGAGTTGGACTTGATAAAGCGGTGGTCCAGCATCTCGGCGGTCATGCTGCCCTGGTAATCAAAGACCATCGGTATATCTCGCGCCTGGCGCACGGTCCACCCCAGCAGCGCGCCTTCGTGCAGGTGCGCGTGTATTATGTCGGGTTTGAAGTGGGCAGCCGCTCGCTGCACAGTCATACCTAGCGCCACGTCGAAATAGAGCTTATGCCGCGAGGACCCCACCATAACGCCCCGTTTCCAGGGCACGTCTATCGAGCGCCGTATGGGTATGCTCGTAACGTCGTTACCAGTGTGGTAGGTGCAAAGAATGATGGAGTGACCACGTCGCTGAAGATGGGTTATCTCTTCCAGGATGCGAACGTGCGCGCCGTAATCGGAGAAGAATGAGGTCGGGGCTATAGTAAGTATTTTGTGCAATAAGATAATCTCTCGCTAGCATGGCCTAACCAGCCTGCCCGCCATTATATGGCTCGTAGCCTGAACGTGTCAAATAAGCAAGGTTGTTTGTTGTTTGCCGGGCCTAAAGCTTTCTTTGCTTGTGGCTTGGTGGTATAATAATTATGACACGCGACTAGCGGTACGCAAAAGGAGAAACGCATGAGTCTGGGCCCAACCGAACTAATTGTAATATTAGTGATTGTTCTAATACTGTTTGGAGCTGGTAAGCTCCCGCAAGTTTTCAGTTCGCTAGGCAAGGGCGTCAAGGAGTTCCGCGATGCTTCTTCCGAGGGACCTGACAGCAGCGTGGCTACCACGATTACCACGCCTGCCCCGCCACCAGTGGTGACGCCGCCAGCGGTGACGACAGCCCCACCATCGGCAATGACACCTAACGGCACTATCGCAAACGCCGAGCAGGATTTGCAGAATGTGCGCGATACGGTAGTCAAAAGCTAAACGGCAAAACCGAACATAGATGAGTCATCCCCCAGTTTAGAGGCAACTCAAACTTAGGAACAAGAAACCGCAAAGGCGCAAAGACGCTAAGATTCTGTAATTGATCTTAGCGTCTTTGCGCCTTTGCGGTTTCTTATAAATATTCGGGACGACCATTTTTATTCTGCTTCAATCAATCTTATACAGGCGTCCAGCACCTGATCGGGTGTGATAGTCTTGAGAGCAGGGCAGGCGAGAAGCCGCACCCACGTGGCTACGGTTATACCGCCTATGAGAGAGAATCCGCAGGCGCACGACAATGTGGATCGCACAACGGCGTAGTCAACACCTTCTTGCCCGCCGGGCATCCATGGGTGATAGCTGCGTGGGTCGGTGATGCCGTAGATGCCGACAACCCGCGCGCCGGAAGCCGCCGCTATATGGAGCGGGCTTGAGTCGTTGCCTATGAAGAGCGCGCAATGAGCCGCCAGGGCAGCAGTCTCCCCTAGCGTGGTCTGGCCGGTTGCGTTGATGATGCGGGCAGTGCTGTTCGCGGCAATTTCGGCGGCTAACGGCGCATCCTCTTTGCCGCCCATCAACATGATACGCGCCCCCAGCTTCTTTGAAAGACCGTCTGCCACCTGCGTAAAACCTTGCACTCCCCAGCGTTTGCGCCCCCAAAGGCCCTCCCCGCCTGGATGTATACCCACCAGCAACTCTCCGGGCGCAACCTCATAATTGTCCAGCCACGCCTGGGCGCGCGCTTTATCCCTGGCGCTTGGCCCCATCCGCAACCACGTCTCCTCAACTGGGATACCCAGTCGGCGAACCGGATCGGCGTAATGCTCCGCCGCGTGCCTGCGCCGCCACTTCACGCCCGACCAGGGCCAAACCCACCAGAACTTAGGCAGGTTCATCTCGCTGCGTCTCGGTATACCCGCAAGCCACGATAGCCATATCAGATAATTGGCGAACTCAATTGCCAGGTCATAGTGGGTGCGGCGAATATCCCAGAAGAGCTTTGGAAAGCGCAGAAAATCGGTCCATATCTGCCGGGTGGGCCATAGCAAGAAATCGTCTATGTCGGGGTTGTTGTCCAGTATGCCCTTGTTGGTTGGGTAAACGAGCGCCGTAATACGCGCGTCCGGGTAACGCCTACGAAGCGCATGAACGCCAGGCGTTGCGAACAGGGTGTCGCCGATAGGCAACAGCATCATCAGAATTATGCGCATGGTCGGTGACGAGTGACGAGTGAACGCAAGGCTCAACTTGAGTCGCAGGCCGGTTTTTGCTATAGTTGCACAGGTATGGTACGTTATCAATCTCTTTTCAGCAAGTGGTCCGTACTTCTCATAATCTGTATAGCACTCCTCGGCTGTAGCGTCCTCGCCCGTGTGTACTCGCTAGACCGCCAGGCTGCAAATAAACCCCAGCAAGCGCAGGCCGCACCGACGGCGCGCGCCGTAGCATATGCAGAAGCGGCGACACCTACCCCAAAACCAGCCGAAACCCCATCGCCCGAACCTACCGCTACTCAGATCGCAAGCCCTACACCTGCGCCACCTACTCTGCCGGAACCTAGCAATACGCCTATAGTAATTGCAACGGCAATCATAAAAGCGTTGCAGCCTGCCTCCGATCCTGACATTCTGCCAAACGGAGTGCGCTACGGAGACCGCACGCCCAATCTGCCTCACCGCGTCGTGCGCATCGCCTCGCCCGACATCAAACTGGATAACGGTGTCTACGAAGTCTATGGCGCGCCGGACGGCGCCTGGGCAGTCGCTGACTACGCGGCAGGGCACAACTACACCTCCAAGAACCCAGGCGAAGGGGGTAACATCGTGCTCTCAGGCCACAACAACTGGCGTGGCGAGGTTTTCCGCTACCTCGAATTCCTCAAACCCGGCAATACTATCAACCTCTGGACGTTGGAAGGCAAAGAATACACGTACAAAGTCCAGACAATCGAAAAGCTGAAAGAGGCGGGCGTCCCAATGTCCGAACGCCTTCAGCACGGCAAGGTTATGGACGACACTCCCACCGAACAGCTAACCCTCATCACCTGCTGGCCCTACACGACGTATACGCACAGGCTGATTGTGATTGCAACGCCTGTGGAATAAAGCTTATATAGCAAAAATCACAAAACAAATCGCAGAGCGATTTGTTTTGTGATTTTTGCGAGGGGCGAGGTGATACAGAGTGTATCACCCTACGCCTGTCTGTAAATCTGCCACTTGACAGCAGGCTACTTTACCTATATTATAATTGCAAATAGTGAGGCCGCTCCTTGTAGGCTTCCAGGGAATAAATAATGGGCCTGACGCTCGCCAGGCCGGGCAACGAGACGTGAAAGCTCGCCCGCCTCTAAAGCGCCCAGGCTTCGTCGAGGTACTGCTTCCGGTGCGGGGCATACCATGAAACTCTACGTATTACTGCGTCGCACCAATCTACCTTAAAAACTGAATAGGGGAGGTGTATATCATGCCAGAGATAGTTTGGCTCCTGGCAGGTCTGGTTGTGGGCGCCATAATCGGGGCTGCTGCTGGATACCTGTTCGGCACGGGAGCCGCAAAGAAATCGTCAGAGGCAGAAGTCGCCAGGACGAAAGAACTCGCGGACGAGCGGGTCAAGACCGTCGAAGAGAAGGCCCAGGTAGCCCTCAGAGAGGTCGAAGCCCAACGAAAAGAAATGGTCCTCCAGGCCAAAGATCAATCGCACCAGATAAGGGGCGAAGTCGAAGCCGAATACCGCGACAGGCGTTCCGAACTGCAACGCCAGGAACGCAGGTTGCAGCAAAAGGAGGAGAACCTCGACCGCAAGCTCGACGCGACGGAAAAGCGCGAAAAAACGCTCACCGCTAAAGAGCGCGAACTCGAAGCTGTAGAGGTTCAACTGAGCCACTCACGCGAAGAGCAGCGCAAAGAGCTTGAGCGCATAGCAGGCATGACCGCCGAGCAGGCCAAAGCCGTGCTTCTAGTCGAAATAGAGGACGAAGTGCGCATAGACGCCAGCCGCCGCTATCGTGAGGTAGAGGCCGAGGTAAAAGAAGAGGCCGATACTCGGATACGCAAAGTGCTCTCAATCGCAGCTTCCAGGGCAGCATCGGAATACGTGCCCGAAATCACCGTTTCGATAGTGCCCTTGCCTAATGACGAAATGAAAGGCCGAATCATCGGTCGAGAAGGACGTAACATCCGCGCAATAGAACAGGCCACAGGGGTAGACCTAATCATAGACGAAACCCCCGAAGCCATCACCCTCTCAGCTTTCGACCCGGTCCGTCGTGAGGTGGCCCGTAGAGCTTTGCTCAAGTTGATAGCCGACGGCCGCATACATCCAGCCCGAATAGAGGAAGTGGTTACGAAGGCCCAGGCCGAAGTAGAAGCCCATATGCGCGAAGAGGGAGAAAAAGCCGCCTACCTTGCTAACGTTCAGGGTCTCCACCCTGACCTGATAAAACTGCTGGGCAGGCTGTCGTATCGCACCAGCTATGGTCAGAACCAGCTACACCACGCCATCGAATCGTCGCACATCGCCGCCGCAATAGCTGCGGAGATAGGCGCCGACGTGAACGTAGCCAAGACTGCCACTTTGCTGCACGATATTGGCAAGGCCGTAGACCACGAAGTTGAAGGCCCACACGCCATTATAGGCGCGGAAATCGCCAAGCGGCTTGGCCGCTCTCCCAAAATAGTACACGCTATCGCATCCCACCACAATGAAGAAGAACCAGAAACGGTGGAAGCCTGGATAGTGCAGGCCGCAGACGCTCTATCGGGTGGCCGTCCAGGGGCGCGGCGCGACAGCGTAGAGCACTACATCAAACGCCTCGAAGCTCTTGAAGCAGTAGCTAACTCCTTCGAGGGCGTGGAACGCAGCTTCGCAATCCAGGCGGGGCGCGAAGTGAGAATGCTCGTCAAACCCGACTCGGTAGACGATCTGGGCGCGATGAGACTGGCGCGAGACGTAGCCAAACGAATCGAGGAAAGCCTGGAATATCCGGGCCAAATCAAAGTAACAGTCGTGCGAGAGACTCGTGCGGTTGAATACGCTAAATAAGTCATAAGTTTTGAGTTGGTTTTTGATAACTCATAATTCAAAACTCATAACTCCCCAACACGGTAAGGCCGGAGCTATCTATAGTTCCGGCCTGAACCGCTTTACACTTTGGCAATAATCTGTAGACATTCGAGGAGTAGTAAGGACAAATTACAGGGGGTTCAATTTGTGGGGGCCGGATCTCGAGGGCCTATCCCCGCATCCGTATACACTAGCGGCTAGTCATTGTAACTCAAAGGTTATATTCGGAGGGAAGGATATACCTACGGCCCTATGCGGCAAAGGATCATGCCACATGGGGCGCAACAGATTTGCCGCGTATGCATGGTGCAAGAACCAGGCTAGAAACTAGAAACCAGGAGAGAGCATCACACCACAATTCTAGGCTGCACGGCTAACGAGTGCTGAGTGCTGAGTGCTGAGTGTTGAGTTGTCAAAATAACTCAGCACTCAGCACTCAGCACTCAGCACTCAGCACTTCTCCAGGCAGCGACATTCTTGCTGGAGGCAAAAAAACATGCGTGCCAGAAACGACTTGAACTCGCGTGCGAGCGCGACACTGGACATCGGTTACAGGAGTTACAACAGTTATAACGTTAATGGCAACAGTAATAGTAACGGTAACGGTGATGGCAATTATCAAGCCTATGCTGACGTAGAAATCCTCAAGGTATCTACACACTCCCGTCCTAGCGCCGTAGCGGGCGCAATCGCCGGGGTGATACGCAGCCAGGGCCACACCAACGTCCAGGCCATTGGCGCAGGCGCGACAAACCAGGCAATCAAGGCGATAGCAATCGCACGCGAATATCTACGCCCTAATGGTATAGATATCGTGATGGTGCCCGTCTTCGTTGACATTCAAATAGATGATGAAGAGCGCACTGCGATCCGCCTGGAAATAGAATCCCGCCCAATCTAGTTTGGGCAGAAGCGCAAGCGCAGCACAACAACTCATAATCTAATCGGCCCAAAATGGCCGGGCTACCGTAACTCCTACGGCGGCTCGGTCGTCTTATTTTTACCAGGTTAGATATTCATAAAAATAGCGTAGGGGAAACAAAGCTGGCGCAAACCTGATATAATATCCTTGTCTAGCCACCCCACATTGCTTCGATGGCCGAATATCGGAGCAACGGCGCACAAGGGCAGCTATTCTTATAGGGCTTACGCAGAGACGATAGACGATGGACGATAGACGATGTATATTTTGCGTAAGTCCTGTCTTATTTATTTCGCTTGTGAGCTTGCAAGAAGTCTTGCATCTCACCACGCTCCACACAGCAAGGAAGGAAGACATCATGAAAGCAATTCTGACTAAGCGGCACGAATGGAATTGGAAAGTCTGGGTTCTGGCTCTGCTTGCGCTTTTACCCGTAACAGTCCTCGGAGGCACGGGGGCTAGTACGGTTAATGCCAACTCCTACCTCTCCGTCCCCGGCGCCCAGGCCGTCACGAGGCATTCCGCGCAGCCGCTGGAAAACGGCCCTGCGGTCAAGCCCGCGCCGCCTTACAAGACGGCCCCATCCGACCAGGTCACGAACGACCCGCACTGGCGTTCGCCCAACGTCAGAGCAAACACCGACACCACAACATACGCCCAGCAAGAACCGGCTATCGCTATCAACCCCAACAACCACCTCAACATCGTCGCCGCTCAGAAAGACGAGCGCCGCGCGCCCTCGGCAGGTAGCGATACTAAAGAGGTGTGGATAGACACATCTACTGACGGCGGTCTCACCTGGCCGGTGCAGACCAATATCCCCATGCCCGACACCACCCAGTGGCATCAGAGCGACCCCGTAGTCACGTTCAGCGACGACAACACTGTCTTTGTTACCATTATCGGCTACGGCCCTGTCAACCAGACCAGCAACAACCACACGATGGTCGCCCGCTCGCTCGATGGCGGCCTCACCTGGCAGAACGCTGTCTTCCTCAACCCGACGCAAGGCGGCTCGGATAAAGAATGGACCGCCATTGACCTCAACCCATCCAGCCCGTACTATCACCGCGTCTACGTCACCTGGACCAACTTCGCCGCAGGGCCGCAGTTTATCGAGAAATGGTCAAGCGACAACGGCGTCACCTGGAACCCGCCAGGCGGCAGTAATTACGCCACCGTTAGCTATGGCTCATACGACGGCGGCCAGTTCTCCATGCCCGTCGTTCTGCCCAACGGCAACGTCATCGCCACCTGGGATCCCGGAGGCTTGATAGCGGTCGGTAAATCCACCGATGGTGGGCAAAGCTTCATCAACCCGAACATCACGGCAGTCTCAATTACGGAAGTGAACGATGTGCCCGGTTCGAACTGGCGGTTGAATACTATCCCTTCAACTGCTGCCAGTCGGGCTACAGGTACACTGGTAACGGTATGGGCTGATGGCCGCAATGGCAAAGACGATATTTATTACACACGCTCTACTAACGGTGGCGCCACATGGAGCGCCGCAACGCGGGTAGCGCATAACGCCGCCGGATCGAGCTACCAGGTAGAACCCTGGGTCTCGGTTGCGCCCAATGGTCGCTTCGACGTAATTTGGTACGACAGCCGCGACTCCCCTGGCAACCCCAATGTTCTCAATATTTACGCTACCCACTCCACCGACGATGGCGCGAGCTGGACAGGACCCGACGAGCAAGTAACAGACGCCTCCACCGACCTGAACATCGGCATACCAACGGGTGGGGGTTGGAACGCCGCGGCGGGCGATTATATAGGCGTGGCGTCCGTTGACGATGCGGCCTACGCGGTCTGGACCGATACCCGCAGCGGCAACAACGAGGACGCTTATACGTCGCGCTACACTCCTGGCCAGGGCGGCAGCACGCCCACACCCGTCCCGCCCACGAATACACCCACCGCGACGCCACCTGGGGCCACCCCCACGCCCTGCGATATAACCTTCAGCGACGTAAACCCCAGCGATTACTTCTACGAAGCCGTGCGCTATCTGTTCTGCGCGGGGGCCATAACAGGCTATGGTGACAATACGTTCAGGCCGTATAACAACACTACACGCGCCCAACTGAGCAAGATAATCGTCCTCGCCGAGGGCTGGCCCATAGACACCACAGGCGGGCCTCACTTCACCGACGTGCCCACCGGTCACATCTTCTACGATTATGTAGAGACAGCTTACAACAGGGCTATCATCAGCGGCTACGGGGACGGCACTTTCCGCCCGGACAACAACGTTACCAGGGCGCAACTATCCAAGATAATAGTGCTTGCCCAGGGTTGGGAGATAGATACGAGCGGTGGCCCGCACTTCACCGACGTGCCCGAATCGCACCCGTTCTACAACTACGTAGAGACAGCCTTCAACCACGCCATCATTACAGGCTACGGGGACGGCACTTTCCGCCCCACCAACAGCGCGACGCGCGGGCAAATCAGCAAGATAGTCTATTCGGCTATAACCAATCCGTAAATATAGTCCAAAGTCCAAAATCCAAAGTCGCAATTGGTTGACTTTGGATTTTGGACTTTGGACTTTGGACTTCACACCAACTTCAAAATCTCATCCACAATCGCATCGGCAGCGTTCGGCGTGGACAGTTTGCGCGCTCCTTCTGTCATCTGCGATAGCTTTTTGGGGTCTACAATAAGCGCGCATACGGTATCCGCAAGCGCATCGGGGGTGAGGTTGCTTTCAAGCAGGACTACCGCGCCCCCTGCGCTTTCGAGGGCGCGGGCGTTAGCCTCTTGTTCGCCGCCTGCCGCGCCAGGTAGCGGCACAAGCACTGAGGGTTTGCCCAGGTTTGCCAGTTCGTTTATCGTGCCCGCTCCTGCCCGGCCCAGCACGAGCACGCAGAGCGCGTAGATGTCGCCCAGTTCCTCGCCAATGTAGGGCTGTACCCTATACCGCCCCTTTTGTTCCGGTGATAGGGCCTCACGAGCCTCTTGCAGCATTTTGATGTCTTCGCCCGTGCCGTTCGGACCTTCCCCGCACTGATGTATGACTTGGCAGCATTCCAGCAAGCGCGGCAGGCTCTTGCACACTGCCAGATTGATAGCGTGGGAACCCTGCGCGCCTCCGGTGACGTAGAGGGTGGGTACGGCAGGATCAAAACCAAACATTGAGGCAGCGTGCAGGGCGTCGCCGTTGAGAATAGAAGGGCGCACGGGGTTGCCTGTGACGATAACCTTGCGGGGAGGAAAGAAGCGCGCTGACTGTGGGAAACTGACCGCCACACGAGTGGCGAAGCGTCCGGCTATGCGATTGGCGAGGCCCACGAGCGCGGTCTGTTCGTGCGTAAGCGAGGGCACGCGCAGCAGCCAGCCCCCTAACACGGTGGGCACGCAAACATAACCGCCGGTGCTGAATATCACGTCGGGGCGAAACCGTCGCACATGCCCTATCTCCTGCAAGAAGCCAGCAGGCAGCCGCACGAACAAATCAACTGGCGTTTGCGGAGAGAAGTAGCGACGCAACTTGCCCGTCTGTATAGCGGCGTAAGGCACGCCCATCTCGGCCATGACGCGCCTCTCCACGCCTGCCTCACTGCCGATGTACAGCAACTCAAGCGCAAATCCCCCCTGCACGCTTCGCTCGCGCAGGCGCGTGATAACGGCAACCGCAGGGCTGACGTGGCCCCCAGTGCCACCTCCGGTGATAATAATCTTCATAAATGCGAGCTATCAGCCATCCATCGTCCATCGTCCATCGTCCATCGTCCATCGTCCATCGTCCATCGTCCATCGTCCATCGTCCATCGTCCATCGTCCATCGTCCATCGTCCATCGTCCATCGACCATCGTCCATCGTCCATCGTCCTTCGTCCGTCGTCCATAGTCCATCGACCATCGTC
>JBBQIC010000109.1:0-11390 GCA_038324555.1 Chloroflexia bacterium
GGTGCGTAACGATTTCAGCCGGAGGGCCAGGGCGGGGGCATAGCGGCTTGCGGCTTGTTCCAGTACGCGCCAGGTTGGTTTGGGGGTGAGTTTGTAAGCGGCTTTGAGTGAGTCGTTTGCTGCGAAGGCCACTATGTTACCCAGCCACTTTAGCAGGCCGCGCGAACCGAGGACTCGGGCTGTCAGCGCGAATATGCCCGGTTCATGGCGCGCTGTCGTCAGCATGATGCGCAGGTATTCGGGGAAGGTGTAGCGGTCTTGTAGGAAGCGGCGCGTGGTGCGTGGTCCTGCTTCGCTGAGGGCTTTGCAGAATACGTTCATTATGCGGTTGACCGACGTGGCCTCGCCGCCGGGCCAGGGCTGCATGAAGCGGCTGAACACCCATGCGACGCGCAAGTTAGCCTGATGGGGTGTGATTACATTGAGATGGCGCCGCTCCAGCAGGTCGTGTTTGAGCGCATAGTCTATCAGCATCGCGGTCCGCCCGATATGGCGGACGAACGAACCGAAGCCGCAGAAGGTCAGGGGCGATTGGCCCGCCGCCGAGTCGCCCAGGCACAAGAGGCCGCGCGCCGCCGTGTAGCCTGCTTTACCGTCCGGCCCATTCACCTCAAACACTGAGGCTACCGGGCTGTGCTTCGCACTATGCAACCGAGTAAAGGAGCGATTTTCAAGGATAGAGCCACCCGCCTGCAAGAAACGCTTGCGGGCCAAATCGAGCACGCTTTGGGCGTCAAGGGCTACGTCCAGTACGCCCGAAAGTTGGAGTGGGCAAGCGGGCACACCCGTGCCTGTAGCGTCGAAGGAGATGACGCCCCGGTCATAGCGTGTAGCTATTGTGTCGCTCAGTTCCTGGCGTGTGAATATGCCCCAATTGACGAGCGATGCGAGTTCTCGTTCCGATATATTCCACTCTCGGTGGGCCGCGCCTACTCGGTCGCGGTCGAACACCATCACACACAGCCCGCGAGCCGCGAGCACAGCCCCCGCAATGAGACCGAGACCGCCACCCGCAATTACTACGTCATAATTGTTTTCGGGAAAACAATTGGGCAGGGAGGCCGCGGCATAGACGTAATTGAGAGGACACGTCCAATCTCGACGCGATGTATGCAGACTGGTCCAGCGCCGCTCAAGGTCCGCGACTGAGCGCAAAGCTGCTTCTCCATCTGGCATAGAAGTGAAAGCCGCTACAGTCTTCGGATAGCGGCCCTCTAGCTCGGTGAATATAGAACCCGTCTTCGCACTCCTTGCGGGAGATGCTGTGGCAGTCAAGTTAGCCCCTTGCCAGGCGGTCGCGCATCTCGGAAGCGGCTGGGAGCAGGAGACCGCCCGCACCCACGCCGCCCAGGAAGCCCGCGATCATCATGTATGCGTCAGGACTTGCCCATAGGCCCAGGTCCCAGGTAATCAGGTCAAAGGCCCAGGGCATGAAAAAGAGCAACAGCAGGGCGATCTTCGTTGCGGGTGTGACGCCATTTTGCCAGCGCGCCCAGAATGAGGACAACCCCAGGCGGGAGAATGGTCCAAAGCCCTCCCCGGCGCGCCCGTACAGCAATCGGATGGCCCACAGCCCGAACACCGCCGCCCAGCATGAGGAGCACACAGCCATCGGCTCGCCCAGGAACGTCAGGTGCGAGTCAGGCTTGGGGCAGATCGCTTCGCCAAGCAGGTAGATGCCGTCCGCAAACGGGCGCAGGATGGGGATGTTGAGCACGACGAAGAACGGCGCTACTAGCGGTCCTACGAGCAGTATCCATAGGGAGAGGTCTTGCAGCCATGGGCGTGAGAGTTTTGCGCTGGCGCGCACGGAGATGGATGCTTGGTTGCTTAGGTTAGCCGCTTTGTTTAGTGGGTTGAGGGTTTGCAATTCGTTTCGCCTTTTTGTTTCAAGCGTAGTTTGATTTATTGTCTCACCTTACGCAATGGGGTAGGAGGGTTGTTGCAAAGGCAAAAGCAAAACTATGAGGGCAACAAACCAACCAACCCGTGTCATTCTGAGCCGCAGCGAAGAATCACTCACCCTACCAATCCATTTGGGAGGCAGTACCGCTATTCCTAACGCTTACGACCGCGTAGTGATTCTTCGCTGTGGCTCCGAATGACACAGGTTGGTTGGTCCTGCCTCTTCTAGCGTCTGCGTAAGGTGAGTTATTGTTCTATCATTCTACCATTTTAGAGAGGGCGTGATTTATCGCGCCCTGCGCCCTTATCGGGAACTGAAAAGCTTCACCCGACAACAGAGCATCCGCCGCCCTGTGGCCGCTGCGCACCGCGCCTTCCATCGAGGCCATGTAGTCCTGTTGAGTATAGTCGCCCGCCAGCGCTAGATTTGGGATGGGCGTCTTCTGGGTGGGGCGGAGGGCGTCGCTGCCTGGGACTTCGCGGTAGATGGAGTTGGGTATCTTGACGACGGACGTGTGTATGATTTTGGCGTCGCGGGTGCGCGGCCAGAGGTCGGCAAGGGCGGCGATGCAGCGTTGGGCTATCTCGCTGTCTGAGAGATGCCAGAGCGGTTCGGCAGGTGCGACGGCTATCGAGACTAAAGAACCGCCCGTCCGGTCGTATAGCGGGCTGGTGATCGCCAGGTCCGCGAATACGGAGAAGGGCGCGTCGGCTGTGAAGAAGAGGTTGTCAACGCTCGAAACGTAGCGGTCGAACCACACCTGCACGTTCATCACGGGCACTGATTTGAGCCGCCACAGGTTGTCGAAATAGGGTATCTCGCGGAGCAGCCTGGGCAGCATCTGGCGGGCGTTGTGCAGTGGAGCGGCAATCACGAAGCCGTCAGCCTCTAAGATTTCTCCGTTTTCGAGCTTCGCGGCGCTTATGCGCGGTTGGCCGTCCTGCCAATCGAGGATTAGCTCGCTCACCTTTGCGTCGCAGCGCGCTTCGCCGCCACGCGCTCTTATGTAATCTATGAACGCTTGGTGCAGACGCTCGGCTGGCGGGCCGTCGAGGAAACCCACACGAGAGGCGTCGGCTTTGCGCGAGAAGTGGTGGAACACGGTGGTCATTGGCCGGGCCGACATCTCTTCGGCGGGAAGGAAGCCCATCGAGAGGGCAATTGGGTTCCACCACTTGTCGAGCACGCCCTTAGCGACACCGTAATCCCTGTGCCACTACGCGTATGTGCGGTCGTCCCAGCGCGCCACCTTGTCGAGGGGCGTGAGCCATGGGCGGACGAGCGCCCTGACGTTGGTCAGCTTTTCGTGCCAGGTAAGCAGGTCGTTGCCTGTGAAGGCCACAATGCCGTTGAAAGGCGCGGGGACATTAGGGAAGTGGAACTTCGAGAGCTTCCTCCTCGCCGGGCAACATTGATAGTGTGCCTCTTCAAGAGAACGTGTTTGTAAGCGTCTACCCGCTTCAGCATGGCGAGTAGTTCACGGTAGCAGCCAAAGAAGATATGCAATCCAGACTCCACAGGATAGCCTTCGCCGTCTAACCAGGACGACACCTTGCCGCCCAGGACAGGCCGCTTTTCAAGCACCAGCACGTCGGCCCCCGCGTCCACAAGGTCCGCAGCCGCCGTCAACCCGGCAAGCCCGCCTCCGATAATGATAGTTTTCATGTTGTTCTCCGAATAGTTATCAGCCGTCAGCTATCAGCTATCAGCTATCAGCTATCGTCTATCGTCTATCGTCTATTTATTAGCTGACGGCTGATAGCTCTCAAGCCGCATCTCCTGTGAGGCCCTGGGGAGCCAGTAAGCGGCGAAGTTGCAAGAGGCCGGAGCGTGTGCGCGTTTTGATTGTGCCGAGGGGTTCGCCGAGCCGTTCGGCTATTTCCTTCTGGGTCAGGCCGCCGAAATAGGCCAGGTTGATAGCTTCGCGCTGGGTTTCGGGCAAGAGGCTGAGGGCGCGACGGACAACTGTACCTTTTTCTTCGCGCCAGGCTTCTTCTTCCGGTAGCGGAGCGGGATCGGGCAGGCTGTCTGCCAGGGTCATGCCTGTGCCGTTATCCAGTTCCAGAGGCAGGACGCTGCGAGACGTTCCGGCTTTTGCGCGGCGCAGCTTGTCAATTGCGCGATTATGCACCAGTGTTAGCAACCAGCCGGAGAACTTTCCGCGTTCGGCCACGTAACTCTGGGGTTTGGTCCATAGCTTGAGGAATACGTCTTGCACTATTTCCTCGGCCAGGTTAGGGTCGCGTACAATCTTCAAGGCTAGGCCGTAGCAACCGGCCACGTAGCGTTCATACAGCACTTCGAGCGCGCCACTCTCGCCCTGTCCAATAGCGCGCATGAGGCGCTCGTCACTCATGGGTCCAAAGTGGTCGGCTTCAGGCACGACGCCGACCAGGGTCATACCCCCCTCGGTCTCCACATCTAATCTAAGATGATGCTTGTTATCATAATGTTCTCCACTATTTGATATGTTCGCGTTCCATGTCATATGTTCTAATTTGAAAGGTGTGGCTTCCATGTATTGTCTCCGATCTGAAACGTGAAACGTGAATTACGATTTTCACGTTTCACGTTTCACGCATCGTTTCACTTTCATCCAAAGTGCAGGCAACTTCCGCAGTTTTTCGCTTGTGCCTAATCGTGCCCTGTGGTTGAACACATCGTAATCCAATTCTTCTATTTTGCTGAGTATACCGCTGTAGATGTCGCCTGCTGCGGCTACCGCGAGGCGGCTATCGCGGGGAAGCATAGAGATGCAGGGCCAGGCGGCCCTGTACAGGGCGCGGGCGCGTTCTATCTCGAACCGCATAAGTCGTATAAAGCTCTCGTTTCTCTTGCCTTCCATTAGCATCTCTTCGCTGTAGCCGAAGCGCGCCATGTCTTCGCTCGGCAGGTAGATGCGCCCAGCGAGCGCGTCCTCGCCCACGTCCCTTAAGTATATTGGTCAGTTGCAGGGCCACGCCTAGCTGTACAGCGTAGGGCACTGCGTCCATGGTCTCGGCGTCGGTTTCTTTCCCGAAGTGGCTCAACACCGTGAGGAGCAGTTTGGCCGACACGTCACGGCTCTTACCGAAATTGAGGGCCAGCGCCATAGTATCGAAGAAATCGCCGAGCGAGCGGCAGCTGAGGCCATGACGCAGGTGCCAGGCTTCGTAAGAGAGGTTGTCCTGCCTGTCAATGTATGGCTGGTTGCCCAGGATGGGCCACAGCAGGCCCACTCCTGTGCGCAGCTTGTCGGGATTGGTCAGTACGCCCCGGTTGCGAGCTATAGCGGTCAGGCCATGTAAGGGCGCAGGCAAGAACGCCGGGAAGCGGAGAGGCGAAAGCTGCCCACCCGGCTTTGAGAAGGTCAGACAATGGGGCATCCAGGTCAGATTGTCATAAAGGTCTGTTTCGCGGAGGAACGACAGCAAATTGCGGTAAGCGCCGAAAAAGACATGCAGGCCGCTTTCGAGCCAATCGCCGTCCGCGTCCTGCCACGAGGATGCTTTGCCGCCTGCTACTTCGCGCTTTTCGAGAAGGAGGACCTTGTGCCCCGCGTCAGTCAGATACTTAGCGGCTGCCAACCCTGCTAGTCCGGCTCCTGCAATTACGACTTTTCTGGATGCTTCCGGCATCTTGAGGCTCCTGTCCTGGCTTGCTTGTATTAGCTGTAGGACTGATTGGCGGTCGAACCGGGGCCGTGTGTTGGTGGAGGGCGAGCATCACGACCCCGATCTTCCTTGGACAATAGTATCACGACAACAAAGGTTTGTCAAGTGTTTGTTCAGTTGATTTTCAAAGTAAATCGTGGGCTGTAATTTACTCATATTGCTCTCAGCGCATTTATCGTGCCGCTTTCGTCTGTCGTCGCTCGTCTCTCGCCCTAATTGCGAGATAAGAGCCTGCCGCGAAGATCGAAACGCCGTAAGTGTTCCGACTACGGATAAACTCGTAGGTACAAGGCTCCCATAGGCGCGAACTTAGGGGCAAACAAACTCTCTGACCCATGTCATTCTGAACGGAGTGAAGAATCTCGTCGTGGGCAAGGATGGTTGGGACACGGTAAATCCAGTATCTAAGCGAGGGACGAGATTCTTCGCTGCGGCTCAGAATGACACGGATCAGAGAGTTTGTTTGCCCCTAAGTTCGCGCCTATGGGAGCCTGCCCTTACGAGTTTCCCTCTACCCCAACTCTGAATACGAAACCAATATGCCGCTAGGGCTGTGTCAAATTCACATATACGACGAAGGACGATGGTCCATAGAAGATGGACGATGACTGCTCAATCGTCCATCGTCTATCGTCGGATATGTGACTTTGACACAGCCCTGATATGCCGCTGACTAGCCTTGCTGCCTGGTAGCCTATATAATATGCGCAGACATAAAGCCGCCAGACATAAGGGCACGTTCATTGCTTTCTTCTTCGTAATGAGACCACCTGGACAGGCTAGGAGAGTTAATGTTTAGAGAGATCGCCCAAGCGCTCACGCAAAGTATAGATGAAATTACCCGCAACTGGGTAGACAGCCTCAGACTGAGCGCCCGAACCGAGGTGCATAAGCAACTCCTCACCGCCGACATGGTAGATGGCATAAAAGGAATGCTTGCCAACCTCGCCCAAGCAATTGAGGCACGGCAGACGCCTGAAGGGGATAATCTTGAGCTCCCTG
This sequence comes from Chloroflexia bacterium, assembly GCA_038324555.1. Taxonomy (GTDB): domain Bacteria; phylum Chloroflexota; class Chloroflexia; order QHBQ01; family JADMIH01; genus JADMIH01. The sequence goes on from JBBQIC010000109.1 coordinate 6,562, forward strand.
CCGACGGGGAGCAGACTGCTAATACTGCGCAGGTTACGGTGACGGGTCCTATGCAGCGAGGTAGGACAACCAAGCCGCTCGTGGGGCCACTCGCGCAGGCGCAATCCGTCGCAGCTTCGCTGGGTAAACTGCGTCATAAGCAACACTACGACATACACGAAGTAATATATGAATATGTGGAGCTACGCAAGGAGGTTTGGTCGGCTCTGCGAGCCGCACTGCCGGATGAAGCAATGTGGCCCCCTGTTGTCATATCCTACGTAAACTGGCTGCTCGATGAAACGATGTTGGTCACTGTGGATAACTTCTACGCTGCCTCCGTCCGCCGCCTGGAAAAACGCGCGATTGGGGATGATACCACTCAGCTTTACAACAAGGATTACTTTCGCAAGCGTCTAAACGAAGAACTGCGCCGCGCCGTGCGATACAGCGAGCATATTTCGGTTGTCATGGTTGACATGGACAACTTGAAGAAAATCAACGATACGTTTGGGCACCCTGCGGGCGACGAAGCTCTCAAGGCGATAGCCGCAGCGATTCGGCATACTTGTAGACAATCGGACGTGCCTTGCCGTTACGGTGGGGACGAGTTCGTCGTTATATTACCTGAGACCAATAAGGAGCAGGCTCTGGCCTTCGCCCATAGGGTGATAGCGGCAGTGCGAAATCTCTCGATCATATTAGTGCCAGCCGAGCAGCATGATTTACATAAGGATGGGGATAAAGATAGGGAAGCCACACACTTAAGGGACGCGCTGGGTGCTGAAAGTGTCATGGGCAGATCTCCGCTCTTCGCGCCTTCGCCTACGGTGTCAATAGGTCTGGCTTCGTTCCCGGAGGACGCCCGCAACCCTGAGACCTTGCTCGCTAAGGCAGATAACGCACTGTACAGGGCCAAGAATGACGGGCGGAATAGGGTTGCGGAGTGATGCGTGAAACATGATGCGTGATGCGTGAAACGTGATGCGTGAAACGTGAATTACGATAATCACGCATCACGCATCACGCATCACGCATCACGCATCGGAGGCAAGATGTCAGAAGTGCAGCACATAGTTACAATTGCACCGTCTCAGCAGGACGCAGGCGGGGCAACCGACGGCGGTATGCACCATGGGGAGGCGTCGGAGGTGCATGTTGACCTTGTTCAACAGGGTCTGCGGGTGCCTTCGATTGTCCTGGCGACGATTGGGGTGTTGTCGGTGTTGCTGCTGGCATACCTGGGGTACAGGCTGTTGCCTGTGGTGCTCCTGGTGTTCGTGTCGTTGCTTTTTGGAACAGCAATCGAGCCGGTGGTCAATTGGCTGAGGCGCGGCCCGTTCAACCGGAGCGCGGGCATAATAATCGTTTACACTGGCCTGTTTCTGCTGATCGGCCTGATCGGTTTTCTGACAGTGCCCGTGTTACTCTCTCAGGCTAGTGAGCTTGGCAGCACCCTGCCGAAAAAGCTGGACGAGTTGCATAAGAGCGTCAGCGCTATGTCGAACGGTTTCATAAAACAACAGGCAACGAACCTCGTAGATGCAGCCGGGTATGCTATATCGCAGTTCAGCCAGGCTCCTGCTCCAGCTAGCGGCGCGGAAAAAGTCGCTACGGCTACCCAGACCACTCTGGGCGTCGCTGAAGCCTTCTTTTCAGTCATTACGTTATTTGTGGTAGCTTACTACTGGCTGACCGAACGCACGTTGATCAAGCGGGCCACTATGTCATGGTTGCCTCCGAGGCGCGCTAACAGGGTGCGGCGCGTGTGGGACGACATAGAGGTAAAAGTTGGAGGTTGGGTGCGGGGCCAGTTGACGCTGATGGTAATCGTTGGGTCGGTGAGCGCGGTTGGCTACTTCGTGCTGGGCGTAAAGTACTGGCCCGTACTGGCCTTGTTCATAGGTATAGCCGAAGCCATCCCCCTGGTTGGGCCATACATTGGCACTGCGCCCGCCGTGTTGCTAGCCCTGACACAGAGTGGCAACGATGGACTGCCTTTGCTATTGGGGCTGGGCGACTTTGGTTCTCTGACGCGGGCGCTCACGGTGATGGCGTTCGCAATAGTGCTGCAAACCGTCGAGGGAAACGTGCTCGTGCCCCGCGTAATGAAAAACTCTGTGGGCATCAGTCCGCTCACCGTCATCGTGAGCCTGCTTGTCGGGGCATCCCTGGCTGGCCTCGTTGGCGCGTTATTCGCCGTGCCGATAGCAGGTTCTTTGCAGGTTGTCATCGCGGACCTCAAAGCCGCCCGCGAGAGCGAAGAAAAGCTAGAGGCAGTGACCCAGGCAGCCGAAGAGACACGGCGAGAAGAAGGCGAGTTGGTGGTAGCTAACCCTACGCCTGCGGGCAAACAGTCCACGTCGGAGGTGCAGGGGCGGGTGTGAAACGTGAAACGTGAAACGTGAATTACGATAATCACGTTTCACGTTTCACGTCAGCATGGGAGGTTAGATTGAATACTGAGGTATGCGCGGGCCGTCTTGCGCGCTTGCGCGGCTTGATGGGGGGCAGTAGGCTTGATTACCTGGTGGTGGGGCCGTCGGCTGACCTGCTTTATTTGTTGGGGTCCAAGCAGAGGACTTCGGAGCGGTTGGCGCTGCTGGTTGTTTCCAGGGAAGGGTCTGCTTATATGGCGCTGCCTACTTTCGAGGCGACTTCTTTGCCTGCGCTGCCTGACGAGGTGCGGGTGGAGACCTGGGGTGAGAGTGACAATCCGGCTGGGTTGGTCGCTGACTTGATCAGGTCGGGCGGGGGCGAGATGCCGGGTGGGAAAGGGTTTACGATTGGCGTTAGCGACCGGATTTGGGCGGTCTTTCTGCTGCAACTGCAAGACGAATTGCCGGGGGCCGTTTTTGTGCGCGGGGCGAGTCTGCTGTCCGCGCTTCGCCAGATCAAGACGACTGAAGAGATCGGGCTGCTCAGGCAATCGGGCGCGGCGGCTGACGAAGCGTTTAGTGAGATCGTGAAGAGGCCGTTTGCGGGGCGCACCGAGGTTGCTATAGCGCGGGAGATTGCCTCGCTGCTTGAAGCTCGCGGCCTGGACGTGGAGGGTCTCCCCATAGTGGCTTCGGGGCCGAATAGCGCCTCTCCACACCACCATACCGGCAGCCGCGTCTTAGAGAAGGGCGACATGGTAGTGCTCGATTTTGGAGGTACCCTTCAAGGGTATTATTCGGACATTACGCGGATGGTGTTCGTCGGGGAAGGTCCGCAGGCCGGATCGGAGGAAGAGCGCGTATACAAGTTAGTCGTCGCCGCGCAAGAGAGTGCGGTCAAGGCAGCGAGGCCCGGTATGACTTGCCAGGACTTAGACTCGGTTGCCCGCGATTATTTGTCGGGGGCGGGATACGGCCAGTATTTCACCCATCGCCTGGGGCATGGTATCGGGCTGGACGGGCATGAACCGCCATATCTGGTGCAAGGGAACGATGTGCCGTTGCGGGGCGGCATGGCTTTCAGTATAGAGCCTGGCCTCTACCTACCCGGTAAGTTCGGCGTGCGCATCGAGGATACAGTGGTCTTGCACGAAGAAGGCGTTGAGCGTTTGAATAATGCTTCAAAAGACATCGTTGTTGTGTCGTAAGTAGCGTAAATAAAGAAAGGGCGGACCAATCAGGCCCGCCCTTTCTTTATTTTCTTCCGTAACCTATTTCTTCTGTAAACTGTTTCTTCCGTAACTCAGCTTAGGGCTGGTTTGCGGGTGGTGCGTCGTTTGAAGGATGACCTCCAAAGCCAGGACGTCCACCGTGGTCGCTGCCTGCGGCTTCGTTGGCTATGATTTTACCTGTCTGCGCGTCCACTGTAGCGCCACCGCCGTTAGCGAAGTCTACGTCCCAGAATATAGTTCCGTTGTTGTCGCCTAACCTGCTGTGATCAACGATGTTGCCTGGGCTGGCGGCAAGCGCGGCCTGCTCGGCTTGCTGCTGAGTTATCTTGGCTTTCGCAGCGAGCGCTGCCTGGTCTGCCCCGCCCATATGCCCGCCAAATCCGCCCTTATCGGCTCCAGCGGCCTCGGTTGCTATGATTGCACCCGTCTGTGCGTTCACCGTGACGCCACCGCCGTTAGCGAAGTCTACGTCCCAGAACGCGGCGCCGTTGCTGTCAGTGCCTAATCGTGTGTGGTTTACAGTATTGCTGGGGCTGGCGGCGAGGGCCGTCTGCTCGGCTTGCTGCTGAGTAATGGTGGTTTTCTGAGTGGTTTGTGGGTTTGCGGATTTGGGGGCTGTGGATTGGGGAGCCGTGGATTGGGGAGTATCGGTAGATGTTTGGGCCGACGTACTGCCCGCTCCGGACATGCTGCCTACCAGTACTCCAACCCCCAGAAGGGCTACAGCTAGAGTAGAACCGGCTATTGCTTTTATTCGCATTGTTTGTTCTCCTTTTTTAGTGGTTACTTGTTGTGTTGATGATTGTCTTTGGGAAGCTCATTGTTTCCCGTTACAGTACCAGTATAGAGCGCCAGAGTTAAGTGAGGTAGTGGGAATTGTTAAGATATTATGAAAATCTGGAAGAAACGGCTAGGGACTTGTCTCGACTTGTCTCAATTAATCGGATCAAGGTCTGAGCGCAGGACGTGTAGAGCTACCACCAGGACGGTGGACAAGACCGGGGCAACCCGATGTTGGAATTAGTTGGAACCGATGGCCCCTGTGCCTGCCCTCTCTCCTTACAACCCAACCATCCTGGTAAACGAACAGGGCAGGCACGGGGACCTGCCCCTACGGTTATAACTCGGTTGTGGACAAGATTGACAGAACACTTGTTCTGTGCTAACTTGCATCTGTGTAGCTACGGCAAAGATGTGAGGTCGTTCTTATGTCAGACGGTGGGGCCATTCAGGGCAGGTT
>JBBQIC010000110.1:0-11345 GCA_038324555.1 Chloroflexia bacterium
CCGAAGGGATAATACTGCGCGAAGAACATCTGGCGGCGAAGAAACCGGGGACCGGCATCCCTGCGGCTCGCTTGCCGGAGCTTATTGGCACACGTCTGCTGCGAGACATCAAAGCAGACGAACTACTACTTGACACAGACATTGAGAGGCTAAACTAATGCGACGCAAAGTATGTGTGGTCGTCACTGCACGGCCCAGCTACAGCCGGATCAAAACGGCTCTGAAGGCTATAAAAGAACATCCTGACCTGGAATTGCAACTGGTGGTTGCAGCTTCCGCGCTACTGGACCGCTACGGCAGCGCCGTACGCTACATCGAAAACGACGGTTTTGAGATAGCCGCCCGCGTGTACATGGTGCTGGAAGGCGAGAACCTGGCGTCTATGGCTAAGACCACCGGCCTGGGCCTGCTGGAACTTGCGACTGTCTTCGACAACCTCAGACCGGACGTGGTAGTGACGGTCGCCGACCGCTATGAGACGCTGGCGACGGCAGTAGCCGCCTCGTACATGAACATCCCCGTCGCCCATGTGCAGGGCGGCGAAGTGACCGGCTCCATTGACGAGAAGGTGCGCCACTCCGTCACCAAGCTCGCCGATCTCCATTTAGTATCCACTAAAATGGCCGCCGAGCGCGTGATCCGGATGGGCGAAGACCCCTGCAAGGTGTTCGTCACAGGCTGCCCCTCAATAGACATAGCAGCCGAGATATTGAACGACCCGGCGCTTGACTTTGACCCGCTAACAAGATACGGCGGCGTTGGCGCGCCTATTGACCTGTCAAAGGGCTATCTGGTGGTCATGCAGCACCCCGTCACAACCGAGTACGAGATGGCGCGCGTACAGATGACCGAGACACTACACGCGGTGCGCGACAGCGGCGTGCCCGCCATCTGGTTCTGGCCCAATGTAGACGCGGGCGCGGACGGCACTTCGGGCGCTATCCGGGCCTTCCGCGAGGCAGAGAAGCCGACCAATATCCATTTCTTCAAGAACATGACGCCCACCGACTTCCTGCGGCTCTTGTACAGCAGCAAATGTCTCATAGGCAATTCGAGTGTGGGCATCAGGGAATGCTCCTTCCTGGGCGTGCCTGTAATCAACATCGGTTCCCGCCAGGCCAGGCGCGAGCGTGGCCGCAACGTCATTGACGTGGGCTACGAGCGCAGCGAAATCACCGGAGCGTTACAGCACCATCTAGGCAACGGACGCTACGGCAAAGACGAACTTTACGGCGACGGTGGCGCGGGCCATCGCATAGCAAAACTACTAGCAGAAGTGCCATTGAGTATTGAGAAGCAGTTGACGTATTAGTGGTCAGTGGTCAGTGGTCAGTGGTCAGAATTATGAAACTGACCACTGACCACTGACCACTGATCCCTGGTGGATGATATGGACTTACAACAAATCTTACAATTAGCAGATGAGCGAGCCACTGTGGGGGCTTATTCGCAGGCGGCGCGAGAGCTACGTCAATTGCGTGAGCAGTTGCGGACCGTTCGAGTGGCGCTGTTATCTTCGTATACTATCAATTCGCTGGTATCTTACCTGGAAGTGGAAGCGGCTCGTAAGGGCTTCGGGGCGGACGTTTACGTTGGGCCGTTCAACGCGGTTACGCAAGAGCTTCTCGACCCTTCAAGCGGGTGCCTGGAGCACCAACCCGACGTGGTGTTCATAGCCCAGCAACTTGGCGACGTTTGCCCGCCATTGGCTAACGATCACCTGACTCTGAGTGGTCCTCAAATTGAGGAGTACGTTCAGGGGATCGTTTCGGACCTCGTCTCCACCATCGGAGGCTTCCGCAAGCAGAGCCAGGCGGCGGTAGTGGTTCACAACTTCGCTTTGCCGGTGTACACACTCCTGGGCGTGTACGAAGCAATGGCGCAGGGGTCGCAGACCGAAACGATACGCACCCTGAACGCTCGCCTGGCTGACGCTTTGAGGGAAATCGCGGGCGTGTACGTGCTGGACTTCGACAGGCTCTGTGCTGATATAGGCTATCGAAACGCCTTTGACGACAAGATGTGGCATCTTGGGCGAGCGCCTTTGTCCGCCCAGGCGATGCCCACCCTGGCGCGCACTCAGGTCACTTTCGTGCAGGCCGCGCTCGGCAAGCCACGCAAATGCCTGGTACTTGATTTGGACAACACCCTTTGGGGCGGCGTGGTCGGCGAAGATGGCGTGGCTGGCATCAAGCTTGGGCAGACCTACCCCGGTAGCGTCTTCCGCCAGTTCCAGCAGACGATCCTTCAACTGTACCGCCAGGGCGTTATCCTGGCTATAAACAGCAAAAACAACCGTGCCGACGTGGACGAAGTGTTCAAGTCGCACCCCGATATGCTCCTGAAACCGGAGCACTTCGCATCTACACGAGTCAACTGGCAAAATAAGCCTCGAAATATGGTGGAGATAGCAGACGAACTGAGCATCGGCATAGACAGCCTGGTATTTTTCGACGACAACCCTGCGGAGCGCGCTGCCATGCAGCAGGCCCTTCCGCAGGTGATGGTCCTGGAAGTGCCCGACGATCCGATGCAGTTCTCAAACGTGCTGCTAAAGAGTGGGGCTTTTGAGAAACTATCTTTCACCGAGGAGGACCGCCGCCGAGGTGAGATGTACCGCGAGCAGGTAGTCCGGCGCGACTTGGAGAGTTCGGCTGCATCGCTCGAAGACTTTTACCGTGACCTGCAAATGACAGCGACTATACGGCCCGTGGACGGCTTTGCCTTCCCCAGGGTCGTGGACCTGATACACAAGACCAACCAGTTCAACCTCACCACGCGGCGACACTCTGCGGGCCAGGTGTCCGACATGCTGGCCGATCCCAACTATGGGGTCTTCTCCTTGCAAGTCGCCGACCGCTTCGGAGACAACGGCATCGTGGGCGTCGCTATAGTGCGCTTGCAAGGGGCCGTCGCCACGATAGATAGCCTATTGATGAGTTGCAGGGTGATTGGCCGCACGGTTGAGACGGCGTTCCTGCGCTATCTAGCCGACTGGGCCAGGGAGCGCGGCGCTTCTCAGATAGAAGGGGAGTTCATCCCAACGACCAAGAACGCCCCCGCCGCCGACTTCTACCCGCAGCATAGCTTCACCCAGGCCAGCGGCGACGACAAAAGCAGTACGAGCGTCTGGCGCTTGAGCCTGGACGAAGTGCCGTTCGAGTTCCCCGAATATATCAAAATAGCCAGCGAAGCCAAACAAGGGGAGGATTTTGCAAGTGTTAGTTAGTCGAGAAGTGGCCGCCAGGGTCTCAGACCCCAGCGACGACCGCCTTTACCGGACAATCGCCGGTGTGGTTGGTGTGGCTCCTGAAACGTTAAACGAAGACTCGTCCCCAGAGACCGTGCCCGCCTGGGACTCGCTCAACCACCTGAACATAGTCATGGCTCTCGAAGGCGAGTTCGGGATAAGTCTCTCGGTTGACGATACCCTGGAGATGCACAACGTTGGTGTAATCCGCAGCATTCTGGGTAAGTATGGGGTAGAGAATCACATGGCGTCGGTAGTGTTCGTGGATTGCAACGAAGATCAACTGCCCGCACTGCAAGACTTCTTCGCAAGAATGTACAGGCCGGACTACGTGTTGGCTGTCAACGCCGATTACTTCCGGTGGCAGTTCGGTGATACGCCCATCAGCAAGCGCGAAGATTTCCATATGAGAATCGCCCTGGTGAATGGAGAAATCACGGGTTGCCTGGGCTACATTCCTTTGGAGATAAGCCTGGGTGGTCAGATAACGACCGGCGCATGGTTGGCGAACTGGATGGTAGACCCTAACTCACGGCAGGTCGGACTTGGCCCCCTGCTGGTGCGCGAAATCATGCGCGACTTCGACTTTATACTGGCAGCAGGGCCTAACAAGGACGCACAGAGCTTCCTATCCCGCATGGGCTGGACCGACTTCGGACGACTCCCCAGGTACGTCTCGGTCCTAGATCAGCAGGCGGCGGGCGCTCTGACCGAGTCCGGCGCGCTGGATTGGCCTACTGAGCTTCTACCAAACGACCTGGAGATAGACCCGGATACTACTGTCAAACTGGTAGACCGCTACTCCGATGATGCAACCCAACTGTGGGACAGGACCACCGGAAAATCGTCCGGCGGTACGCGGCGCTCGGCTGATTTCCTCAACTGGCGTTACGTGGACCACTCAGTCTTCGATTATCGCCTCTTTGAAGTGCATCGCGGCGGGCAGCTAAGTGGCTTCGCCGTCTATCGCGTCGAGCAGGTGCGCGACGTTCCGGTGAAGGTAGGCCGCATAGTTGAGTTCGTGGCCGACAAAGACTCAGAGGGCGATTTGCTCAATGCCGTGCTCAACGACGCTAAATCACAGGGCTGCGCAGCCCTCGACTTCTTCTGTTCCAGCAACCAGATCGCCGACGTATTCACAAGTCACGGCTTCCTCACAGGCGAGCACGAAGCAGCCTCTCAGATACCCGTGCTCTTCCAGCCAATAGACCGCAGGCGCGCAGGCGTGCTAGTCATGGCCGACCTGCAAAAAGTGAGCGCCGCCACAGGCGTGACCGATTGGTACTTCACCAAGGCGGATGGGGATCAAGATAGGCCGAATTAGCGGACGATGGACGATGGACGATGGACGATGGACGATGGACAATGCTAATCTATCGTCCATCGTCTATCGTCTATCGTCCATCGTCTGACGTAAGGAGCACAAATAATGCCTTTATCAGTCGAAGCCGATTTCTCCAGGATTCAGCTAGGCGACACCGCCTCGTGTGAGATGACGGTGACGGAAGAACAAGTTGACGCCTTCGCCCGGTTGTCTCTGGACGATAATCCTCTGCACATGGACGATAGCGCGGCTCACGAATATGGCTTTCCGAGGCGCGTGGCGCACGGGATGCTGGCTCTCAGCGCGATCTCGCGCTTGATTGGCACGGCGCTGCCGGGGCCGGGCGCGCTCTGGCTCTCCCAGGACGTGCAGTTCGCCACGCCGGTGTTCGTCGGGGATACGCTGGAAGCTACCGTGACCGTACAGCAGCTTTCGGCGGGCGCGCGGGTGGTGGTGTTAGCCACCGAAGCCCGCAACCTCAGCACCGGTGGCATGGTGCTGAGAGGTACAGCAAAAGTGAGGGTGCCACCCAGGAAGCCGGAGGGCCAGCTATGAGCATGAGCCAGCCGGAGTCTAACCAACGTCAACTATGGGCCGTCATGTATCACTACGTGCGCGACCTCCCCAACACTCGCTTCCCACGCATAAAGGGTATGCTCACCGAGGACTTTCGCAAGCAGGTTGACCTCCTCAGCAGCCGCTACGAGATGGCGACGCTGGAATCATCCCTCGATTTCCTGGGTGGTCGGTATCAGCCGCAACGTGATCTTTGCCTGTTAGTCTTCGATGACGGCCTGAAAGAGCATTACAGCGACGTAACGCCGATACTGGCCGAGCGTAACATTGCGGGCCTGTTCTTTGTAATCACGGGCTGCATAGAAGACGGAAGGGTCGCCTCGGTACATAAAAACCACTTCCTCCTGGCTGCACTGGACTTCGCTGAATACAAGCAGGCATTCCTGGAGCGCCTGGCAGAGATTAGCCCCGAAACCAGCACGGAAGTGGACATCGAAAAGGTAAGGACGACCTACAGGTGGGATACGCCAGACGTAGCGGCCTTCAAATATCTGCTCAACTTCAACCTGACGGAGGCCCAGCGCGAACGGGTACTGAACGACCTGTTCGCTCGCTACCTTGGTGACGAGACGGAGTTCGCCCGCGAGCTATACGTCAGCTGGGACGAGGTGCGCCGGATGCAGTCGGCGGGGATGCTCATCGGCGGGCACACGCACAGCCACGTTGCGCTGTCCACGATGGGCGACCCCCAGCAGCAAGCAGACCTGAAGCAGTGCTCGCAACTGCTCCGCGAGCGACTGACGCCACAAGCCCTCTGGCCCTTCTCGTATCCATACGGTCAGGCCCACTCCTTCAACGAAGTAACCGTCCAAACTCTGCAAGACCTGGACTTCGCCTGCGGTTTCGTAACCGAGGTAGGCCCCAACGAAGTAAACCGCGATCTGTTTCGGATTCGTCGGATTGATCCCAAAGATGTCTAAGGAGGTAGGGTGAGGGATTAGGGTGAGGGAGTAGGATAAGAAACTAATCCCTCACCCTATTCCCTCACCCTAGGAGAAGCGTATGCGCATACTAGGACTGATACCCGCTCGCGGAGGCTCGAAAGCTGTGCCGCGCAAGAATATACTCCCACTGTTGGGTAAACCACTTTTGCAATATACGATTGAGGCTGGGTTGGCGTCAAAGCGCCTATCCCGGCTGATTTTGAGCACCGAAGATGAGGAGATAGCCGAAGTTGGGCGGCGATGCGGATTGGACGTGCCTTTCCTGCGGCCCATGGAGCTTGCGCGCGACGACTCGCCGACGATGCCCGTCGTACAGCACGCCCTGAGTTACCTCGAAACCAATGGAGAACATTTTGACGCAGTGTGCATCTTGCAACCTACTACGCCACTGCGTCGCGCCGAAGACATAGACGGCGCTATAGAACTACTCGAAAGAACCGGCGCTGACTCGGTGATCTCGTTCGTGGACGTTGGAGAGAAGCACCCCGCCCGCATGAAATACATAGGGCCTGACGGTCAAGTAATAGACCCGCCCTTCGCGGAGCAATTCGAGGGTCAGCGCCGCCAGGACCTGCCCAGCCTCTACCTGCGTGAAGGCTCCATCTACCTGACGCGCACCTCGGTCATCATGGAGCAAAGCTCGTTCAAAGGCGAGGACTGCCGCGCCTATATCATCCCAGAAGACCGTGCGGTGAATATTGACACTCCGTTTGACTTCTTCTTAGCCGAGCAAATGCTCAAATATGGGACCAAGGTAGGGCTATTAGAAATCACAAATCAGCGATAAAATACAAGTATCGGGTTATCGTAGGCTTGGGGGACTACCCCGTGCCTGCCCTCTATCCCTACCACCCGAACATCCGGGTACGCGAAGAGGGCGCGATAAATCACGCCCCTACGACGTGAACCCAGACATAAGGGTAAGCGAACAGGGCAGGCACGGGGGCCTGCCCCTACGCCTGAATGATTGCGATAGCTGATAGCTCTGAAAAGGTGTAACTGTTTTGAGTAGACCAAACATATTAGTAGCGGAACGCAAAGAGTTTTCCCCAAAAGCCGCGGAGATGCTGCGTGGGCTTGGGGACCTTACGTTGACCGACCTGGACCGCCAGGGCCTTTTGGCTGCCGTAGGCGAGTCTGACGTGTTGTGGGTTCGGCTGCGCAACCGCATAGACGCTGAAGTTATGAATGCCGCCCCCCAACTCGCCGTCATCGTGGCCCACAGCACGGGGCTGAACCACATTGACCTAGTAGAAGCCGAACGGCGCGGAATAAAGATAGTCTCTCTGAAGGGAGAGGCCGACTTCCTGAAGGATATTCGGGCCACAGCAGAATTGGCGGTTGGCTTGCTGCTGAACGTCGCCCGGCACATCCCGGCTGCCATCGCGCACGCATCTGAGGGCGGCTGGAACCGCGACCTCTTCAAAGGCAACGAGCTTTATGGCAAGACGGCGGGCATAGTTGGTTATGGTCGCCTGGGGCGCATCGTCGCCCGCTACCTGACGGCCTTCGACATGCGAGTCCTGACAGCCGATCCTTATATTGACGCCTCGGCTATAGAGCCGGGCGTTAGACTCGTGCCCATAGATGAGCTTCTACGCGAGTCGGACGTAGTGTCCCTGCACGTAAACTATTCCGCAGATACGCATGGTTTCTTTGGGCGGGGGCGGTTCGCGGCTATGAAGCCGGGCGCGTGGTTCATCAACACGGCGCGTGGCGAGTTGGTAGACGAAGCAGCACTCCTTGACGCGCTCCGCTCCGGCCATGTGGCGGCGGCGGGCCTGGATGTGGTCTGTGATGAGCGTCCCGACGGCATGGCCGAGCACCCGCTCGTCGCTTACGCCCGCGAGCATGACAACCTTATCATCACCCCCCATATAGGGGGTTGCACCGTCGAGTCTATGGAAAAGACCGAGGTGTTTCTTGCTCAGAAACTTGGTTTAGCTCTGAAGGAAAATTGCCAATGATATTCTCACTCGTAATACCGGACGGCGTGGGAGCACGTAATTTCGTGCTTGGGCCTTTCCTGCGGCACGCCGCCGAGCGGGGACAGGTACACGCGCTGCACTCGTTCCCAGACAACGTGTTGCCCATGTACAGCGCCGGGTTCGATAGCAATGTGCAGTGGCACACGCTCAGCCCTTACCGGAGCAACGCGGTGGCCCTGCTCTTGAACGACTCCCTAGCCAACGCGCATATGTACTGGGCCGATACGGGCGCTATGCGCTACAGGCGCAGCCGCCCCATAAAAGGCACATGGCGCAAGCAGGTAGGCATCCGGACGGCGCGCGCGGTGGGCCGTATGTCCGCTTCTCCCAGCCGCATACTGATGCTTGATAAGTTGCACTCATCGGTGTCGTACCATATGCCGGAAGTCGAGCGTTACCGCACGTTGTTCAAGGAAACGAAGCCTGCTGTGCTATTCTGCACACACCAGAGGCCGCTTTCCATTATTGCACCCGTGCTGGCCGCAAAATCGCTGGGTATCCCGACCGCTACGTTCATATTCAGCTGGGATAATCTGACCAGCAAAGGCCGCATCGCCGCGCCATTCGACCATTATCTTGTCTGGAGCGATCTTATGCGCGAGGAGATGCTGCGATATTACCCCGACGTGAATGAGAAGCGGGTACACATAGTAGGCACGCCCCAGTTCGACCCTTATGCTGACGAGCGCGTGGTCTGGCCCCGCGCCAGGTTCTTCAACGAGATCGGCGCTGACCCGTCGCGCCCCCTCATCTGCTACTCCGGCGGCGACGTTTATACGTGCCCCGAAGACCAGGAGCACGTCAAGGTGTTGATGGAGTTAGTGCGCGCCGGGCGCATTAAGCGCAACCCACAGGTTATCGTGCGCCCCGCCCCGGTGGACGACGGCAAGCGCTTCGAGGAGGTGCGCAAGCTCTATCCTGAGTTGATATACTCGCCTCCCGCCTGGATGCACGCCAGGCCGGGCGACTGGTCGAGCGCGATGCCGACGCCAGAGGACGTGCCGTTCCTGGCGAACCTGACGCATTACGCCGATCTGAATGTCAACGTCGGTTCAACCATGACGTTGGACTTCGCACTCCACGACAAGCCGGTGGTCAACGTCGCTTTCAACGTGGTCAGCCCGCCTCCGCACGGCATACCACTGTGGGAGTTCGTGGAGTTGTTTGACCACTACCGTCCCGTACTCAAATTGGGAGCCGCTCGTTCGGCGCGCTCTCCTGAGGAATTCGCCAACCATATCAACGCTTATCTCGACGACCCATCGCTTGACCGCGAGGCTCGCCGTAAGTTTGTGGACCTGGAAGTGAGCTATCCACTCGGACGTTCCAGCCAGCGAATCGTAGAAGTGCTAGAGCAAATCGCACGTTGATGAGCTGACGATGGACGATGGACGATGGACGATAGCAAGCATCGTCCATCGTCCATCGTCCATCGTCCATCGTCTATCGTCTGTCGTCTATCGTCTATCGGCAATCGTCCTTTGATCGCAAGTTATTTTCGCGGAAAGTGATCAATGCGCTATGATACTAGAAAGATTTCTCAATAGTGGACAGAAAGCAGCAGCTAAAGAAGAGGCCATAAGGCGGCGCGTGCCTGTGCGTATAATTGCCGGCCTGCCTGCTATGACGGCAATCATGTTTATTGTCCTGTTCGTAACGGCCTTTTACGCATACAGTGTGCTGTGGCGTAGCGCGCCGCAACACGGCGGAGACACTACGTCATACCTTGAGGTCGCGCAAGACATCAAGGACTTCAGCCTTGACCAGCCACATTTTCGCACCGTTGGCTATCCCATACTGATGGTGCTCACCGGGTCCACCGTAGATGGTACGAAGCTGCTCTTTTTCGTACAACTGCTTATGAACCTGGCGTCAATCTGGCTGCTCGCCTGCATCCTCTACGCCGCCGGTGTAAGCACGCTCCTGGTGCGCTTGTTTGGCCTGGTGCTGTTGCTTCCACCCTACATGGAGTCCGCCGCATACGTGCTGACCGAGGCGTTGACCCAACTCATGCTCGTGATCGGCCTGGCGGGTATAGCATTCTGGTACCAGAACCGTAACAGAAAATGGCTCATCGCTTCGGCGGTGGCGATTGCCTACAGCGCCATAACCCGCCCCGCCAACCAGATCCTCGCCTTCGCCCTGGTTGCGTGTCTCTTCGCGGCGCCCTCCCTGGTCCACCATGCGCGTGTCACCCGCCGCGACGTCAAGAAGGCGAGCATGATACTGGTGAGCGCGACTATCGTATTGGTGGGCGCGTATTCCCTCATGAACTTTGCCAAGTTCCACTACGCTGGCATCACCTATTCCCTGGGATACAACCTGGGCACGAGGACCGTGCGAGTCCTGGAGCGATTGCCGAATGAATATGCCCCAGTGCGAGACGCTATGATCAGGATCAGGGACGCTCAACTTGTCGAGCCTAACAGTTCGCATACGGGCTACCAATTTATCAATACCATAGCCTTCGGCTCTGGACGCGACGAACTTGAGAAGATAACAGGGCTGAAGCCGCCTGAGTTTTCAAATTATCTGGTGCGGCTCAACCTGACGCTGATCGCGTCGGCTCCATTGGAGTACCTCCAAGAAGTCGCCTGGGGGATGGCCTCTTACTGGTTCCCCTCAGCGAGAGATGTATCGAGTTTCAGATTCACCGACAAAACTACCGGCAAGACTACCGGCGTACCCAGCGGTATAGCTTCTGGCTTACACCTCGGCTGGGCGGCCCTGCACTTCGTTTTCCTGGGTATATTCGTGCTGCAATCCGTTACGTTCCTGGGGTTGGCTTTACTCAGCAAGTCCAAACGAATCGTGTGGGGCAGGAAGGGGATCACGCCAGACGACGCACGGCCTAGCCTGCACTCGCTGTCTGTGCTGGCCTACATTCTCGCGGGCGCAATGGTATTCTTGACCATGATCCTCACCTGCACTCTAGACGTAGGCCAGCCCAGGCAGCGCACGTCAACGGAGAGCATCTTTATCTTCATGATCTTCTTGGGCGCTTCGATATGGGGCCGCCTGATCAAACCTGCGGAGACGCAAGTACACAGCACGGACGTAGTCGAAGAGCGCAAAAAGGTTGAGGCATGGCTGCGAAAGGAAGAACAAGAAGAAGCAGAAGCAGAAATAGAACCAGTTCACGCAAGTCCTAAAGAAGCGCCAGAAGTAGCGCAGGTTCAGGCAACTCTTACAGAAGAGACAGAACCTGCCCCGGTGAAGCAGACTCGGCGCAAACCCAAGCGCACTGCTCAAGCCGCTGAACC
>JBBQIC010000111.1:0-11342 GCA_038324555.1 Chloroflexia bacterium
GGCGGCGGCGGCAAGGGCATGAGGGTGGTCAGCAGCCGCGATGGTCTGGAAGCGGCCTTGAGGCAGGCGAGGAGCGAGGCGCAGTCGGCCTTTGGGTCCAGCGTCGTGTACATGGAGAAGTACCTGGACAGCGTGCGCCACGTCGAAATCCAGCTACTGGGCGACCAGCACGGCGACGTTATCCACCTGGGAGAGCGTGAATGCTCCGTGCAGCGCAGGCATCAGAAGTTGATCGAAGAATCGCCTTCGGTCGCCGTTGATGAGGACCTGAGAGCCAGGATGGGGGACGTGGCAGTCAAAGCAGCAAAGGCAGCGGGCTATACATCGGCGGGGACAGTCGAGTTTCTACTGGACCGTGACAAGAATTTCTACTTCCTCGAAGTGAATACGCGCCTGCAAGTAGAGCATCCTGTTACCGAGTGGGTGACGGGCGTGGACATCGTGCTTGAACAATTCCGTATTGCTTCGGGACGGCCACTGGCGCTGAAACAAGAGGACGTTACCTGGACAGGCCACGCCATAGAGTGTCGCATCGCCGCCGAAGACCCATTCAATAACTTCGCGCCCTCGCTGGGCGACATCGCCACCCTCGCCGAACCGAGCGGCCCCGGCGTGCGCGTAGACAGCAGCCTGTACAGGGGTGGGCGCATCCCCATCTACTATGACCCGATGGTCGCCAAGCTGATAGTGTGGGGGCCGAGCAGGGCGCACGCCATTATGCGTATGCGGCGGGCGCTCGAAGAGTACAGGATCGTCGGCATCCAAACTAACATCCCGTTCCACCTGGGCGTGATGGCCTCTATTGACTTCCAGCGTGGTCGGTTGGACACACGCTTTGTCGAGCGATACCTGGAACAGGGCCGCATGCCGGAACCCGACCGCGAGGAGTATGCGCAGGTGGCGGCGATGATCGGCGCGCTCATCGCCGAGCGAAGAAAATCGGCAGGTAGCGCCGCTCAGTCTGCTCATGGCAACGGCCACACAGCGGGAGAGACCAGCAACTGGCGTCTGGCGGGGCGCAAAGCGGGGTTGAGATAACATGGCCAGGTACTACGTGCAAATAGAAAGCATGGAGATAGCGATGGACGTGCGTGAGAACGAAGGTGGCACGACTATACAGATATTGGGTGAAGACGAAGCAGCAGAAGCACTGCCGGTTCACACCGACTTTGCTTCAGTTCACTCCAGTATTGATACAGGCGAAGGTCTGTATTCGCTTATAGCGGACGGTAAGAGCTATCAGGCGCATGTAGAGCGCACCGAGGGCGGACTGCGAATGGTCATTGGACGCCACCGCTTCGACTTGCGCGTGCTCACCGAGCGAGAATGGCGGCTCGAGAAAGTGGCTCCTCACCAGGCGCAGCAAAGCGGTACAGCCGTCATCAAAGCCCCGATGCCTGGGTTGGTAAAAGGCGTACTCGTGGCAGAAGGCGATCAGATTAAGAACGGGCAGAGGTTGGTGGTGTTGGAAGCTATGAAGATGGAAAACGACATCACATCTCCCAGAGACGGGCGAGTAACGGGTATACATGTGACGCAGGGCGCTACGGTCGAGGGGGGGAAGCCGCTCGTTACTATAGAAGCGTGAGGGAATAGGGTAAGTAGGGGCGCACGGCCGTGCGCCCCTACAAGAAGGATATGTCAAGTGTCGGTGAGCCGAGAAGAATGGGAAGATAAGGTAGTTAAGTCTGCACTGCGGCGTGCGCTGGAGCGCTCGGCTAGCTTTCAGACGCCTTCAGATATACCTGTAGAGCGATTGTACACGCCTGACGATGTAGAGGGTATGGACTATGACCAGGAGCTTGGATACCCAGGAGAATACCCCTTTACACGAGGGGTGCAGCCTACTATGTACCGGGGCAGGTTGTGGACGATGCGTCAATACGCGGGGTTCGGCACGGCTGAGGAGTCCAACAAACGCTACCGTTACCTGCTCGCGCAAGGGCAGACCGGCCTCTCGGTGGCGTTCGACCTGCCGACACAGATGGGCTACGACAGTGACCACCCCCTGGCACGAGACGAAGTGGGCAAGGTTGGCGTGGCGATAAGCTCAATTGAGGATATGGAGCTTCTTACTCAGGAGATTCCGCTCGACAAAGTCAGCACGTCAATGACGATAAATGCTACCGCCTCTATCCTGCTGGCTTTTTATATAGCGGTCGCCAGGCGGCGTGGTATAAGCCAAGAAGTCCTGAGCGGCACGGTGCAAAACGACATCTTGAAGGAATACATTGCGCGGGGCACCTATATTTACCCGACGACTCCGTCAATGCGCATCGTAGGCGACATTATCACCTACTGCGCCGAGAGTGTGCCGCGCTGGAACCCCATCTCGATAAGCGGCTATCACATCAGGGAGGCCGGTTCGACGGCGGTGCAGGAGGTGGCCTTCACGATGGCGAACGCTATCGCCTACGTGGAGGAAGTCTTGCGGCGCGGCATACCCGTAGACAGCTTCGCGCCGAGGCTGGCTTTCTTCTTCAACGCGCACAGCGATTTCTTCGAGGAGATAGCCAAGTTCCGGGCCGCCAGGCGACTATGGGCGCACATTATGAAGGAGCGATTCGGCGCGCAGAACCCGCAGTCCATGATGCTGCGCTTCCACGTACAAACTGCCGGATCGAGCCTAACTGCACAGCAACCGGAGAACAACGTGACCCGCGTAGCGTTGCAAGCGCTGGCGGCTGTGCTTGGCGGCACGCAATCGCTGCACACAAACGCCCTTGACGAAGCGCTCGCGCTGCCTACCGAGAAGTCGGCGCGCACTGCCTTGCGCACACAGCAGATCATCGCTTACGAGGCAGGCGTGGCCTCAACCATTGACCCGCTCGCAGGCTCGTACTACGTGGAGTCGCTCACCCATAGCATTGAAGAGGGTGCGCAAGATTATTTGCGCCGAATAGACGAGATGGGCGGCACGCTAACCGCCATAGACGAAGGCTTCTTCCAGAACGAAATCCAGGACGCAGCCTATAAATGGCAGGTAGAGGTGGACTCCGGCGAGCGCGTGATAGTGGGCGTGAACCGCTTCCAAGTTGACGAACCGCCGCAGGAGGGCTTGATGAAGATAGACCCCACCCAGCAGGCCAAACAGGTTGAGCGCCTGCAAGAGCTTCGCCAAGCCAGAGACGCCGAAGCGGTAACGTCTGCCCTAGAACGCTTGCGCAACGCCGCGTCCGGCACTGACAACCTCATGCCCTTTATTATCCGGTGCGTGGAAGACCGATGCACGTTGGGTGAGATAAGTGATACCCTGCGGACGGTGTTTGGTGTGTATAAGGAGCACGCTGCGTTGTGAGATAGACCGGTTACACAGAACTCTGGCTTATAGCAGTTAGCAGTTCCAGGCCGGTTGAGGCGCTGTGGAACGCTACCTACAATCAAGCGAAATTGAAGAGACCGCTATTGACAACCTCCTAATTTGTGGGTATAATTCGACTACCTGAGGAGGAGGCGAGTTATACAACCCGCCTTGTTTGGCACTTCACCCGCATCGTTTCCATAGCTCCATTCTAACTTACCCAGAACCTACGTAATCGCGCCTGCTATCCCACCCTTGCGGGGTGCGCCAAAGCGCCAGATACCTCCCCTGGCCAACTTGGCTGCGCCTTTATTCTTTGCTGCCTTACACGGCTCCTCGATTGCCAGCCTGAGTTGCTACCCTAACGCTGTCTAAAGGACATAATAACGGGAGGCAATCGAAAGATGATCAAATCAACGCGATTCAAATCGGGATTGGCACATGGAAGGACCGGCCTGTGGATAGCCGTGGGCACACTTGTCATGACGGCTGTATTTGGCAATGCTGGCTCTACCGGCGCTGGGGCGCACAGAACAATCCGGCGCGCAAGCCAAGCCCGCCAGCGTTGCAGCCCCTGCTGTGTGCGACTCCTTGAGCTTTGCGCCCGCCGTCAACTATCTGGCGGGTATAGCCCCTATCTCAGTGGCAGTGGGGGACTTCAATGCGGATGGGTTCCTGGACCTGGCGGCGGCGAACTTTAACTCCAACAATATATCCGTCCTTTTGGGTAATGCTGGTGGCACGTTCCAGAGCGCCGTCAACTACACGGTGGGTACACAGCCAGACTCGGTGGCAGTAGGGGATTTCAATAGTGATGGCGATCCTGACCTGGCTGTGGCGAACTACGGTGTGGGGGCAAACAGCGTATCCATCCTCAGGGGTAGTACAGGCGGCACGTTCCAGAGCGCGGTCAACTATACAGTGGGTACACAGCCCGCCTCAGTGGCAGTGTCGGATTTCAATAGAGATGGTAACCAAGATTTGGTCACGGCGAACTATGGTTCGGCCAACGTATCTGTCCTTCTTGGCAATGGCATATCATTCGGGAGCGCGGTCAACTCCGCGGCAGGGGCAAACCCCTATTCAGTGGCGGTGGGGCGCTTCAATGCAGACAGCCTCCCGGACCTGACTGTAGCGAACTATACCACCGCTAACGTATCTGTCCTAATGGGTAATGCAGGCGGCACGTTCCAGAGCGCCGTCAACTATACAGTGGGCACGAATCCCGCCTCGGTGGCAGTAGGGGACTTCAATGCAGACAGCCTCCCGGACCTGGCTGTAGCGAACTACGGCTCCGCCAACGTATATGTCCTCTTGGGTAATGCTGGTGGCACGTTCCAGAGCGCCGTCAACTACCCGGTGGGTACACAGCCCGCTTCGGTGGCAGTTGGGGACCTCAATGGAGATGGTCGCCCTGACCTGGCTACTGGGAACCAGGCCTCCAACAATGTATCCGTCTTACAGGGCAATGCAGACGGCACGTTCCAGAGCGCCGTCAACTACCCGGCGCATACAGGGTCCCGCTCAGTAGCAGTGAGGGACTTCAATGGAGATGGCCGCCTGGACCTGGCTGTAACGAACTTTAGTTCAAACGACGTATCAATCCTGCTGAATAACTGCGTGCTCCTGACTGGCACACCCACGAACACACCAACTGTTACCGGCACACCGACCATCACGCCGACGATAACGAGCACCCGTACCTTCCCACCCACCGCCACGGCTACCTGCGCGCTGGAGGGCTGGACCCCTGTCTTCAGCCCTAATGGACCAGGTGGGAACAACATCCTCTATTCTGTCGCTGCGGTATCGTCTGACGATGTTTGGGCGGTTGGCTACAGCGGCAGCCCTGGCCCGGTCCTTATCGAGCACTGGAACGGCGGCCAGTGGATTAGCGTCCCCGGCCAAAACCCAGGCTCAAGCGTGAATGTCCTCAGAGGGGTAACGGCACTGGCGACCAACGATGTGTGGGCTGTAGGCTACTACAATGATGGCACCGTAGTTCACACGTTGGTAGAGCACTACGACGGCAGTGCATGGAACATCGTAATCCCCACCTCGCCCAGCGTCGGCTCTAGCGACACCTACCTTTACGGAGTAGCGGCTGTGGCAACCAACGACGTGTGGGCTGTGGGCTACTACTATGACGGGACTAACTACCGTCCAATATCATTGCACTACTACAACGGCGCATGGAGCATCATGATTAACCCCGGTACCTCCGGTTCGACCAACAACTTCCTGAATGGGGTAACGGCCATATCCTCAAACGATATATGGGCGGTAGGATACTCTGTGTTCCCTGGATACAACTTTACGCTGATAGAGCACTATGACGGCAGCCAGTGGACCGTGGAACCCACCGGAGCGACGGGCGTTCTCAATGGAGTAAAGGCGGTATCAGGAGGTGAAGTGTGGGCAGTGGGGACTTATAACAGTGGGAGCGGGAACAACGCATTGATATTGCACTACGTTAACGGCCAGTTGTATTTGGAATACGATGTCAGCCCAAACCCCAGTTCCCTCACTGCGGTGTCGGCTCTATCATCGAGTGACGTATGGGCGGTGGGCAACTACCAAATTGGAGCTGTGAGTCGCACGCTGACGATGCGCCGGAATCAGTTTGGCTCATGGCGTATCGTGCCCAGTGGCAACACAGGAATAGAGTCCAATCGCCTGAATGGAGTAGCAGTTGTATCTTCGAGTGACGCATGGGCGGCAGGCTTCTACACCAGTGGAAGCCTAGGCCAGACGCTGACAGAGAGATACGGCAATCCCTGCGCGCCTACCAGCACACTCACCACCACGCCTACCAGCACCCCTTGCGGCGCGCCTGCCGTTTGGTCCGACGGGCCCAACATCCCAAGCAACATGGCACGCGGGGCTGGTGTGTGGTTCGCAAACGGCCTGAACAGATTCTACGTGATGGGTGGCCGTACAGCGGACACCGCGAGCAACGAGCTGGCGAGTCCGAGTTACTATGATCCAGCCTTCAACAACTGGGTGGTTGACAGCGCCGTAGTCCTCCCGGATACCCAGGTGAATAACATGGCGTGCGCCGACCTCAACGGACCGGGCGGACACCAGATATACTGCGTAGGCGGCTCCTCAGTTGCGGCGAGTAACGTCGCCACTAACCGCGTATTTTCGTATAGCCCGACCGCGCATACCGTAACCACAAATACGCTAAGCTCAGATCCGTGGCCCGCCGAGGGTGACGGCATCACCCTTCCTGGCGGCTACGCGGTAGTCAATAACAAATTATATATTCTGGGTGGTCTACGGATCAATACGAACACGAGCAACAGAATTTGGGAGTTTGATCCCAATCGTGCAGCAAGCACGCGGTGGAGGCGGAAGTTCGCACTGGTTCCCAACGGTGGGCCTAACTCCACCGGAATGGCCTATATACCGGTTGCTGCTGTTGGCACCAACATCTACGCGGGAGGCGGCTCACAATATGTACCGAACGGCAACAGTATTGACGACAGCCCTGTAGCTTTCAAGTATGATACCGTCAGCGACACTGTGGACGATGCTGGCATACCCGACCTGCCGTCGCCCGGCAACGGCGAGACGCGGGCGTTGAATGTGAACAACCAGGTATGGGTGATCGGCGGCGGGCGCACCTCCCCCAACCCCAGCAACGGCGTGCTGATCTTCGATCCGGCCAATCCGGGGGCGGGGTGGACTACGGGACCGAGCTTCGCAGGCTCAGGGCGCCGCAACTTCGCGGTTGACATCCGGACCAGCCCCGATGCTAACGGGAATCTGATTTACATGGTGGGGGGCTATGCACCAAGCCCCCCACCCACCAACACAATGCAAATCTACACGGTGGGCAGGAGTTGTGGGACGGCCACGCCGACGAACACGCTCACTCCGACCGCCACACCGGCTGGGATAGTCAACGGGCACCTGACATGGCAGGGTATCACCCAGCCTAACGCGCGCAACCAGGGTCTAACAGCTACCCTGACGTTGTGCAATGGTTCCGTCACCGCCTATACGGGTACCGTTACCACAGACCAGAGTGGCAACTTCACGGCTACCACCGGCCTGCCCAATGGCAACTACACCTGGCACCTGAAGGGACGCAAGAGCCTGGCTACCTCCGGTACGCTCACCATATCTGGTGGCTCAACCACTCAGGAATTCGGCACACAGGAGGCAGGGGATTCCAACGATAGTAACGTTGTGAACGCCCAGGACTTCACCGTAGTGAAAAATACCTTTGGCAAGTCGCTTGGACAGCCAGGATATGATGAGCGAGGTGACTTCAGTAATGATAACATTGTCAACGCGACCGACTTCAACCTACTGAGGGGTAACTACGGCCTGGGTGGAGCGGCTGTGACCTGCCCATGAGGCAAGGGCTTGGGGCTTAGGGTTTGGACCCCAAGCTCACTAATGGGCAATACCAAGACGAATTATCCTATGCAGTTCACCGACGCGAGCGGCTTCTTCACCGTGACGGTGGGCAGCCTGCCGAGCGGCGGCTACATCTGGCGCGTCAAAGACCCTAGCTACCCGGCTAACTTCGGCTCGGTGACGCTGGCGGGCGCTCCGGCCACGCAGGTAGAGATGGGGCAGATGAAGGCGGGCGACCTGAACGGCGATAACGTAGTCAACACCAGCGACTTCAACTTCCTGAGAGGCAACTTCGGTATCGGTGGCGCGCCGCCCATATGGGTCGGAGGGCCGTAAGAGGAGGTCGAGGCCGTAGGCTTGGGGGACTACTCCGTGCCTGCCCTCTCTCCTCACCCGGTTGTTTGGGTGGTAAGCACAGAGGGCAGGCACGGGGTAGTCCCCCAAGCCTACGGACTTTTCTCCGCCTTTAAGCCGACCGCTTATGTTGAACCCAGCTTTTTGTGTAGACGCTCAATATGCTACAATTGTAGAGAGGGTCAGCAAGAGCGCAGATAGTATCTGCGGGTAGTAACGGATTGGAGAAAGCTATGTCGAGTTTGTTAGAGAGAATCACCATCAACCCTGACCAGTGCGGGGGACGCCCCTGTATCCGAGGGATGCGTATTCGGGTGATTGATATTCTCGACCTGTATGCCGCCGGATTAGACACCTCGCAGATACTAGAAGAGTTACCTGACCTTGAGCCTGAAGACTTGCATGCCGCGCTAACTTATGCCGCTCGCAAGCTTGACCATCCAGTGTTGGTAGGATGATTATCTGGGTTGACGCTCAGATCTCTCCAGCAATAGCCACCTGGATTACCGAGAACTTCGAGGTCGAGGCTGTTGCTGTGCGCGAGTTAGGTCTGCGAGATGCAGAAGATCGGCAGATTTTCCTTGCGGCCAAGCAGGATGACACGGTGATGATGACGAAGGATAGAGATTTTCTGCGGATGTTGGACAATCTTGGCTCGCCACCCAAAGTAATCTGGGTCACCTGCGGTAACACTTCTAATGCACGCCTCAAAGAAATACTCAGCAGTACATTGGCAAATGCTATAGTCCTGCTGGAATCAGGCGAGAATCTTGTTGAGATCAACGGCCTGTGACGGCGGGTGGCCTGCAAAGAGGCAGCTACATCTGGTGCATCAAAGGGCCTACCTACCTGGCTAACTTCGGCTCCGTGACGCTAGCGGGCGCTCCAACCACGCAGGTAGAGATGGGGCTGATGAAGGCGGGCGACCTGGACGGCGATAACGTGGTCAACACCAGCGACTTCAACTTCCTGAGAGGCAACTTCGGTATCGGTGGCGCGCCGCCCATATGGGTCGGAGGGCCGTAAGAGGAGGTCGAGGCCGTAAGGGCAGGCATAGGCTCTACTACATCAGGTGGTCAACCCTAGCTGCACTTTGATAGCCTGCCCTACATGGCTTAGGTCGGTGCTTGACAGGAGTCCTGCCTTTTCAATCAAACGAAGTTTGCTCACAGTTGTCAATTGGTCTGCCATTGCCTTGTGCTGCTTTCCATTGAAAGTAACATAGGCTTCGCTTGGATAGAGACGATCTACCTTTGTGGTTAGAGGCACCACTTGCACACGGCTCAGGAAGCTGTTTGCAGCATCGTTGCTGACAATGACGGCCGGACGCTTCTTCTGAATTTCCCCTCCAACGGAAGGGTCGAAATTGACCCACCAGACCTCACCACGAATCATGGCCTGAATCCACAATAGTGGATTCTGCCCACTCTAGAGCTTCTACTTCACGGGCCTCATCCTCGGCCATCTGACGATACGCGGAATGCAAGTCTGCATCAATGACGTGCGGGCGCACCAGACTTTCGATGAATTGACTAATGTGCCCTCGTCCAATAACTTTGTGCAAGTTATCATAGACCTGTTCGTCTATAGTGATTGTTAATTTTCTTTGCAAATATCCTCCTGTACACTTTATACGTGTTACACACGTATTCTACACCTAATGAAGCAAAGGCGCAACAAATGCATCTAGAGAAGCGTATCAAAACATCAAGGACCAGGCAGAGGAGCGCCGCCCGACCCAAAGTTGACGTGCAGCAGATTGAAGTCCTGAGCGCTCACAACGCGGTCTCCAGTGAAGTCGGCTCTATCATCGTAGCGCAGTTCACCGAACCCCTTGCCGAATGCAACCTTCACTGTATTGAAGTCGAGCGTGGTGACCAGGTTATCGTTGTTGGCGTCGCCCGCCCGCATCAACCCCATCTCCATTGAAGTTGAAGGTGGAACGCTGAAGATTGGAGGGTTGGAACCTTCAACCTTCAACCTCGTCAACTGGACCGTACCTGAATTAGCCAGGAACTTAGGACCCTTTGCCCACCAGCTATACGTGCCCTGTGGAATGCTACCCAACGTCACTGTAAAGCTGCCGCTCGCGTTGGTTGTCACGTTTGGATAGCTAATTACCGTGCTACCGGATCTCAGGGTCAATGTGAAAGGCAACTGTTGTAGCGCGTTGGGTTGGGCGGGGCGTCCCTGCCAGGTAATGTGACCTACGAGCACGGACGCAGGCGTAGACGTGCTTGTATTGGTATATGTGGGAGTAGACGTAGGCAGCGCCGTGCTGGTACTGGTGGACGTAGCCGTGTAGGTAGAAGTAGTGGTAGCTGTAGCTGTATGAGTTGAAATAAGGGTCGAGGTAGCCGTTGAAGTAGCCGTCGCGGTCGGCAAGCAGTTTGCAACTACGTTGATGGTGCCGGTCATCCACGGGTGGGGGATGCAGTAGTAAGTGTAAACACCGGGAGCGGTAAACGTAAAGGAGTACTGGCTGTTGTGCGGGATGTTGCCGCTATCCCATACGCCCGTATCGCTGGTCGCTGTGTGCCCGACGGTGTCAAAGTTAGTCCAGCGCACGGCGCTGCCAACGGTAATTGTCATGACCTCCGGGTTGAAGGCAAAGTTCTGGATGGAATTATCAACCGTGACTGGCGGACAGGGCAGGGTAGCGGTTGCTGTGGCAGTCGCCGTGAAAGTGCCTCTGGTAGCGGTAGGCGTCAGCGTCGGCGTTGCCGTCCCGGTTGTGCAAGGGTTGTCGCTGTAGTGCTCGATAAGCGTCTGCGCTGTACTGCCCGTGCTATAAGAACCTATATAGTCGCCTGCCGCCCAGAAGTCAGTTGCGGACACAGAAGTTACGCTATTGAGCATACCGCTATTATTGACGTTCGGACCCGGGAGAGCGTTCCACTGCGTACCATCCCAGTGTTCGATTAGCGTCTGGTTATTGTTGCTGCCCTGGTAATAACCCACCGCCCAGACGTTGTCGGGCGAATCTGCCGCCACACCAAAGAGGGGGTTGAAGCCCGACTCGACTGTGGGGGTGGGGATTATGCTCCACTGCGTGCCGTTCCAATGCTCGGTCAAAGATTGCTGCACGAGGCCAGAGCGGTAGTAGCCGACGGCCCATATGTCGTCTGCATTGATGGCGTCTATCGCCTGAAGAACATTGCGGTCGGTGCCCGCACTGGGGCTTGGCACGACGCTCCAACGCGAACCGTTCCAATGCTCGATAAGCGTGCCATCCTCGAAGCCAACGGCCCACGCATCGTTGTCCGCAATATACTCGACACCCTGTAATATTCCTCCACCGCCCGCGCCATTTGGA
>JBBQIC010000112.1:0-11319 GCA_038324555.1 Chloroflexia bacterium
TGTATGGCAACGTGAACGTGCAGACCGAAAATGAGGATAGAGCGCACTACGTCCTGCATATCCTCTTCGAGCATTTTATGCCTGTCGTCCTGGGTGATCGGCTGACTCTGCCACAGGGAAAATGGGTGCGCGCCCGCAGCAACCACCGCCAGGCTATTTTTCTCGGCAAGCTCCGCAACCCCTACCCGCAGCTTGGTCAACTCCCGCCGAACTTCTTCTACGTCCTGGCAAACCGGAGTGACGATCTCGATCATAGATTGCATCATCTCGCGCTTGATGTTCTCGGTAAGCGCGGGGTCGCCGCTAGCGAGCATCTTCTCAACATGTGGCTGCAAATCGCGCGTGTTAGGGTCCACTATCTGGAACTCTTCTTCAACGCCTAATGTGAATTCTTTTTGCATAGGTGTATTCCTTAGGGTGAGGGAATAGGGTGAGGGAATAGGAAAAGACTATTCCCTCACCCTATTCCCTCACCCTATCTTTCATCTTTCAACCACCATCGTCGGCACGACAGAGCCTGTGCCCGCCGTGACGTTAAGCAAAGCAGCGGTGGATAGGCGCGTAAGTATGCCTTGCGTGTCCGTACCGAAGACGAACGGGTCGAGGTCGGCGGACATGTCTCGGAAAGCTACGTGGCCGTTCTCGTCAATATAGGGGTAAGGCTCGCGTTCGATCTGCACGGCCTGTTGGACCACGTAGGAGCTTTCCGTCGCCTCTTGTATGCCTGTCTGCCACTCTTCGTCAGTGCTCGCCCAACCTATGTAGACGCCTTTGCCCCCGTACTCGTCGTTCGGCTTTATCACCAGTTTCTCTCTGTTTTGCGATATGAACGGTAAGAGATCAATTCTCTGGCCTTCATACGAAGTATAGCCCTCGGCGACTTTGCGCGTCCAGGGTATGTGGTTCTTTATGGTGTGTAGCTCCGCATCTGAGAAGAGATGGGAGTTGGCGTCGTCGTGCAGCAGTGTAAGGCTCATCTTCTTGTGGAGCAGCTTGGCGCGGAACGAGTTGATGATGCACACCGCGCCCGCCTCATAAGCATCGAGGGTGGCCTTTGCTACGTCGGGCTTTTCAAGCAACTCGCTAGTTAGCACGCGCTTGTAATAAATGTCTACCACGAAGTCGCCCACCCTTAGCCTTCCATCTTTGAACTCCAGGCTTTGCGGAGTGGTTATGATGGTTTTCAACCCATGCGACTCGAAGTACTGTTTGAATAGCTCGAACTCAGTATAAGTAGGCACGCCCTCCCAGTCCACGATGGCTATGTTGGGCCGCTCGTTGAAGCTGTGGGTCGCGCCGCGATTGGCGCGGAACTCCTTGTAGGCGCTCTCTATCTCCTGCAAGAAACGCTCGCGCGCTGGGAGCATACGCAGAGTGTAGCCGCGCTTCTCCGTCCAGGTGCGTATGGCCGGTAGTTGCAGGAACGTCTCGCTCAGGATGTCGCAATAGGCAATCGAAGCGGGAGACTCGGCGTTCATCTCCACGAACTTCCAATCCGACTCTGACCAGAAGGAGTCGAGCCTGGCGCTTGGGGACGGTTCCTCGAACCCTGGGTCAACCATCACCAGATGGCGCTCTATGGGAGTGAGGTCGAGTTGGTCAACCAGGCCCTGGTCGTGCAGCATGGCGCGTCTCAGTTTCACGAAGGCTGACGCGAGCGTTTGCACGGCCCGGACGATAGCCGCGTGCTGGGTAGAAGTTACAAGGTGCGGGCGCAGGTATCGCGTGAACGGCTTGCCCCCAAAAGTCAAGAGGCGTTCCATGCTCAACTTATCCAACAACTGCATCGAATCCGCAGCAAGTTGCTGGTGAGACGCGAGGAACTCGTTGAGGTCGTCAATAGCGGGGCGAGCGCTGTCGCCCCCGATGCCTGCGTACTCGCTGCCTGTCGTCATGGCGTGGTCTCCGCGTCGGGGACGGGGTGGGGTATCGAGGGTCCGCCGTCGGGCAACCCCGCCTCGCTTTCGGGCACGCCACTGCCTCTACGCGATGCGTTTACCTCTGTGCTTGCCTGGGCCTTCTTTGGATCCTTGCCTGCCATCGCTTTTTTAGCTTGTGTCTCTTCGTGCGCGCCGCGAACATCCTCGTGCGCGAATTCGGTCCAATCCTTCACCGGCATACCCTGTGGAGGTGGGGTCGAATTGAGGGACTTATCCCATCTGTAATTAGCGCCGGGCGTATAGCCGTTGAGCGCCCTATCAATGACCAGGTTCGCCATGTTCTCTACCACCCACTCGAAATATGTAGGTGTGACGGAATAATAGTCCATATCGGGCGCGGGATTGAGCCAGTCAATCGCGTAGGGTATGCCGTCGCGCACCGCGAACTCGCAGGTGTCCATGTCGTAGCCCAGGGTGGAGGTCAGCGTGCGAGCATCTTTTATAATGCGCTCGTGAAGCTCTTTGCCGAAGAATGCCTCGTTATCGTCCACGACGTACCGCAGATGGAACGGGTTGCCCGGCTCGTAATGGATGACTTTGACGTTCGTTTGGCCAAGGCAGACGCAGCGCGCATACTTCTCAAAGTTGATGCCCTCTTGAAGTATCATGCCTAACTCCCCCGTCTGGTCGAAGCACCAGATTAGCTCTTCGATTGAATGTACCTTGTAGACATTCTTCCAGCCGCCGCCGACGAAAGGCTTCATAAAGGCAGGGAAGCCGGTGTATTCGGTCAGCGAGTCCCAATCGAGCGGGTATTCCAGGTTGCGCAGCGATTCGGAGGTCACGCCTTCGACGTATGATTTCTGCGGCAGCACGACCGTCCTGGGCACGGCTATACCTTGCCTGGATGCCAGACAGCACTCGAAGAACTTATCGTCGGCGCACCACCAGAAGGGGTTGTTGATGACCACGCAACCGTCGAGCACCGCTTTCTTCAAGTAGGCGCGGTAATAGGGTATCTCGTGCGAAATACGGTCCACTATCACGTTGTAAGGAACCGGATCGTCCATGCGAGTGCCGCCCAGCTTGCAAAACTCGGCTCGCACGCCCATATCCTTGGAATTTACTCTATCAATAAAGGCCTGGGGAAACGTGTTCTCACGTCCTATGAGAATGCCTACGATCTTTTCTTCTGCCATTCTTGCTCTCCTTTTCGGGTCCAAAGTCCAAAGTCCAAAGTCCAAAATTCGATGTCCGATGTTCAAGGTCCGAAGTTGAAAGTCGCAGTCGAATGACTTTGGACTTTGGACTTTGGACTAAAAGTATTTCAGCGCCATCATCTTCCACCAGGGCCAGTCGTGCCAGGCTCCGTCCCATACGTCGAGGAGGTGGGGCACTCCCTTTGACCATAGGTCCCTCGAAAGCTGCTCGGTGGAGGCTCGGCAGATGTCTTCTGAGCCGCAGGCCAGTATTATGTCTTGCTGGCGCATCCTGGATAGATACCAGTCGTCGTGCAGATTGGGTACGTAGTCATCCGGCGAATTGAAGTATACTTCCTGGTCATAGTCTGAACTGACCAGGGATCGTAGGGAATATGCGCCGCTCATGGCGACTATGCGCTTTACAATGTCGGGGTGCCTGAAGCCGAAGTTGATAGAGTGGTACGCACCGAAGGACGCGCCGGTCATGTTGAGATCGTGATCAACTCGCCCGTTTCTTTGCCGGAAGAAGGGGATTACTTCCTGGATAAGATATTGCTCGTATTGCTTGTGACGCTGTCCCCTATCGTGGGCGGATGCCGAGCGGTTGTACCAGGATTCGTTGTCCACGCTGTCCACGCAGATTATCTGCACGGCTTCCTGATCCAGACGGTCTGCGAGCGTGCCTATGAGAGAAAAATCTTCGTTTTGGTAGAAGCGGCCCATAGACGTTGGGAAGGCGATAACGGGGCGACCACCTGTGCCAAAGAGCAAAAGCTCCATGTCTTTGTTGAGATTAGGGCTATACCACTTATGATATTCACGGTTCACGTTTTTCAGTATCCTCCACAAATCGGATCGAGGATGCGACTTCAGCAATGTCACCGCCCCATGCGCGTACTGTCCAGCACGCACGGCGCAATTTTAGCACGTTTGGGATTGGTTGGCAACCTGTGTGTCGCCAGAGGGTGCGCATCAGGATTTAGGCGAGTCTGATAGTCTGTCTAAATCCTGAAATAGAGCAAGGAAGAAACCGCAAAGATGCAAAGACGCAAAGGTCAATTTATGGAATCTTAGCGTCTTTGCGTCTGATATGAAAATAAGATAGTTGGCGGGTAGTAGGGGCGCACGGCCGTGCGCCCCTACGGGTGGGTCCCCATTTTCATTCACGGGTGGTGTGCCCCCGCTCATAGTTACTTTGCGGTTTCTTAAGGTTTGGACATGTTCCGTCTTATTCAGACAGCAAAGGGCGCAGCGCCTCGCGCGCTCCGGGGCGCAATGTCTCCAATTCGTTGAGGGCTTCGACGGCGTTTTGGCGGTGTACTTCGATCACGAGATTGGTGAACTGAACACCGCCCGCCTGTATGATAGCGTGCCTGAGTCCCTCTTCGTCTGCGGCTTCCATAGAGTCGCAAGAGTCGCCCGCGAATGCGCGCTGTAAAGCGTTGGGGTAAGGCAAGTCCTCGCGTAGGGTGAATACTATCGGCAGAGTGCGCTTATGCAGCCGCAGGTCCGTTTTGCGCTCAGGCTCTGCTTGTGCTTCGGGTTGTTCCCCATCTCCGGTCTCACTGTCAGGCATCACGTCTTGCACGTCGTTGATAAGTTGCGCTATCGAACCTTTTTGTTGTCCGAACCGGGCCAGCAATTCTACTACTCGCTCGTCCGCGCCCGCCATGAGCGCGCCGATGCGACACGCGCCTGATACGAGCGCGCCCGCTTTCAGTTCCGTCATGCGGACACTCATCTCTAGCGTGACTTCTTGTATGCCCATTCGCGAGTAGAGCATGTCGAGGTGTTGTCCCAGCGCCGCGTGCGTGAGCATGTCCTGTAATGCGCCGAGCGCCAAAATAGCTCTTTGACCGCCTTCGCCTTGCGCGTCCCTCTGCAAGAGTTGCTGTGCCATAACCAGCATGAGGTTGCTGGTGTTCAATGCCTGTCCACGTCCATACCTGCGTACAAAGGGGCTGGGGTCGTCGTCGGTGAGTTCATCCAGGAGATCGGCAGCCGCCATAGCTATCTCGACGGCCACCGCTGCGGGTAGAGCCTGCCGCCAGGCTTTGCGGTTGTCACACCCCAGCGCCGTCTTGCAACTCAATAGTACGCACAAGGGCCAAGGGGCTATGCTTGATGTAATTACATCTTCTAAAGTATCGGGCAATGCAAATAGTTTGAGCTGGCCCGACAGCGCGAATTTACCCATCTCCATGAGTGAGTCTGGAAAAGCCCCTTGATAGCTAAAGAGAGCCGCTTCCAATTCCTGTCGCGCTGCCCATAAATAGGGGCGCAGGTCGTAGTTGGGGGCGCCATCGGCAGCTTCGTTTTCTGAGGCGATAGGAGGCTCTGTTGATTGTCTGCTTGAAGATACTGTGTGTGTAGTCATATTAAAGAGTTTCCCCAGGTTACATGATAGGGCACATGCCCTGTCGTGTAACCTGGGGAAGAAAACTAGTGTGTCCGCCTGGACTACATCCAATAGCGCGGAACTGGTTTTACCTTTATGGTGGCAACGCCCGAACCTGCGCCCATGCTGATAGCGTGAATGTTTGCGGCTATCTGTGAGGACAAAGACTCCAGGGATCTATGCTCCGCAGGGGTAATAACGCCGCTCTTGAGCATCGATTCACTCTCGACTTTCCCCCCGTTGAGCGCCATACGTGCAGCTTTTTCTAGAATATTGATGTTCATGCTGTCTGCTCTCCTCTGGTTCCGTGCCTCAGCGCTTGCGAACAAGAACCCGCCGCGTATCGTAGTGACAGAACGCCGGATGTATAACAAGCCCTGGGTGTGTGGTGTGACTGGCGCAGGCTCCAACCTCTGCGCTTCCCCTCCTGCGGCGCTTTATCGTCTCTTACCCCCTTTTGCATAAGAGAAGGTCCTAGCCGGAAAGTACTATTACAGTTTGCAAAAAGTACTATCACAAGTCTGCAAAAAGTACTATTAAGATTTGCAAAAAGTACTATCCGGTCTATAGGAGTTTTGGGCTACCGTATCGGAGATTATAGCAGTACTTATACACAAAAGCAAGACCTAATAACCAAATTCATCTTTGAAATACTGCATTTGCACTAGCCAAAAAGTACTGCCCTGCGATTTTGCATTAGCGGGTAGTCCTATTTGTGGCTAGTACTTTGGTAATAGGTTAGCTAAGAGTTCAGATTAAGGGTACTCCGTAGGGGCGAACCTTGTGTTCGCCCTCTGCGCATATCGCTTCGTCAAGAGGGCGAACACAAGGTTCGCCCCTACGGAGTACCCTTAATCTGAACTCTTACATAGGCTGAGAGGGTTGGAAAGTTGGAAGGTTATAACTTATTGACTCACGTTACGCAGTTGTAGTAAGGCAAGAGGGCGTGATAAATCACGCCCTCTTGCCCCAACCAAATGTCCCTTTGCCTAGCTGCGTAACGTGAGTTATTGAGCTGCGACTTCGACCGGAGTTTCTGATTCTGCTAGTTCGGGGCGTTCTTCGAGAAGGCGTATAAAGGTGTCTACGACGGTGGGGTCGAATTGCTTGCCTGCGAGGCACTGCAACTCGTCTACGGCTCTTGAGTGGCCCGGAGCTTTGCGGTAGACTCGGTCTTCGGTCATGGCTCCATAAGTGTCCACCACGCCGATTATCCTTGCTCCTATGGGTATGTTTGTGCCCGATATCCTGTCTGGGTAGCCGCTGCCATCGTATCGTTCCTGGTGATGAAGGACGATAGGCACAACATCGTGTAACGCGCCGATGGATTGCACGATGCCCGCTCCGATTGCGGCGTGCTTTTTGATTTCCTCGTATTCTTCGGAGGTTAGTTTGTCGGGCTTGTTGAGAATCGCATCGGGAATGCCTATCTTGCCTATGTCGTGCAGTATGGCCCCCATACGGATGCTGTCTACCTCTTGCCTTGTCAGACTAAGCGCCTGGGCGACCGCAACTGCTCTGCCCGTCATGTTCTCGCAATGTTGGATGGTGTAGCCATCCTTAGCTTCGATTGAGCGTGCGAGGGCCGCAATGGTATCGAGCAGAGCCTTCTCGCGCGCTTCGTGCAGTTGGGCGTTATAGATTGCCAACGCCGCCTGGCTGCCTAGCGTGCTGAGTAGTGATAGGTCGTCTTTGGTGAATCGTTCGCCCGTTTTCTTACCGGCCAGGCAGAGCATACCGACGAAGCGAGAGCGCGTCCACAACGGCACGCCAAGGAAGGAGCGAATAGAATCAAGATCGCTCTTAGGATTGTCCGACTCCGCGTAATCCTGTTTCACTATTTCGGTCACATGGGTTGCAGAGACCGCATCAGACAGCGAGCTTACTTGGTGGACATCGTTCGATGCGCACAGGCTGCGGGTATTGGATAGAAGCCCTGTGGTGAACTGCTTCTGCGATGCAAAGTTGCCATTGATCCCCACCTGGGGCGCGTGAAGCAACCCATCTGGCTGATGCAGTTCGATGCCAAGCTGAGAAAGCCTATCCTGCAAGCCCTCTAAGAGTTCGTATGCAACCTCACCGTATACGGCATATGCTTCGAGATAGATCGGTTGCTCGTCTTCGGTATGAGCGCGTACCCTTTTGTGCCCTTGCTTACTCAAGTTGCCTGTAGTTCTGCGGTTTACGTCTTCAATCGGCTCAATATCGCCAAGTATAACCGTAGATAGCCCTGTATACCCGTGTAGAGGCCCTGTCCGGGCGCTCCCTTGCGCATCAGGTTCTTCCGCCAACAGCAGCGCTCCACCCATCAAATTCATGAGACGACAAGTATGCCCCACCAGTTGGTCGGACAGCGCCTGCAATTTCTGTTCGGAAGCGAGTTGAGAACTGAATTGCAGCAGAGCTTCTTTGTAATCGTAAGCATCGTGGTAGATATGTTTGTCTACCAGGCGCTCTACGCGAACTTGCAGGCGGCTGTATGAGAAGGCTATGAAGAATACAAGGAATCCGAAGCTGATAAGTCCAATCTCACTCCTCTCCCAGTCAGACGGCATCACGTTGCCCAGGGCCGTCGCAATCAGCGAGAATACCAGCAATACGCTCGATCCCATGATGAGGTAGATTACACCGCGACGCACGAAATTATGCACGCCCAGCAGTTGGTGCTGGGTAATGGCGTAGGCGAAGGCCAACGGCATAATGCCGAGCGCCACTGCCGAAATCTCCGTGCTTACTATACCCTTGGGATTCCCTAAAAGCATGGGAATAATGCTCAGGAACAAAGTAGGGCTTACGGCGAAGCCGGTCCCGCCTAGCAAAAGCACCAGTTGCTGCCTTACGTCTGGCGATTGCTCAACTATGAAGGATTTCACGATGATGCCTATTCCGACGAGCACGCAGCCTGCCATGTATAACCACATGACGGGCCGTATAATGTCATAGTCATATGCGCTGTCAAAGAGCGCCCAGGCATAACCGGCAAGAAGTATCACTCCTAGAGTGACGGTAAGCGCAATGTAAAAATTATGCCGCCCTGCTGTCTTGCCAATGGGCACGGGAAATTCAAAGAAGAAGAGAGTAAACGAACAGGCGAATAACATCAGGGCTGCGATTGCTACAGCCATCACCCAACCTACATTAGATATACTGCCAATTACTGAGGCGAAACATAATGCTGTAGCGACACAGAATACGTAGAAAGTTGACGCAGCCTTTCGCTGCCGGGCTTTAACGAAAACTGGTCCGCCTACACTGATGAAGATAAGCCCAAGCAAAGCGTAAGTCCAGCGCTGGATGGGGTTGTTCCCAGCAGAGGACAAAGACAGCAAGATTGGTTTACCGCTTTGTTTCAGGACCAACCGTGTAAAGCCATTGAAGTTCTGTGGTCCCCTGCCCCCTAACGAACTTGGGTCTTTACCGTCTACCGATTCGATGAGCGAACCTAGTTGTACGCGGGCCTCGTAAGCCGGGGTTCCAGGCATGACCCAGGTGACGGCCCAGCGTCCTGCTGCGGCACGGTCCCCCGTAATACCAAATACCGGAGTGCTGGTGTTTAGATAGAACATCACGCCGAGAAACACGAGGTACGCGAGCATAACGACCATCGCTATAGCCAGGCGCACATGCTCATGGTTGTATTGTATTTTGACCGGGTTGTGAGATTGCGCGCTGGGAAAACCCTGCGTTGGTTCGATGCGGCTCGCAGGCTCTGAAGTGATCGAAGGAGGTGAGATAGGAGAAGTGTACAACACGAAGTTGCCGTCCATAGAAGAACGTTCCTTCACGTCGGCCACGTCAGTCACATCGGCCACGTCAGCGCCGTTTCCGGCATTGCCATTATTGGATGTTGGTGTAGTTGGTCTAGCCGCCATTGCTTACCAATCCAGTCGGGCAAGTGTTGCCCAGCAGTATTGTTGACAAATAGATATAAATAAACTTGCACGGCAAGAATGTGTTAACGCAACGGAATTGCCGCTCTCTTACTTTTGGGGATTGCAATTCCTGGCACGTCTATCAGGTAGCATTCTTGCTTTTCAGGCCAACCCAAGTATAGCAGCCATATACTGCCAATACAACCCCAGAATCGAGGTTGTATATGGTACTTTAGTAATAGGGGCGGGGCGTTACTAATGTGGGAAATTTTGGACGATGGACGATAGACGATAGACGATAGACGATGGACGACGCTTGTTGAATCGTCCATCGTCCATCGTCTCCCTGCTGCCCAATAACCGCTGCGTAGCGCCTATCAATGGGCCACAGCCTGGTAGATAATCTTGGCGATCTGGCTGCGCGTGGCGTTATCGTTGGGTCGGAAGGAGCCGTTAGAATAGCCACTGATAATTGCGCGGTTGTAAGCGGTCTCCACATAAGGATAGAAGGTGTCTGAACCGGGCACATCGGAGAAGTGGGGGCCTCCCCCTGTGTTGATGGTCCACCGGCTGGCAAGCGTTATAACTTTGCAAAGTTGAGAGCGCGTTATATTCTCTCCCCCTCGGAAGGTAGCGTCCCTGTAACCTGAGATAATCCCTCGGTTGTAGGCTGTCTCTATGAACACATAGAACGGGTTTGAGGTAGGCACGTCTGTAAAGTGGGGGCCTCCCCTGGTGTCTATATCAAAGCCTTCGGCAATCGCCACCATTTTTGCCACCTGGCCTCGCGTAGTAGTATCATTTGGACGGAAAGTGCCGTCTGAGTAGCCGGAAACGGCCCCCGCACAACTCAGATATTTGACCGCATTGTAAAAATAGTCGGAGGAGTGAACATCCTTAAAGGTGACGGGGCATGAGGTAACAGTAGCGCGTGGGCTGGCGATGACCGTAGCGCGTGGAGTAGCAGTATTGCTCGGAGTGGCGGTAATAGTGGGTGTATGTGTTGCTGTGCGTGTTATAGTGCTCGTCAGGGTCAAATAGGGTGGGCGCGTGCCGGTCGGGGTAGGTGATGCGCCCGTAGCGAGCGGTGCCTGCGGCTTGGGAGTGCGGGTGGACCTCGGCCCTATATCGTAGAAGTTCTGGTTGCCCGCTCCACACCCTCTTGGCTGGCCGTCCCAATATCCTGCGAAATTATCCAGGACGTTCGCCATAAGCTGTTCCAGCCTGTGGTCCGCGTCGCTTGAAACCGCATACGATTGGAACACTTCGTTGGAGTAGGAGTGGTCTATCAAGCCCCAGGACCAATGGATGCTTCCTGCGGAAAACACTTTGGCCCCATTTGTATCGGTGTACATGACCGAATTTGCCAGGGTTGGATAGCCCTGCGGACTTATCGGGCTACTCTGTGAGAGTATCTCCAGGCCCGAAGGACTACGCCCGTTGTTGGCTACCGCGTCCCATTCTTCGCCCACCACGTTGTTCACCTGATCGCCCGATTGCAGACCCGTGCAATCGAAGTACCACTTTGTGGGAGGAGCGGCCAATACCCAGGGCGCGTTGTAGATGGCGTCGTTGGCGTACGATACGTAATTCACGCCTGTCAACTGGTTTTCGGGCCTTTGCAGGAGAGGGCTGTCGAACTCGACCGTTACGTGCGGAGCTACGGGGGTTGGGTCAAGCGCCTGGTCCTTGTAACAGGTGATGATGCGATTTGGGCCTACCGAGGAGGGTTCTAGCCTGACGTTCCACCACGATACGTTCGCAGACGCGAAGACGAGGTTCTTTCCTGACGCACGCACATTGTCAACGTTATCGCGCTCTTCCCAGCTCCAGTACTCAGGGTGGCCCACCTCCAATAACACTCTGTGACCCTGCATGAAGTTGGGGTCGGTAGCCTGGTCCACATCGCTTGCGTAAGTTAGGTCGTAACCGGAGGCTTCGAGCCAGCGCACCATGTCTACATCGTG
>JBBQIC010000113.1:0-11283 GCA_038324555.1 Chloroflexia bacterium
CTGCACTATCGCCCGCGCAAATTAGGGTTCTCTTAAGAGAACTTAAGGGGAGCGGAGATATCTACTTTGATGGAAATAACCCCGCACATGGATTATGGAGAAATAGCCAACGAGATTTTCTCTAGGACTTTCTCTAGGACTAAACTTGGGAAAGTCCTAGAGAAAGTCCTAGAGAAAGTCCTAGCTAATCGGCCTCATTTCTGCTACAATGCTAGTATACTATCGCACCAAAGAGGAGTACCGACATGCAAGTGAACCTGGAAGCAAACGAGATAAGCGCGCTGCTCGATGCGCTCAATTCTTATGTCCCGCAATTGCGCGAAGAGATAGGCAAGACCGAGAATTACGACATGCGAGAAGACCTCAAGGCTCAAGAAGCCGCGCTTGGGACTGTTATCGCCAAGCTTGGTGGGTCTATACCAACAGGAGATGGAAGCAATCTGGGAGCTAACAATCCCCCCTGGGGCGGGCATTAGTTGTAATAGCCAGGATTAGACCTTACAGACAATTGCTGAAAGGTAGGATTTGCCTGACAGTTGCGAGTACTAACTCTCCTCCAACGCGTACTCAATAGCCTGCTCCATGCTCATGGCCCGCCCCTCTGCCCAGGCCTTGCCGAACGCTTCTTCCCCCAGCGCCGAGCGCACTGCTGCCACGTTCCGCTCGTATGGGTGGCGGTCCACAGAGTACAGCACTCCACTCATGGCTTCCAATATCCCTTCCACCGCCCCAAACAGCGTCGCGGCTCGCTCCAAAACTGCCTGCTTTAGTTGTGGTTGACCCATCCCTACGGTCCCCGCGGCTCTTGCGACCACTCGTCCTAGACTGGCAAGACTTGAAGTTATACCCTGTTTGTCTCCCAACTCCCTTTTTATGGCAAGGCTTTCTTCCTGAAGGGAGCGTGCTGCTGGGTAGTCCCCCTGCTCTGCGACCACAATCCCTAGGTTGTTGAGCGATTCGGCGATGCCCCTCTTGTCCCCTAACTCCCTCCGTATGGCAAGGCTTTCTTCCTGAAGGGAGCGTGCTGCTGCGTAGTCCCCCTGCTCTAGTGCCACAATCCCTAGGTTG
This sequence comes from Chloroflexia bacterium, assembly GCA_038324555.1. Taxonomy (GTDB): domain Bacteria; phylum Chloroflexota; class Chloroflexia; order QHBQ01; family JADMIH01; genus JADMIH01. The sequence goes on from JBBQIC010000113.1 coordinate 1,069, forward strand.
TTGAGCGAGTAGGCGATGCCCCTCTTGTCCTCCAACTCCCTCCTGATGGCAAGGCTCTCTTCATAAAGAGAGCGTGCTGCTGCGTAGTCCCCCTGCGCACAAGCAAGCACTCCAGCTCCGTTCAGCGCCTTGGCCCGCGCTGCCCCGCCCACTCCTACGTCTACTTGGCTGATTGCTCCTTCTGCCCCACTTGTCCCTCGACTCGACAGCGCCCTCTCGAACTGCTCTCGCCCTTCGCTGAAATAGCCTCGCACATACCAGAATCGCAATATTGCTCCTGCTATCCGCAACCCTATCTCGGCTGCGTCGGCATCTCCTTGATCTCTTTGCTCCCTGCTCCACCACAATGCTGCCCGAATGTTGTCGTACTCGTCCTCCAACCTGCTAAGCCATTCTACCTGCTTCTCCCCTCTCAGATGCGGCTCTGCTTCCTCTGCCAACCTCATGAAGTACAAAGCGTGCTCCCTCTCTAGTGGTTCGGCCTCCCCACCCTCTTGCAGTTTCTCACGTGCGTATTCGTGGATGGTTTCCAATATCCAGAAGCGCGGCTCTCCGTTGCTTCCTTCACTGCCTTCCCTCTGCTGCAATAGGCTCTTCGAGACCAGCGATTCCACCCCTTCCAGCACGTCCATCTCTAACCGCCCCTCGACCTGTAGAGCTTCCGAATCGCATACCGCTTCTAATCCTTCCAGCGTCCTCCCTCCCTGGAACACCGCCATCCGACGGAATAGCTGCTTCTCTCCCTCGGTAAGCAGGTCGTAGCTCCACTCTATCGTATTGCGTAGCGTCTGCTGGCGGGCTGGGAGATTGCCTGCCCCTCCCGTCAGCATCTTCAACCTGCTCGATAGCCTCGTTAGGAGGGCGCCGGGCGCGAATAGCCGGGTGCGGGCGGCTGCCAACTCTATGGCTAGAGGCAGACCGTCCAGCCTCACGCATATCTCCGCTACTGCCGGGGCATTGTCGTTGGTCACCTCGAAGTCGGGCTTTACGTCCCGCGCTCTCTCTATAAAGAGGCGCACCGCTTCATACTGGGTGAGCCGTTCAATGGGTGGCAGATGTTGGTGGTCTGGTAGGGCCAGAGGAGGCACCGGGTACTCCTTCTCGCCGTAAATCTTCAAGGGTAAGCGGCTGGTGACCATCGCTTTGAGGCTGGGGGCAGCCTTCAGCAGGGCGTCAACTTGAGGAGCGGCTTCCTTCACTTGCTCGAAGTTGTCCAGCAGCAGGATCATCTGCTTATCATGCAAATAGCCCTTCAGGGTCTCGATGAGGGGTTGGCCCGCCGCCTCTTTGACCCCCAGCGTCTGGGCGATGGTGGTAATCACCAGCGCGGGGTCAACAAGGGCTGCTAGTCCCACGAACCACACCCCGTCCTTGAACTCTTCGAGCAGTTCGGCTCCCGCCTGTAGAGCCAACCTAGTCTTGCCTGTGCCACCCGGCCCGGTGAGGGTGGCGAGGGTAACATCAGAGCGGCGGAAGAGGGCGCACGCCGCCTCGATTTCGGTCTCCCTGCCGATGAGAGATGTGGACTGGCGAGGGAGGTTGTTGGGGCGATTGTCCAGCGTCTTGAGGGGAGGGAACTCGGAGGGAAGGTCCGGCACGACCAGTTGGAAGATATGCTCAGGGCGGGTGAGGTCTTTGAGGCGGTGCTCTCCCATGTCGAGGATATGCACTCCCTCAGCCAGGGTATCCCGCACCAATTCCTGGGTAGCTCCTGATAGCAGAGTCTGAGCGCCATGCCCCGCCGACAGCAGGCGAGCCACGCGATTGACGGGCTGGCCGAAGTAGTCTCCATCTTGCACGTCCACCACACCTATGTGCAGGGCCATCCTTGCCTTGACGCTACCACTCTCTTCAATCCACTGCTCAGCATGGAGAGAGCGTTGTGCAGTAATGGCAGCCTGTAGGGCATTGATAGGTGCGGAGAAGGCAGCACAGAACGCATCGCCCATCGTCTTGAAGACGTACCCGCCATTCTCTTCTATCGCTGTACGAAGGATGGCATCGTGCCGGGAGAGGGCAACACGCATCTGCTGGGGATATTGCTCCCAGCGTTTGGTGCTTCCCTCGATGTCTGTGAACAGAAACGTGACAGTGCGGGTGGGTAAGTCACTCATGGAAGACCTCAGCGCCATAACCCCATAATGTAACGCCATGAAAGGAAAGGCGAAATTGAGTGACTGTATTATAGCACGTTAGCACCGTACGGTCTGCAAGTGTTTGCATATCTGACCGTCCGGACATAATCCGACACCTGGAGTTGTCAGGTCAAATCTTGGCTATTACACATTAGTATTAGAAAATAGGCTTTCAACAAAAATCGGACGCGACGCGTCCGATTTTTGTTGAAAGCCTATTTTGGGGTTAGAAGACTTTCTTTAGTACCCCTAGCGCGCCTTGCTTCCAGGGCACGCGATGAGACACACCCGACGCAGACTCGAAGTTCTTGCGGTTGTCTATGTACCACTTGAAGTTGCGGAGCAGGGCGTCCTTATTTGAGTATTGTGGTTTCCAGCCAAGCACGCGCTCGGCCTTTTCGATGGAGACGAATGAGTCTTTAGAGGCTGTTTCGTACACCCACTTGTAAAGAGGCGACAGGTGCAGCATCTCCAAGAAGCGCAAGCCCCAGATGGCGGGAGCGGCGGGGAAGCCGAGAATCTTCTTGCCTTTGCCCGCGTAATCAAGCACAGCCTGATAGTCCTGCTTCATCGTGGTAAAGTTCTTCGCGCCGACGTTGAAAGTATCGTTTACTACGTCGTCCGGCAACGTCAGGCAAAGGTGAATCGCCTGGCACAGGTCCTCTACGTCCAGCAATTGGTAGCGGTTGCGCCCGTTGCCTATCATAGGGAAATTGTGGCCTTCAATCGCCCAGTCATATAACACAGCGAACACGCCTAATCTCTCGGGGCCAATGAACGACTTGGGGCGAATTACGGGAACCACCAGCCCCTTAGCCCGATATTCCAGGCAAACCATTTCGGCCTGAATCTTGGCCTGACCGTAGGGACCTACACCTTCCAGCTTGTCGTTTTCATACAAGGGGTGGTGGTCGGGGATGCCGTATACGGCGGTCGAGGAGATCATCACGACCCGCTTCACCTTGCGTCGGCGCGCCACATCCAGGACCATGCGCGCACCCTCCACGTCTGTCGTATATATGTCCTGCGGCGAATATAGAGGCAGCGCGGCGGCGCAATGCACCACCAGGTCAACTCCTTCAATCGCCCGCTCAACGTCCTTCTCGATGCGTATATCGCCCCTGACGTCTTTGATTTTACTCTTCATATCGGGATAATCGAAGTCCGCGATATCCAGGTTTACAAGGTCGTAGCCTCTTGCATCGAGGTAACGGATCAAGTTGATGCCCAGGAAGCCGGAGCCTCCTGTGATTAGTACCTTTTGTCTCTTCTCGTTATCAGCCATGAATGGTTGAGTCCCTCCATATATTTTACTGAGTTTTGTCGCATTCTTACGATGAACGGATCACGATGCTTTGGGAGTCTGACTGGTCACAATCGGTAAAGGTACGTCCACATAGTCGTGTGTAAAGGTAGGATAAGGCAGGGCCTCTCCGCCATCGGCCAGAAGATCGAGGTGCGCTTGTAGAGCTTCTTGAAAGCGCTGGAGAGCCTCGGCCCTAGTAGCGCCCACCGCAAAGCAGCCTTCTACGTCTGGAGCCGATATGCCATAGCTGGTGGGTCCTTCTTCTATATTAACTAGAAAACGAGTCACGGGCTAATCTCCTTCAATACTCTTTCAACATCTAGATTTGAGCCTGTTGATAGATACGTTTCAGTGTCTTGGGAGGCACGTCATCGTTGGGGTGTCCCGCAATGGTTACTGTGCCCTTTTTTGTAAGGTGGTGATATTGCTTGTGGCTACCTGCCTGTCTCACTACGTACCATCCGTCGGTTTCCACTACTTTCGTCACTTCCTTATACTTCATTATTGCAACTTTGCAAGTAGCATCTGGTAAACTGTATGACAAGGGGACAAGCGTCCTTCTCTCGCCCGCAAGAGTACGTTGTTTTTATGCCCAATCCTCGCCTAGCTCTTTGCGTGTTCTTACTTCTCCCTCGAATATGACTACGCGATCTTGAACTTTGTCCTCGGAGATAGCGCCTTCGGGGTCCTCCCAGGATTGGCCGAGACGGGCGTTTTCACCTTCGACGTTCTTCTCGTCTAGCTTCTCGAAGAGCGGGGCGATAGTCGGACCGAAAGCCTGGCCCGCCGTCAGTTCGGGCGCAGTCCACTTCTCCTTATCCACATCACTCTCATAGCCCAACATCTCGTGTAGTTTCTGCGCCGAGAAGGGCAGGAAGGGTGCGGTCAGTATCTTCAGCATATTGATGACTGACAAGGTGACGTAGAGCGATGTGGCAGCGCGCTCACGGTCGGTCTTGAAGGTCTTCCAGGGTGCGGTCTCGTCAAGATACCGATTGCCCTCTGCGGCTATGCCCATGACCTCGCGTAGCGCCTCTTTGAAGCGGCAGGCTTCTATCAGTTCGCCAACGCGCCCGAAAGCGTCTTTGGCGGATTGCAGCATGGCCTTGTCTAGCTCGGTCAGTTCGCCCGGCTGTGGGACCTTGCCCTCGAAATTGCGTGCGGCGAAAGTGAGCACGCGATGTGCGAGGTTGCCGTAGGTGGCTACAAGCTCGTCGTTGTTGCGGCGGTAGAACTCAGCCCACGAAAAGGCGGTGTCGCGCGTTTCTGGCGCGTTGGCGGCCATGAAGTAGCGTATCGAGTCGGGCGCATAACGGTCCAGCATGTCCGGCAACCAGGGCACGCCGCCACCACCCCGGCTGGTGCTGCCTTTTTCGCCGCTCTCGCCAGTCAAGAACTCGTTGGCAGGCACGTCATAAGGCAGGTTCAAGCCGCCATAGCCAAGGAGCATGGAGGGCCAGATGATGGTATGGAAGGAGATGTTATCCTTGCCGATGAAGTAGTAAGACTTGCTCGGCCTGGGTTGACCCTCCTCTTGCACCCACCACTCTTTCCAGGCGTCGGGTTGGCCCTTTAGCATTGCCCACTCTTTGGTAGCAGACAAGTAGCCTTTTACCGCGTCGAACCATACGTAAATGCGCTTGCCACTGTTCTCATAGCCCGCTATCGGGATGGGCACTCCCCACTCTATGTCGCGGGTGTACGCCCTCGGCCTCAGACCTTCGCGTATCCAGTTGGTCGTAAAAGCCACCACGTTTGGACGCCAGAAGCCTTTGTCTGTCTTGAGCCATTCGAGCAGGGGCCCCTCCAGCTTGGGCAAATCCAGGAAAAAGTGCTCGCTGGGGCGGAACTCAGGGGTACTGCCGCAGAGCTTGCAACGGATGTCTATCAGATCAATAGGGTCGAGCGGACGCCCGCAGTTATCACACTGGTCGCCACGCGCGTCTTTATAGCCGCAGTGCGGGCACGTACCTTCGACGTAGCGGTCGGGGAGGTATCGCTTGTCTACCAGGCAATAAGGCGCGGTCACGGTGTCTGTGAAAATGTACCCATTATCTCTCAGCTTGAGGAAGAAGTCCTGCACTGTGGCTATATGGATGGGCGTGGTCGTATCGGTAAAGAGATCATAGGTGAAGCCCATCCTGTGCCAAAGCTCAGTGTTGAGACGGTGTACGCGGCGCGACCACGTAGAGGGGGAGACACCCGCTTGCTCGGCAGCCACCGTGATAGGTGTGCCGTTCATGTCGCTGCCTGAGACCATGAGCACGCGATTGCCCTTCATGCGATGGTAGCGCGCGAATATATCGGGCGGCAAATACGCGCCCGCGACGTGTCCGAGGTGGCGAGGGCCGCTAGCGTAAGGCCATGCCACGCAGACTAGGATTTTCTCTGGTTGGTTATTTTCTATCATTGCAATTAGTTGTTAGTTATCAGTTGTAAGTTCCCGTGTCAGTTGCCTGAAAAGCACCCGACTCCATAATTATATACTAAATGTCCAATCGTTGCGTAAAGTCTTGCGTTCGTTCGTAAGAGTTCAGAGTTGGGGCACAGGCGTAGGGGCGCGGCAAGCAGCGCCCTGATAGCGAATCGGGATGTTTGGGTGGTCAACCACCAGGGGGCGGCAAGCAGCGCCCCTACGCCTGTGCCCCTGGTGGCGAATCGAGATTGCCGATCCGACTTTTGATGCGTAAATTGCTTGACAGTAAGGCTGCCTTCTGGTATAATCGCAGCGTCGTAAGAATGCGGAAGTGGCGCAGCGGTAGCGCGTCTCCTTGCCAAGGAGAAGGTCGCGAGTTCGAATCTCGTCTTCCGCTCTAAGGGGAGTGCGTAGCGCTTCCCTTTTTGTTTATCAGCCCAATCAAGCCGGAGTGGCGGAACGGCAGACGCAAGCGACTTAAAATCGCTCGCCGAAAGGCGTGCGGGTTCGAATCCCGCCTTCGGCACCCTAATTCTGTACTCTTACCTCTGTCAGGGTTGAAGGACTATAAGACCCGTAACAACCGGCGATGGCATCAAACATGCAACGTTAGCGCAGAAACCTTTAGCAAACATACGAGGGCTTACTGTGGGCCGGTTACTTACCTGTCTGGGAGAGATTCTGATTGATTTCCTGCCAATTGAAGAGGGCAGGCATCCACAAGTCATTGGTAGCAGCGAGACCAGATTTACCATGCACGCAGGAGGCGCTCCGTTCAACGTCGCGGTTGGCCTCGCACGGCTCGACCAGCAAGCAGCCTTCGCCAGCAAGGTCTCAACTGACCACTTCGGGCTATATTTACGTGAACGGATAGAGAAAGAGAGCATAGATGCGCGCTTCGTCGTCCCAAGCGATGCGCAGACTACGCTGGCTTTCGTAGCCAACGAGCAGGGAGAGCCGGTTTTCGTGTTTTACGGGGATAACACCGCCGATACACTGTTGACTTTTGATGAGTTGCCCACGACCCTGTTCGAGGAAACAGCTATCCTGCACTTCGGCGGCATCAGCCTTTTGCGAGGCGTCACACCACTTGCCGTGTTGGAGATAGTTGAGCGGCTCAAAGGCCATGCCCTCCTCTCGTTCGACCCAAACATCCGTCCTGGCCTTGTGCGCGACGCGCCAGCTTATCGCGCCTTGCTTGATCGCTTCTTCTCGCTGGCCGATATAGTCAAGGTGAGCGCGGCGGACATGGCGTGGCTTGCGCCCGCACAGCCGGTGGAACAAGTGGCAAGGGACCTGTTGGCGCGGGGACCTGCTATGGTGGTGGTCACACAGGGCGGCAAGGGTGTGCTGGCGCTGCGCGATGAAGATCGCTTCTCAATACCTGGCTTCTCGGTGCAGGTGGTGGATACGGTAGGCGCGGGAGATGCGTTCAGCGCCGGGATGCTGGCAGGGCTGGCGGACCAGCATGTCACATCTCGCTCCGCGCTCCAAAACATGCCTGCGAAAGAGTTGGCCGCCACGCTGCGCTACGGGGCCGCCGTAGCCGCCCTGACCTGCACGCGGCCCGGCGCTGACCCTCCACAACGCGGCCAGGTGGCCCAATTCTTGAAGGAGCAGCCCGAACAAGGAGACTACTAATGTCTGATGCTCCTTACGAGTAAATGTTCAGATAAGGGGTGGGCCCCGTAGGGGCGAACCTTGTGTTCGCCCTCTTGACGAAGCGGTATGCAGCCAGGGCGAACACAAGGTTCGCCCCTACGGGGCCACCCCTTATCTGAATATTTACTCGTAAGGAGGGATGGGTTATAAAGGCGGCACAGAGCGGCAAGCATATCCTGTGCGAAAAGCCCCTTGCCACCAACACAGTATGATGTCGAGAAGATGATAGCCGCATAGGTAAAATCTTCAATCTTCAATCTTCAATCTTCAATTCACAGGACTTACGCAAAATATACATCGTCTATCGTCCGTCGTCTATCGTCTCTGCGTAAGCCCTATTCAGATCAGAATCAGGAGGAGATAGATGACCGTGAAATTTGGCGTGCTGGTGCCGCAGGGTTGGAAACTGGACCTGGAAGATATAACGGACCCGGCTGAACAGTTTGAGGCTATGGTCCGTGTGGGTAAAGAGGCCGAACGGCTTGGGTTCGACTCGATTTGGCTGTACGACCACTTTCATAACGTGCCTACGGCTGAGTTGCAGACGAATTTTGAGTGCTGGATGAGCACGGCTGCGCTGGCGCGCGAGACTTCTACCATCAGGATAGGGCAGCTTGTAACCTGCAACAACTACCGCAACCCCGCACTGCTGGCTAAGATGGCTTCGACCGTGGACGTGATGAGCCATGGCAGGCTGGACTTCGGCATAGGCGCGGGCTGGTACGAAGATGAATACGTCGCGTATGGCTATCCCCATCCCTACCCCGACGGACCAGAAAGGCTCAGGATGCTTGGCGAGGCGTTGCAGATCATACATGCGATGTGGACCGAACCATACGCGACCTTCGAGGGCAAGTACTACCAGGTGATGGGCGCTATCAACGAGCCGAAGGGCGTGCAGAGGCCCCACCCGCCCATCTGGATAGGCGGAGGCGGAGAGAAGGTCACGCTAAAGCTGGTGGCAAAATACGGCGACGCCTGCAATATCGGCGGGATAGACCCTGAAGTCTACAGGCACAAGTTCGATGTTGTCAGGCAGCACTGTGCGGACGTGGGGCGCGACTACAACAGCATCATCAAGTCAGCTGAGGTGTTCACCCATCTGGCGCTGCCCGGCCAGACCGCCGAACAGGCTACTGCAAAGGCGCGCAGGGATGTAAGCAGGCTCGTGGGCCATGAGGTCGGCATCGAGGAGTTCCGCCAGGGCAACTTCAGAGGCTACCCGCAAGGTTTCATCGGCAGTACGCAGGAGGCCATCGAGACATTCAACAGCATCATAGAGGCGGGCGCGGAGTATATTATAGTGTACCTGAATAACGTAGTGCATCTGGAGACGTTGCGAGCGTTTGCGGAGGAGGTACTTCCCGCGTTTCGGGGCATGAGCGGTGGCGGCGTGCGATAACTCTTACAAGAAGTGGTCGACGTAGAGACTATTTTCACCGATGCCTGGGATTGCGAGGCTAATGAAGTCTTTGTGGCCCAGGCGTTGAACTGTTCTATACACTCCGGCCTGTGGTTCAGTGTATATCTCGACTCCTCGCTTGGGTAAATTGATGAGCCACGCGGTGGGGATCCCTGCTTGCGCATACAGGGGCATTTTGACGCGGCGGTCGGTGGCAACGGTTGTATCTGCAACCTCAATGACCATCAAGATATCGCCTGGGATCGGCAGGGAGTCTTCATAATAATCGGGGCGTGCTTTGAGCAAGGCGACGTCAGGCTGCAATTCCACAAAGTCATCAATGAGAATTGGACCCTGGCCGCGCACTATGATTGATTCGTCGGCGGCCTTATTGAAGAATCGAGTAAGGCGGTCTACGCAAGCAGCATGACTCTTGCCGATAGGACTCATCTTGATGATCTCCCCTTCGATGAGTTCAACCCGGTCATCCTCAGACAATATTCCGGCCTTCACCATCTGCTCCAACTCACTAGCAGTGAATAGCCGCTTCTCGATTCCGGCAACCATAGGTCATCACTCAACCCTTCTCTGCGCTCAGGGCTTGCTCTTTCATACATTACCTCACACATTGCCAGCACAGCCTGGGACTATATTACCAGAATATTGGGGTGCGTGCCAGGGTTTCCCAAAAAGAATGGGAAAGCCATTTTGAGTAGAACCCTTGACAGAACACGCGACCAGATGTAGCATAGCATCACTCCGTTGCCGTTTGGCAACGGAGTAGAGGATTTTGGTTTATTTAAGGAGGGTTCAAAAGTGTACGGGACAATAGCGCGTTTCAAGGTGAAACCAGGCATGGGAGATAAGCTTGCTGAACAGCAGAAGGTGTTCGAGGAAGCCAACGTTCCTGGAGCGGTAATGACCACAATCTACCATATGGATAACGATCCGAGCGAGTATTACCTGGTCGTGATGTTCGACAGCAAAGAGGCGTATTTCGCCAACGCGAACAGCCCTGAGCAGAGCGCTCGTTTCCAGGCCCTGATGGAGATGATGGCCGGGGAGCCTGAGTGGCACGACGGGGAAGTGGTAACACACAGCATGTACAAGCGTTAGCCTGATGGACGATAGACGATGGACGGATAAACATGAGACCTCCCCAATTTTCATAACGAACCGCAAAGTAACTATGAGCGTGGGCACGCCACCCGTGAATGAAAATGGGAACGCACCCGTAGGGGCGCAATGGAGCGAAGCGAAATCCCGTGCGCCCCTACGGGTGCGTTCCCATTTT
>JBBQIC010000114.1:0-11241 GCA_038324555.1 Chloroflexia bacterium
GGATGCGGCCCAGTTTTTTGAGCATGGGGTCGTCAAGGACCTGTACACCCATGCTAAGCCTGTTGACGCCAGCTTCCAGGTAGCCCTCGAACTTTTCGAGCGTGATAGTGCCGGGGTTGGCCTCCATCGAAATCTCGGCACGAGATGTGATATTATACCTGTGGCTGGCGGACACTAGAATAGCGGCGATTTGGTCCGGTTGCAGAACGCTGGGGGTGCCGCCTCCGAAGAATACTGTCGAAATAATTGCGCCTTCGCAGCCGGGGGTGCCAGGGAGATCCCAGCTAACACCCCTGGCTATATCGGCGCAAATCGCGTCCACGAAGGGAGCGTACTTGTCTTCCAGGTGGGCGTAGGAGTTGAAGTCGCAGTAAACGCATTTCGACTCGCAGAACGGGATATGCAGGTACAGGCCGGTAGGCTCGACTTTCCAGTCGTAAGCAGCATGAGGGACAAACTCAGACGCGACCACCGGCGTATTATTAGAGGTAAGAAGCATAGCAACAACAATTATAACCGCCTGAGGAGCGCGAAAACAAGCCACCAGGGCTTATTCAAAGTGGAGAGGGTAGGGTGGGCAAGAGCCAACCGACCCGTGTCATTCTGAACGGAGTGAAGAATCGCTATCCTTACCACACTGTCGGGGGACAAGAGCCTCTTCCCAAACGCTTATGACCTCGCAGTGATTCTTCACTCCGTTCAGAATGACACGGGTGAGTCGGTCCTCTTTCCTCAATACTTCCGACTTTGAATAAGCCCTGACAAGCCACGCAAAAAAGATTGTGAAAAGCTTGACAATCTCGGATTACGTTGAGTATACTTTCTATGGGTAGGCTTGTGGGCACCAGGGCTGAATGTCCTGGGCGCGACGCTCATTTATAGGATAAAGGTAGAAGTTAAAGTTCCGCATTGCACGTAAAAGAGGCTCCGTATGGATATAACCATGATGCAACCCGCAGCAGGTCAACAGAAGTCGCATTCAAGCCAGACCCTGAAGCAAATTCTCGCCCCCATACTGGCCGACCTGGCGAACGTAGATGACACACTCCGCTCTGTAGTCACTCTGGACATCCCGCTACTGAGGATGGGTGTAGAGGCCATTATCGCGGGAGGAGGCAAACGCCTCAGACCCGCTATCCTTCTGCTGTCCGGCAAATTCAACCAATATAACCTGGAAAGGCTAGCGCCCCTCGCCGCAGCTATCGAATTGCTCCATACAGCCTCGCTCGTACACGACGACACGATTGATGAAGCCCTCATACGTCGCGGCCTGCCCACTCTGAACTCGATGCTGGACAAAGGCACTACGGTGCTGGTGGGGGATTACCTGTTCGCACGCTCCGCTGTGTTGAGCACGATGGGCGGGGCGCAGAGGGCCACGCGCATATTCGCCGAGTCGTTGGTGACGATCTGTGAAGGCGAAATTGAGCAAAATATGTCCACTCACCACGTCGCTCACTCAATCAAGCAATATTACAGGCGCATATATTCTAAGACCGGGGTGCTCTTCGCCGCAGCGGGAGAGATAGGCGCGGTGCTCTCAGAAGCGCCGGAGGAAGAGATACAGGCCCTTCGCTATTACGGGCAGCAGGTAGGCATGGCATTCCAGATAGTGGACGACATTCTTGACATGGAATCTACGGAGGCGCAACTTGGCAAGCCGACAGGCGGGGATTTGCGCCAGGGAACGGTTACGCTGCCCACTATGTTCTACCTCGAAACCGCTGATGAAGAGGAGCGGGAAGCCGTCAGGAGGGTAATCGAAGGGGAAGACCGCTCCGACGAGATTATAGAGAAGACTATAGAGAAGATAGCAGCGTCCGGCGCGCTCAAGAGGGCGTATACCGAGGCGCAACGTCTCATAGGCGAGGCTAAAGCTTCCCTATTGTCGCTGCCCAACATACCTGCCAGGCAATCGTTGAGTGACCTGGCTGATTTTGTGGTGCAGAGGGATTACTAGCCGAGTCTTTTCAATAAAAGAAAAATACAAGCCAAAAATCACTGCGTGATTTTTGGCTTGTATTTTTCTTTTGAACTTTAGTGGAAGAAGTATAATGGTGATATTGCAAAGCCAGGGTGTAGGGGCGCTGTATCCCCCGGTCTAATGCAGATTAACAAAATAATCGCCATACTGGCAAGAGGGCGAACCTTGTGTTCGCCCTCTTGCCAAGACACCTTCTCGACCAGGGCGAACACAAGGTTCGCCCCTACAGCAGCCAATTCCATGTGATGATTATTTTGTTAATCTGCATTAGACAGGGGATACAGCGCCAAAGTGAAAGCTGCTAAAGGGCAATAGTTGATTAGGAGACTAGCATGGAGACGACCACAGTAATCCGCGCCCCGCGTGGCAATACGCTGAGTTGCAAGGGGTGGTTGCAAGAGGCCGCGCTGAGGATGTTGATGAACAACCTCGACCCGGAGGTTGCCGAGCGTCCGCAGGAGTTGATCGTGTACGGTGGGAGCGGCAAGGCGGCGCGTAACTGGCCTTCGCTCCTGAAGATTATGGAGTGTCTGCGCTCGCTTGAAAACGACGAAACGTTGCTGGTGCAGAGCGGCAAGCCTGTGGGCATATTCCGCACCACATCCGACGCGCCCCGCGTGCTCATCGCCAACTCTAATCTGGTGCCGCACTGGGCGACGCGCGAGGTCTTCTCCAAGTTGGAGGCGCAAGGTCTGATTATGTACGGACAGATGACCGCCGGAAGCTGGATATATATTGGCACGCAGGGCATCTTGCAGGGCACATACGAGACATTTGCCCAGGCCGCCCGCAAGCATTATGGTCCCGAAGCCGACCTGACAGGAAAGTTGGTGCTCACGGCGGGCCTTGGAGGTATGGGTGGCGCGCAACCCCTTGCCGTGACTATGAACGGTGGTGTGGCTATCGTGATCGAGGTAGACCCTTCGCGCATCCAGCGTCGGTTGGAAACCGCTTATCTGGACACGTCAACCGACAATCTTGATGATGCTCTTGCCCTGGCCGACCAGGCTATCGCGGAGCGGCGACCTCTTTCTATAGGGTTGCTGGGCAACGCCGCCGCTATCTATCCTGAGTTGGTGCGTCGGGGCAGGAAGCCCGACATGGTGACAGACCAGACGTCGGCGCACGACCCCCTGCGCGGATATGTGCCCCTCGGCCTGGACGTGGAAGCAGCCGCTAAACTTCGGGCCGACGACCCGGACGAGTATGTGCGCCGCGCGCTGGAAGCGATGGCGGTGCATGTGCGGGCGATGCTCGATTTGCAACGCATGGGCGCAACCGTGTTCGATTACGGGAACAATATACGCCAGCAAGCATACGGGCAGGGCGTGACCGATGCCTTCGACTTTCCGGGCTTCGTGCCTGCGTATATCCGCCCTCTGTTCTGCGAAGGCAAGGGGCCGTTCAGATGGGCCGCGCTGTCGGGCGACCCGCAGGACATCTACAAGATAGACGACATGGTGCTGCACGAGTTCTCGGACAATGCCTCCGTAGTACGCTGGATAAAGCTGGCGCAGGAGCGGGTGAAGTTCCAGGGATTGCCCGCTCGCATCTGCTGGCTGGGATATGGAGAGCGGGCGCATTTCGGGCAGGTGGTGAACGAAATGGTGCGCACGGGCGAAGTTAGCGCGCCCATCGTCATAGGCCGCGACCACCTCGACGCGGGCAGCGTGGCCTCCCCCAACCGCGAGACCGAAGCCATGAAGGACGGCAGCGACGCCATAGCCGATTGGCCCATCCTCAACGCGCTTATCAACGCGGTAGGCGGGGCAACATGGGTGTCTGTGCATCATGGGGGCGGCGTGGGCATTGGCTATAGCCTGCACGCTGGACAGGTGATCGTGGCGGACGGCACACCCCAAGCCGCCGCCCGACTCCAACGGGTGCTGACCACCGACCCTGGTATGGGCATAATCCGCCACGCCGACGCGGGGTATGATGAGGCGATTGAGGCGGCGGAGAGGTTTGGGATAAGGGTTCCGATGCGCGAGGAGTGAATATGATAGTCAATCAGCACCTAATTGAACACGTATAATGCCAATCAAGGTGCGTAATGCAATCAAGCAAATAGAAGCCGACGGTTGGGTGATGCTACCCCGAAAAGGGACTAGCCATCGCCAGTTCGAGCACCCAAACAAAGCTGGGCGGGTTACTGTACCGGGCAATCCGGGTGACGAGCTACAGATCAAGACGCAACGCAGTATTGAGCAACAAGCAGGCATCAAACTCAAGTAGGAGGTTTGACAGGTGAAATACAGGATTCTCGTGGTAGTAGAGAAAGGGAAAAACAACTACTCGGCTTATGCACCGGAGGTGCTTGGATGTGTTTCCACAGGCAAGACCAGAGAGGAGACCCTGCGCAATATGCGCGAAGCGTTGCAACTCCACTTAGAAGGAATAGTAGAAGATGGGGATGAATTGCCTTTGAGCGCAGAGCCGGAGGACGAAGCGCACTTTGTTGATGTTGAGGTCGAAGCGCCTGCTCGGACGCTGCACCAAGCTAGTTGATGGAGTTCGATAACTTTAGTTATGCACCAGACTCAAACTAATATGCGCGAAAAACCACCACAACCGATAACCACACTCACGTTGCGTGAGCTAAACCGCGCAACCCTGGCACGTCAGATGCTCCTTGAGCGTGGCACGGTTGGCCCAGTAGAAGCAATAGAGCGGCTCGCGGGTTTGCAAGCTCAATACTCGCCTTCGCCCTATATCGCGCTTTGGAGCAGGTTGGAAGGGTTCGAGCATGAGCACCTTACCAATGCCTTGATGGAGCGCACTGTAATCAAGGCAAGTCTGATGCGCTGGACCCTGCATCTGTTGAGCGCGCGCGACTACCCGTTCTTCGCGCGGGTGATTACGGAGTCGCGTACTGCTGGTTGGCGTAACATCGCGGAGCGGGCGGGATTGGACGTACCGGCATTGCACGCAAAGCTGCTCGATTATGCGAGCGAACCCCGTACGCAACAGGAGTTGATAGAGTACTTGAACACACAGGCGCCGGAAGACCACGACCTTGAGCGGCGCATACTGTGGCACTCGGCAAGTTCCCTGGGAGGGCTTGTGCATACGCCCCCTAGTGGCACCTGGCGATACTTCGGCAAGAACCCCTATATAGCGGCACGCCAGTGGCTCGGAGAGATACAAGAGGAGCCTTTGGAGAGGGCAATGGCCTACGTGGTCCGCCGCTACCTGGCTGCTTTTGGGCCGTCTACGCGGGCCGATGTGGTCCAGTGGGCGGGCCTTAGAAGGGTCTCCCTGGTTGATGCGGCTATCAAGGCGTTGGGTGATGAGGTACTTATGTTCCGGGATGAAAACGGCAATATCCTATACGATCTGGCAGGCGCGCCTCGGCCCATAAGTGGGACGCCTGCGCCGCCTCGCTTTCTGCCCAAGTGGGATAACCTGTTGCTGGCGTATCAGGATCGTGAGCGCGTGTTGCCTGCTCAATATCGTAAGACGGTAATCAAAATAAATGGGGATGTGATGCCTACCTTCCTGGTGGATGGAGTGGTTGCTGGTATGTGGTCAACGACGCGTAATCGGGACATTGTAAAGCTGAACCTGGAACCGTTTGCACCTGTTGATTCGTTGACGCTGTCTCTATTAGAGGAAGAAGGGCTACGACTTGCCGGGTTTGTCGAGCCGGAAGCTAAGATGTACGAAGTTAAGATTAGCACGTGAGCAAGACGGCGAAGCTCTTGCTTTTCGATAGAGTATGGTTGTTGCCGGGATCTGAATAACGTCCAGCGCGAACTGTGAGTCTTGGAGGACTATTTTGGCCCAAAATCAATACAAATTCGACCTGATATATACCGCGCCTGATTTCACGCGGCCTATGTTCGTGGAAGCCCCCGACAGGGAGACCGTGCCTGCATCTGCGGATGGGTTGGCTCCTGTAAACTTTTACTCGTCCACCAACTTTCCTACCTACTTAAAGCGGGAGGGAAAATGGTATCTGGTGAAACGCCAGCGCATGGACGCGCTCGTCATTTGGGACCCGAAGGGCCAGGAGTACGTTTGCACTGAGATGCGGAAGGTGCGCGCCGGGCAGGAAGTTGTCACCGGCACGGCTGAGGACGGCAGCTATGGCTTGTTGGTCCACTCGACGGGTTTCTTGCCACCGGATGGAGCGGCAACGTCAGATGAGGCGTTTAAGTTCATGGCTACCGGGGCCTCACGGGAACGGCCACTAAATTACAGGCGGATCGCCCAACTGATGGCCTGGGACAAGCAGCGCAATGGCCGCAGCATATGGGTGTTGGGTCCTGCTGTCGTTCACGCAGGGGCGCGCGAAAGCATGGCATGGCTGATCGCTAACGGCTACGTGGGGGTCGTGTTCGGAGGGAACGCGGTGGCGGTGCATGATCTGGAGCAGGCGCTTTACGGTACTGCCCTCGGCATGGACGTTGAAGGGCACACCGTCCTGGGTGGTCACCGGCACCATATGGACGCCATCAACAGCATCCGCCACGCGGGAAGCATCGCGGGCGCTGTGCAGAGCGGGCTTGTGCGCGACGGCATCATGCACGCCCTCATCACACATGGGGTGCCTTTCCTGCTGGCCGGTTCTATACGCGACGATGGCCCGTTGCCAGAGGTCATCACGGACGTTGCGGAGGCCCAGGATAAGATGCGCTACTTCACCCAGGGCGCTACGCTGGTGGTGATGCTGGCGACTATGCTCCACTCAATAGCTACAGGAAACATGCTTCCCACCTTCATCGAGCGCGACGGCACGATAGAGCCTGTTTACACTATATGCGTGGACCAGATGGAGATGGTCATACACAAGCTGATGGACCGGGGCACGCACCAGGCGTTTGGCATAGTGCGCAACGCAGACGATTTTCTGGATAGGGTGGTGGGCGAGTTGAAGAAGTTGGAAACGCGGGAATAGTTATTATGACATTGAACAATAGCGAATCGGGGGATCAACCTTGGACAGCATGGCCTGCCAGATGGGAAGCAGCATTAGACGCGTGCGGAAAGCTTGGAGGCGAAACTCCCCAACTTGTCATTAAGCCCCCTGCAACCAATGAAGAATTAGAAAGAGTAGAAGCTGAACTCGGAATGCGACTGCCAGAAAGTTTCCGTACTGTGCTTTCGGAGTTTTCATCTACAGTCGAGCTTCGATGGCACTTACCAGATGTGTGGCCGCCCGGTGATTTGAGGCAAATATTTTCTGGCGAGTGCAGATGGGACTTGTCCGAATTGCCAGAGCTTGAGGAGAACCGGCGCGGGTGGATTGATGTAGTTTTCCCGAATATAGATGACCCGTACGATAGAGTTTGGCACAACAAACTCACCTTTCTTGCGGTTGCAAATGGTGATATGTTAGCTTTAGATTTAAGCGCAGCCCCCGAATGCCCTGTAATTTATCTTAGCCACGAGTGTGATGAAGCGCATGGCTATATTTTGGGAGACAATTTCATAGATTTCATTGACCGTTGGAGCTTATTAGGGTGCCCGGGATCCGAAGACTGGCAACTGACACCCTTCATCAGTTCTCCTACAAGTGGGATAGACCCGAATTGCGAGAACGCCCGAAAATGGCGAGAATGGTTTGGCCTACACATTTAGTTCAGTATCACAGGGACGCAAAATGGACTTGACACAACTACTTTCAAGCGCAACCATACCCGACACAAGAATACTTGGGGATGGAGGAGCCAGGCAAGTTGAGATCACCCAGATTGCCGAAGACTCGCGCCGCGTAGAACCCGGCGGTCTGTTCGTAGCGGTACGCGGCAAAACCTCAGATGGACACCACTTCATCCCACAGGCTCTAGCGGCAGGGGCCGTTGCGGTAGCCGGAACGCGGGAGAAGCGACCTGCGGAGTTGCCGGAGAACATGCCTTACGTGCGTGTGCCCGACGACCGGAAGGCTGTGGCCCTCTTGTCGGCGGCTTTCTTTGATTTCCCGTCGCGCAAGCTGCAAGTGATAGGCGTGACGGGCACAGACGGTAAGACTACCACCTCGACGCTGATACACTCGATACTTAAGGCGGCGGGACGCAAGGCCGGGTTGATCTCGACGATACGCGCCGAGATAGGCGGGCGTTCATATGATACCGGATTTCACGTTACCACGCCCGAAGCCTTTGACGTGCAGCGATATTTGCACGACATGGTTGAGGCTGGAACCGAGGTCGCGGTGCTCGAAACTACCTCGCACGCCCTCGACCAGGGGCGCACGTTGTGCGTGGATTACGACGTGGCGGTAGTCACTAATGTCACCCACGAACACCTCGACTGGCACGGCAACTGGGAGAACTACATGTCGGCGAAAGCAAAGCTGTTCCAGGCTCTAAACGCCAGCTATCGCAAACCCAACACCCCCAAAGTAGCCGTCATCAACGCCGACGACAAATCATACGCCTGGCTGCGGCGCATCCCAGCCGATATGCAGTGGGTGTACGGCCTCGATGGGCGACAGCAGCCCGACATTACCGCCGACGTGATAACTTACCGGGCGGGTGGGACAAATTTTATAGCGCAGACGCCAGTCACCGATGTTCCGATTGAGCTACACCTGCCGGGCAAGCACAACGTCTATAATGCGATGGCGGCGATTGGGGCTACCCTCTCTCTAGGCGTCTCAAAGGAGGCGATTCGAGAGGGCATAGGAGCCATAGAGCAAATACGCGGGCGCATGGAGTGGGTCGAGGAGGCGCGGCAGTTCGGTTTTGATGTGGTAGTGGATTTTGCCCACACTCCCAACGGCCTGGAGAAGACGCTCGAACTTGCCCGCAGCCTGGTAGCTCCACGAAAGGGAAGGGTAATAGTGGTCTTTGGGTCCGCGGGGCTGCGAGACCGCGAGAAGCGCGCCTTGATGGGGCACGTCGCGGGTAGGATGGCCGATCTGACCGTGATAACCGCCGAGGACCCGCGCACCGAGCGGGTGGAGGATATATCGGCGGAGATAGCCCGCGCCCTGGAAGCCGAAGGCCGCACCGAAGGGGTAGATTTCTGGCAGGTGGATGACCGGGCCGAGGCTATAGCGTTCGCCATCGGCATGGCACACCCCGGTGATATGGTGCTTACCTGCGGCAAGGCCCACGAAAGCTCCATGTGCTATGGCACAGTGGAAACCCCCTGGGACGAGTTCGCTGCCGTGCGCGATGGCCTTGCGCACAGGCCACATCGTCCTTAAATAAAAACGACCACAGTCACTACGTGACTGTGGTCGTTTTTATTATTGAGTGAGTCTTACTTGCCGTTGGGCCTTTGTGCTAACACTATCGTGATTTCTTTTTCGGTGGTGCTACCGGGGGCGATAACTGTCAGCTTCACGCTGTCGCCCACTTTGTGCTTGCTGAGTTGCTGGACCAGGGTCGAAGCGCTGTTGCTGTCAAGCGTCACGCCATCGAAGATCGTGATGATACTGTTGGGCTGGATACCTGCCTGCTGGGCGGGGCTGCCGCTTGAAACGTCGGTGACGTACAGGCCCTGCTGCCTGGAAAGATTGTACTGCGTGGCCACCTGTGGGGTAATCAACTCATAGGTTATGCCGATATAAGGGTGGCTGATCGAGCCGGTCTTTAGAAGCTGCTCAATGACAGTCTTGGCCGTATTGCTCGGTATAGCGAAGCCCAGTCCTTCGGCCACGTCGCCGCCCATCGTATTGGCGCTGCGCACCACAGCAGTGTTGATCCCTATTACGTTGCCGTTCAGATCGAGTAGTGGGCCGCCTGAGTTGCCGTGGTTGATGGCTGCGTCGGTCTGTATAAGGTCTTGCGTGGAGGTGCTGCCATCGCCTAATTGCCTATGCACGCCGCTGACGATTCCCTCTGTGACCGTATTCCTATAGTCGCCCAGAGCAGTGCCTATCGCTACTACCGGTTGGCCGAGTTCGAGTTTGTCGCTATCCCCAAGCTGCGCGACTGCGGGCACTTTGGCGTCCACTTTGATGACCGCGAGGTCCGAATAAGCGTCTTCGCCTACGAGCGTCGCTGCTACCTGTGTGCCGTCCGCGAATATGACCGACAGGGTCTGCTGGTTAGCCACTACGTGCTGGTTGGTCAGGATATGGCCCTGGTTATCAATTATGATGCCCGAACCGAGGGCTTCCGGAGCCTGGCCTGTGCCACCGAATCGGCCACGACCTGCGGCGCTTTGCTGCATTGTGTTTACTACCGTTACTACTGCTGGGCCTGCCTGCTTGGCGGCGTATCTTGCGTCTACTACGCCATTCTGCTGTTGTGCGGGCGCTGCCTGCTGTGCCGCCGTGTCGGTTGCGGCGGTCTGGCTATCGCCCGTCTTGACCGCGACTGCGTTTTTGGCGGCGACCTGTTGGGTGGTTGGGTGCGCGGCAGCCGATAGATTTGCGATGCTACCGTCAAGCGCGCCCGTTGTCACGGCAAGCCCGCCGAGGGCCAACATCATGACCACGAGGAGGGAGGCGAGGCCGATTTTGATTGTTCGTTCTATGCGTTCCATGTTTTGTGTCTTCTCCTGACTATTATTGTGAGTAATTGCTGGATATATGCGGGCCTCTCCGGCTTTCGCCTGGTCATTTTGCAACCTCGTTACCTGTATTTTCTGACCGACTAAAGAGAAGCCCGTTCGTTTGTGGATCAACAGAGGCGGACCATACAACGACCGCGGCTAAGTTCATTCCCTATCTTGTTGTTGCTACCAGTGCCCTACTGGCTTGGTCCGCCTCCGTTACAATATCATTATCCTACTCCAACATTAAAGGAGGACTTGATGTAAATTAAGATATGATTAAAGATTGAAAGATAGTTCAGCTATGGTCTGGAAGTGTGTATTTGTGAGAATGAATTGACCTCGCCGCAAGGCTTAATCGTTTGACAAGCCCCTAACTCATGCTATAATCTGATCAAGCCTACAGTCCCAAGTAACAGCATTAACAGCATCATATAACAAAAGGGTAGCCGGTCATTAATCACGGAGGTAACTTCATGAATAGTATGAGCCGTAATGAAACCGACCTTACCCAGGCATCGCAGCCTGGCCCCGGAAGCGGCCTACGCGACGACCGCATTTTGCCAGAGGTACACTGGACAGCCGTAGTAGTAATTGTGGTTCTGCTACTCGCAGTCGGTGTCCTCTACGTGCTTCCCGAGCGCACTGGCGAGTTGTTCGCCTGGAAGATAAACCCTCAGATGACCGCACTCTTCTTGGGAGCGGGCTACGCGGGCGGTGCGTATTTCTTTGTTCGCGTGGCTCTGGCGTCCCGTTGGCATACTGTTGCCAACATATATCTCCCCACCACCATCTTTGTCTGGATT
>JBBQIC010000115.1:0-11240 GCA_038324555.1 Chloroflexia bacterium
GGGTTCCGACCGGGAAGGGGTTGCCATGATGCCATCGCAAAAATCTTCGACCTCTCCTGTCCCAACAGACGGAAGAAGTGGGTGGTTGATGCAGACATCAAAGGAGCCTACGACAACATCAACCATGAATACCTTGTATGGTACGAAAACTCCGTCCACAACTTCGCATTTGGTTTATCAGGCACGGATCAATTGTGTAACCACCGTAGCCCACCGCAGTACAAGGCACTACCAGGGGAAGTTGCCAGGATCGAATACCACTACCCTCGGACCTCCACGCTGCGCTATCTCCCCGTCCCAGCTAACCACAGGCAGACCCAGCTGCTGGGCCAGTGCTACGTACACTGCGTCCCCAGCCCGTAGCCGCAGTGCAGCCGCCACGGCAGCCGAGTCCTGCATCAGCTGTCTACTCATCGGCACTATCGTGATCTGCGAGAGTGAGTAGACACGAATGTAAGCCCTCTGACCATGTTGGGAGCTCACCCTGCGACCGATGGCTGCGGCCACCTCCACGATAAACCACTCGCTTATTACCAACACACCACCTGCAGCCAGGTATTGGTCAATCCACTGCCGGCTTGATGTATGTTGTTGCTCCTGGGGAATGGCAGCACTTACCCATACCGCAGCATCGAGCACAACCTGAGGGTAGCGAAGTGTAGTCGGCGGTGGTGTTGGCTGTGTGGGTGGTGTGGGCGGATTACCGGAGGTAGTCACCGTACTTTAGCTCCGCACGTCTTTCATCAACTGGACAGCATCAACGGTCTTGATGCCTTGCCGCTCCAATTCCTCGCCAATGTCCTGAGACATCATGTCCCAGTCAGACCAGAATGTAGCCAGGTCTTTCGAAGTGGAGTGACCGTAGATGGGGATAACCCGAGCGACAATCACGCCATTCTCGATGATGTCGATAGGCTGCCCTGTCTGGCCTATCTGCCTCAGCATCTCATCTGAGTGGGTTGCTAGATCATTGGCATCAATTGTAGTCATCGAACAGATTCCTTTCTTGCGGGCCGGGACCGGTAAGACCCTCTATTCAAGCTCCCTCATAGAATTATAGCATGTCACGGTATGACGATGTCAGGATATGGCGATGTCAGGTCCGGGTGGGAAAGGGAAATGCCGCAAAGTTGATGATCGAGGCTTGTAGGATGAGTGGTATGATAAGAGATTCCCATCCAACGTCTGAAACACGGTCAGGCAGCTTGGCACTCCTTCCAGTAGTAATCGTGGATGACACCTCCAAGCACTTCCCGTCGGTATACTTCGCCTTTGGTGGTAAGCGGCTTTCGTGTCAGTGGCTTTGGCGGCACCAGCACCTGTTGGCCGATACCCTGGTGCGGTCGTCGTCGATTGTAGTATTCGGTATACTCCAGGAGTACTCGCTTCAGATGTCTCTCGCTTATGACTAACAACTGATCGAGGCACTCCTCCCTCACTGTCCTCACCCACCTTTCCGCGAACGCATTCGCCCTGGGGGACCGGTAGGGCGTGAGTATTGTTTCGATGCCTTCACAAGCCAACACTGTGTTGAAGGAGGCGGTGAACTTGGCGTCTCGATCTCTTATCAGGAAGCGTATGGCTGGTGCTGGTGCTGGTGCTTCTCTGTTCGGACTTCTTGGAGTGGCTGCATTTCC
The DNA here is from genome assembly GCA_038324555.1 of Chloroflexia bacterium. Taxonomy (GTDB): domain Bacteria; phylum Chloroflexota; class Chloroflexia; order QHBQ01; family JADMIH01; genus JADMIH01. The sequence goes on from JBBQIC010000115.1 coordinate 1,638, forward strand.
TGGATTTCCTGGATCTCCCCAGATCCCACGCGATGTTGCGTGCCTGCTGGGTGACCCACTCAGAAGTCGGATGGGCTGTACAACCTGCTAGATGCACTCGCCGCGTGCTGAGTTCTATGAAAAATAAGACAGAAAGCGTCTGCAACCTTATGGTTTCCACGGTGAAGAAGTCGCAGGCAACCATCTGGTCGGCATAATGGCTCAGGAAGCTACGCCAACTGGTTCCTTGCTTTTTACGCCGATGTGCGGGCGGAATATGCTTGCGCTTGAGTATATCCTGGACAGTGGACCTGCCTATCGTATGGCCCAGCTTCTTCAACTCTCCCTGTATCTTGCCATAACCCCACCTGGGATTCTCTTTGGCTAATCGTACTATCAACTCCTCCAACTCGGGGGTAGTGCGAGGGCGACCTCCGAGGTTAGTCCGCTGATAGGTCCACTTACGCCTGACCAGTTCCCTGTGCCACCGGAGCACAGTGTCGGGCTTGAACAGCAGCATGACCTCATCCAACCGCGTGCCTAGTCTCGTGCCTGTATGTGTCACCGATTGTTTGAAGCGAAGGGTGAATATGGCGAGAACGGACTTGTCCCAACGAGAGATGGTTGGGGGTTTGGAATTGGGGAGCTTGCGTTGCAGAATACGAAGTTGCTGGCGCAAGAGTATGATCCCCATGTCTTTTTGGTGATCGGAGGAGCGTCCGATAGCCAAGAGATCGAGAAGCAAGCAAAGGAGTTGGAAAAGCATTCGTACAAGCGTAGAAAGCAGTATCTCCATAAGTAACAAGGATGGTGTAGTATAGCTGATGCCATGCTCATGAGGCGGGGGACAGATGACAGACAGCTTGTGTTATGCTTCAAGGCGGGGTGTCAAGGCCGGGTGGCATTGACAACATGAATAATAGGACAAGAAGAGAGGTTGGGGAGGAGTAAAGACAAGGATTGTGAGCATTGAAAGCCCCGGACGCGGTTTCCGTACGCTACAGGGCCGCAATTAGCATAACGGACACCTTCCTGGGCGGCTCGACTACCATGGGTGACTGATCGTTAGATGCGAAACTGTTCGCGGCTGCTGGGTTGGTGTTAGGGTCATGCTGTGATGTCACTTTCATTTGGTGCTCTCTGGCGGCTTCCTAACCTAGCCTGGTGTATGCAATCGGGTCAGATATATTATATAATATATGAGCAATCGCTCATATAAGCATCGAGAGAGCAAGCAAACAAGGATTACGAACGTATGGTTAGTGGAACGAAACAAGGGAAGACAAGGGCAATAGGTGCAGACCTTATCGCCATCGATCCGCAGTCTGTAGCGCAGGCACGGGATGGTATGCCTGACGAGGCAGCCATGGCGCTGGTTGTTGAGACATTTCGGGCCCTAGCCGACCCTACGCGTGCGCACATCCTTTACGCGCTTCGCGAACGCCGCCTGTGTGTACGAGACCTGGCAATTATAGTGGGCGTCTCGCAGTCCGCATTATCGCACCAGTTGGCCCTCTTGCGTGACCGCAGGTTGGTAAAGGGGGAGCGGGAAGGTACCACCATCTATTACGCCCTGGATGACCACCACGTTGGTACCTTGTTTCGGGAAGCCGAGTATCACGCCGATCATGTGCTGCAGGGCTTACCAGACCACCCGCACCTCTAGTCCGAGGCTTACCCCAAATGAGGCGGACGGCAAACGGTAACACGAACAGCGCTCTAAATCATACCTCGTAGGAGAACGTAAAATGGGAGAACAACACGACCATGAGCACGCCGGGGACCAAACCCAGAAGCACGCAGATAGCGCCCCCGGGTACGCAGATAACCATGCGAAAAGTGATGATCATAGCCATGCCGAAGGCCACGATCACGAACACGCAGGAGAGCATGACCATGACCATGAGCACGGCCATGATCACGCCCAGGGGCGCTTCAGCTGGCTACGGGAACTGTTACCATTCGGACACGGGCACAGCCATAGTGATGTGAACGTGGATACAGCCATGGAGACCAGCGACCGGGGCCTCTGGGCGCTGAAAGTCTCCCTGGTGGGGCTTGGCGTAACGGCGCTGTTTCAACTGGTAATAGTGCTCACCAGTGGCAGCGTGGCGCTCCTCGCGGATACGATACATAACTTCTCCGATGCCTTGACCGCAATCCCGCTGGGTATCGCTTTCGTTCTAGGCAAGCGCGTAGCCAACCGCCGCTACACTTACGGGTACGGGCGGGCAGAGGATATAGCGGGCGTGATCATCGTGTTCATGATCTTCGCAAGCTCCTTAGTCGCAAGCTACGAAAGCTACCAGAAGTTCATTAACCCACAGCCCCTCAACAACGTTGGGTGGGTTATTGTGGCGGCGATTGTTGGCTTCCTGGGCAACGAGGGTGTGGCAGTCTTTCGCATTCGGGTGGGCAAAGAGATAGGCTCGGCAGCGCTCGTCGCGGACGGGCAGCACGCCAGAGTGGACGGAATAACGTCGCTCGCAGTACTATTCGGAGCGGTAGGCAGTCTGTTAGGCTTCCCTCTGGCCGATCCTATAGTTGGCATGTTGATCACAATCGCTATCCTCTTTATAGTCAAGGACACAGCGATGACAATGTACCACCGGCTGATGGACGCTGTAGACCCCGAAGTAGTAGACAGTATTGAGCAGGCTGCGGCAAAGGTGCCGGGCGCGCTTGACATCCACGATATTCGAGTGCGCTGGCTAGGACACAAACTACAGGCAGAGTTGCATATAACCGTAGACGAAGATATGCCAACACGGGATAGCCATCGAATAGTGGAAGAAGTGCGGCACTCACTATTCCACGCCCAGCCGCGACTTGCCTATCTAAACGTACATGCCGACCCTTGTGGGCACAGCGGCGAAGATGCACATCAACTCACTGCTCACCACGAGTTGGGTTCGGGACGCGAGCAGAATCCAGGGACTACAGTAGCCGTAAACAAATAACAGATCATATAGGGCGTGATGCTGTGTAATCCGGCTAATGAAATCAGGCCGCTATCTTACTGCTCTCGAGGTTGGAAGCGGATAGGTCATTGGTCCTGGCTGCTGCGATGCGCTTCAAACGCAGCGAATTGCCCACCACGAGCATGGAGCTGACACCCATGCTTGCGGAAGCCAGGATCGGCGGCAAGTAACCCAGTGCAGCCAACGGCAGCCCTATACCGTTGAACAAGAAAGCATAGATAAAGTTTTGTTTGATGATGCGCAAAGTATGCTGGCTCAAGGATATGGTTTTTACCAGACTCAGCAGATCGCCTCTGATCAAGGTGACGTCAGAAGCCTCGGCGGCCACATCCGCGCCCGTGCCGACTGCAATACCGATATCCGCTTGGGCCAATGCGGGGGCGTCGTTGATGCCGTCACCAACCATTGCGACTAGGGCACGCCCTTGCCGCACGCCAAAAGGCGTCTCTCGTGGAACGGCAAGCCGTTGAAGCCTTTTGACCTCGCTCACTTTCTCCTGGGGCAACACCTCTGCGATCACCCTCTCGATGCCCAGATGCCCGGCAATTGCCTGTGCGGTCTGATAGTTGTCACCCGTCAGCATTGCTACCTCCATACCGAGAGCCTTCAGTTCTTCTACTGTTCGTCTGGCTTCAGGTCTTACGGTATCGGCCAAGGCAATCAGACCCGCCACTCCCCCGTCCACGACTACAAGAACGACCGTGTTACCTTCAGCCTCGAGCGCCTTCTTGCGCTCCAGCCAGGCAGTTGAGAGGTCAGGTAGTTGTTCCTGCATGAACCTGGCGTTACCCACCAGCACGCGGTGCCCCGCGACCTTTGATGTGATGCCTAGTCCGGGCAATGCCGTAAATTCGCCCGAATCCACAAGGTCCACTCTGGATGCGCGGGCGCACTCGACGATGGCACCGGCCAGCGGGTGTTCGGATGCCTGCTCGGCAGAAGCGGCCATCTGTAGGATTTCATGCTCGGTAAAACCACCGTCTGCAACCACTTTGGTCACCTGTGGCTTGCCCATCGTCAGAGTACCCGTCTTGTCAAAGACGATGTGGGTGAGCTTGTGCGCGCTCTCCAGTACGCTGCCGCTCCTGATGAGAATGCCGCTCCGGGCAGCGTTCCCGGAAGCTACCATCAGGGCGGTGCCGGGCGCGAGGGTCAGGGCACAGGGGCAGGAGATGACCAGTACCGTCACCATGTGAGATATGGCCTGCATCCACCTGTCAGGGCCGGCGTAGAAGATGGCCCAACCCGCAAATACGCTCATCGCCAGGGCGAGAACTAGAGGTACGAGATACGTTGCCAGACGGTCGGTGAACTCGAGGATAGGCACCTTTTCGTTCTGCGCCTGCTCGACCAGCTTGACAATCTGGGACAGCATGGTTTCCCTGCCCAGGCCTGTCACCTTGATCTGCAACATGCCATTCACGCTGATCGTGCCCGCCGCCACCTTCGCGCCTTGCCTCTTCTCTACGGGCATACTCTCGCCGGTCAACATAGACTCGTCTACAGCCGAAGAACCTGCCTTCACGACGCCGTCCACCGGGATGCGCTCGCCAGGCACAACCTGCACCAGGTCACCGTGGCGGACATGGTCTATAGGCAACTCGACAGCCTGCCGATCCCTCAGCACCCTGGCGGCGCGTGGTTGCATACTGACTAGGTTGCGGATGGCCTCGGAGGCCCTGGCTGTCGCCCTGATCTTTAGGTATGATCCTGTGCTGATGAAGGCGATGACCATCGAGGCGATGTCATAGTAAGTGTTTGGGTTGCCGAACCCAAACTGCTCCACCACGCTGTACACGTAGGCGGAGCCTGCGCCAAGCGAAATAAGCACATCTGTGGTTGCGACGTGAGCGTAGCGGATCGCCTGATAGGCCCCGATGAAGAATTTACGGCCCACCCACAGAAGCGACGTGGTGAAGATAAAGCAGATGAAGCGGTCCCACCAGAAGTAGCCGGTGAAGTAGAACTGCGGCCAGAACCAGCTCACGACCATCATCACGAAGACCGGCGTGCCCAGCGCCCAGGCCCAAATCACTCGGTTCCTGGACCCCCGTACCTGGCGCAGGTGGGCCTCCTCGCGGGTCTCGATCGCCTCGCCCTCCTCCAGGGCGCCGAAGCCGACTTTCCTGACAATCTCTTTGATACCCTGAGTGCCGATCAGGCTGGGATTATGCTTGACTACGAGTTTTTCGGTGGCGAAGGTCAATTCAGCGTCATGCACGCCCTCCGTACGCTTGAGGGCGCGCTCGATAGCCAGGGCACAAGATGAGCAGTGCAACCCAGTTACCACCATTGTAGTCTGCATGACCCTGACGACCCGCTGCGCCGTGAGGTTGGTATCGGCAGATAAAGATGACTCAACACTCATAGAGAAAATCCTATGTGACGAGGTTAAAGCTCGGTTGTATGGCTTAACTATACACCTTCCAGCTAGCTGGAAAGTCAAGTGCTCGGCGGCGAAACTTTAGAGGAGTGTGGGCTGTACGAACTTAAGGTGAGGTCCAGAGTGGGCAAATGCTCAGGAAGCCACTGAACTCTTATTGGTCGCCATTGCTCCGTGTCTGGGTTTCTCTCGGAAAGTGACGGTATGGCGCTCGATAATGCCGCATAGGCAAGCGTCCTCACGCACGTTGTCGGCAGCTTCTTCGCGCAAAGCAGCCAGATCTCTTCGGAATTCTGACAACGCCCGAAGTTGCCGATCTACCGAGGCGAGCTTCTGATCAATCAAATCCGCAACATGCTCGCAGGGTTGCTGTCCTCTGTCACGCAGGGAGAGGATATGCCCGATTTCGTCCAATGTAAGACCGATAGTCTTAGCCTTGAGGATGAAGCGCAGTCGCTCTCGGTCTATTTCGTCGTATAGCCGGTATCCGGCTGGGGACCGTTGAGCACGGGGGAGTAGGCCGATCTCCTCATAGTAGCGAATAGTTTTGGGGATGGTGACAAAAGCTATTCTTGGCGCGAGGCAGCTACCTCAGGCTTCCAAGTCGAGCGTTGGCGCGGAATCCCGGTTGGGGCATTGCGGTGGCACGTAAGCACGTCAGATAAAGGCGTATTGACAGAGCCATGCCTGTTACTCCCAAGCGATATGCCAGGAGTGATAAACCACAATCGAGGAAACGAGGGACGCTTTATTGTCCCGCGAACTGAGGGCCTAGAACCGATTCCAGGACTGTTACTACCGCGCTGCTTTCACCCTCATATAACGCCAGCAGCCTGCCCTTCTTGTAGAGGTGGGGTGGCCCAACCCACTCCACCATGGTGTTGCCCACCACTTTGAGATCGGGAGAGACTTGCGCCGCGTCGGCATCTGCTGCGGCAGCATCTTTGTACTCGAAGACCTGGACCTCGCCGCCGTTGAGCGTGATCTTATAGCCTGTTACCGAGAAGAAGGGCTGAGATACCTCGCCCATCGGGCGGACCATGGCTCCGGCGGCCCGCAGATTGTCTATAAGGCTAACGTAATCTCTGACCGGCTCGCCATGGGATGCGATTGGGGTTGTTAGCCCATTGCCGCTGGCGTCATTACTCTGAGTGTGAGTTGCTTGAGGTTCGGTCTGGTCACCGGTAGGAGTGGGTTGTCCGCCTCCACCGCAGGCAACAACTCCTACAACAAACAGCAGCGAGGCAAGTGAGGCAATTGAAAGACCTAAATGTCGGCGCATTCTGTTTTTGCCTTTCTAGCTCCGTTTGTTTTGGCAAGTTCGCCGCGAACTAAGTAGACGATACTTGGGGTCGAAAAGTTCCGATTGCATCTGCCATAGCGGGCAAGACTGCCCACAACTGAGCGTTTTTTGTGGTTACGGCCTGGTTGGTGTAGTGCTCCCCGGTAAAGTTGTGATGCGCGGCGCGATGGCAGCTTGCTGCGTAGGCTGGTAGGGCGGCACAGAAGGGACGGGCGGCGGCAAGCCCTGGTCGGGTGTCAACCCCTGATCGCTGGTTAGCGCGGTATCAGACGGCAGGCCGCTCGAGCACGGTTTGTAGTCTTTTGACGTAGCGAACGCCAGGTTGACCTTCACATCGTAAGTCTGGCGGGCCTTGCAAATCCAATCAATGAAGGCATTTTGCCGCTCGAAGTCGCTCCCCTTCTCAGGCATATGCTTGCCAGCCATGACTCTGTAGACCGCGCTCGAAATCACGTTGCGATTATATTGCTCTTCGGTAAGGCGGTGCTCACGTAGCGATTCCTCGAATGTCTGGCCCGCCTTTACGTCGGCGGTTTTGGCCGTTTCGATCAACTGCTTTTGCTCTTGAGCTTCGGGAAGGAGTTGTTCCTTCCTGGCCTGCTGCATTATAACCTCGAAGTTGATCAGCTTGTCGAGCGTGTCCTGTTTGATAGCTTCGAGCACACGGGTAGCCGTGATACCCCCCTTGGCCGTTGTCGAGGCCAGAAGCGGACCGCCTAATAGCTGCTCTTTTTCCTTCTCGTAGTGTGCGTCTAGCTCTCGCTGGTGGATAGGCTGCCCGTTGACGGTTGCCACGACGGGACCGGCGTCGGCACCGGCTGCGCTGCTTGGACCTCTGCCGTTGACGTTCCTCGAAATAAAGAAGGCTGCGACAGCAACGGCCACAAGAGTCACGAGCATGACTATAATAAACTGTACGGGCGTAACCGAGGTTTGCCTGACGAGACTGCGTGTCCGGTTCGACCCTAATCCTCTGTCACGTCCACGTCCTGTTGCCCACGGGCTGGCTTCTTCTGCAATGTCTTTTGAGTGGGAATCCGTCTGGATCGGAACCCTGCGTAGTCGCGGTTTATTTACCGGGGTTTGGCTCATAGCTCCTGTACATGTCCTCCTGTTGGTTTTGAATCGCAATGACATTGCCCGTCATAAACCGCACTGCCGGGTGCTGGATTGGATTTTGAATCTGTCCGTAGTTTCGTAGTTTAGAGGAACCAATAAATAAAGGTATCGTGCAAACCGAGCAGGATCAGCGCCGCCCCACCCACCCAGCGCAAGGGCTTGTTGGCGCGGCGCAAACCACGCCTGACGCTCTTAGCCGCGCCAGCGCCGGTCAGCGTCACCGCTACCAGAAGCAGCAAAGGCAGCGTGGCTCCCAGCGCAAAAAATGCCGGGAAGGCGAAACCACCAGCCGAGCGAGCGGCCAGTGTCATAGTTATTCCAAAGAAGAGAAGGAAAAGGGTTGGGCAGAATGCCAGGCTGAACCCCAGGCCCAGTAGAAAACTTGACCTGAGGCTAGGGGCAGAGGGAGCAGCCAAACGAGAGGCGGCGGGCGCGCCAGCCATACCAGAGGCGGCGGAGCTTGCCCCCGCTTCGCTCATGCCCCCCGCTAAAGCAGAGGCAGGCGCGAGAGATGGCTGTGAAACCAGCCTCATACTCACAGGAGTTTGGGCAGGAGCGGAGCGGGGGTGGCGGTCTCTCACGTCCATGCTCGTTGCCGCGCCCTCCAGGCGGCGTGCCAGCCTCTGTCCTACCTGGAAGCGCATCTTCAACACCCCCAGCAAAGCTAGGCCCAGAACAATCATGAACGGGCCGACGAACTTGCGCACCCATTCCATGTAGGGTAGGAAGGCGTTAATCAGCTGCTTGCCGAGGGTCAGTACAACTAAGCCTAGCACGGTATAGACGAGCAGCTTGGCCGACATGTAGGCCAGCGTTGCCCGCAGGGTTGCGCCCCGTTCCGCAGGGTGGCGGGTAAGAAAAGCAAGGGCGCCGAAGTTTGTAGTGAGCTGGCAGGGAGCGGTAGTGCCCAACAGCCCGAACAGGAATGCGCTTACCAGAGGAATACCCAGCCCATCACTGAGGTCGCGTATCGGCATTGACAGCACGCTATTCAGGCTGCTCAACCACATATACCATTTATTGAACAGGTCGTTCCAATCCATACGAACAATGCATCCTTTCTCCCCACCGGGGAATACTAGGGCTTCGGCGTGCTGGCAGGGGTAACGAGGATTATGCCACCGCCACCGGGTTGTAGCACCACGGTCGGCGCGCCTCCAGGGTTGTTACTTCCCCCGCCTGCCCCGCCCGATCCAGTTTCAATGGGATAGGTATTAGGGTCTTTGGCGTTCTGCTCTTTCCAGGTTCCCCAACCTCCGAGGAGGACTTTCAAGTTGTCGTAGCTGAATCCATAACTGTCGTGAAGCTGCTGCGCCGCACCGGCGCTTTCTTGTTCAGCCGGTCATTGGCAGTAAGCTACCACGAGCTTGTCTTTGGGCACCTTTGCCGCCCACGCGCCAACTTCGGCTACAGGGTGTGCAACGGCGCCTTTGATGTGTCCCTGTTGGTACTCAGCGGTCTGGCGCACGTCTATAATATAAGGGCGCGTCGCGGGGTCGTTGTACAATTTCATAAAATCCGCGAGCGGTATGCGCGGAGGCGTGCCGGCTGATGACGATGATGACGATGATGATGGGCCGCTCTGACTGGACGACCCTGAGCCGCTTGAGCTATTTGCGGGCGGGTTGTTCACCGAGGAGCCGGAAACTTGGCTTGACGGCGCCGGGCCGCCATTGGAGTTGCCGGCCAGTATGAACACTACGGCCCCCAGCCCCACCACAAGAACCCCAATCAGTGTGCCCATTATGAATGGGAAAGGATCGCGCCTTGGGGGCCCGTAGTAGCTTTGCCTGGACTGCCCTCTATTTCGATGCCTATCGTCGTAATTGCCGTCTTCG
>JBBQIC010000116.1:0-11234 GCA_038324555.1 Chloroflexia bacterium
GTGTATACAGGTGTGCGGTACATGTTGGTGTAACCCATGCGTTACCAAGCCCCGTGCGCTGAGTTCTACTTATGTTAGTACGCCCCACCAAACTACATATCCCCTTAGCACAGACCCACGAAAGTCAAGCTAGTTGGCTTACCAGCGCCGGAAGGCTCGTGGAGAACCTTCGCCCCGTTTGGGTCGCGGCGCTGATGCCCTTGTTCGTATTCGGGGAGGGGCGATTCCTTCTATTTGGCGTTTTAGGGGTCATTGGGTTCTGGGCGCTGGCTGGCATGGGGACGTGCGTGTGGGGAAGGTGGTCACTGTCCAGCGCAAGTCTGCTTGTGTTCCTCTTGCTTATTCCCGTCACAATGTGGGTTACGCCGTCGCCGGACCTGACCCGCGAGCATCTCGGATACCTCCTCGCCCAACTGGTCGCCTTCTTTACCGTTGCGACCTGGGCGAATACGGAGCAGCGCGCTAAAGTCATGGCCCAAGCTCTTGTCGGAATTGGTTGCTTATTGGCAGTAACCGCGCCGCTTACTATACAGTCCACAGACCCTTTGGCCTCAGCCAGGCTGCTGCCCGAGACTATTCAAAAGAACGTGCTTGGGGGGACGCTAGCGGTGCTTCTGCCTTTGTGTGTTGGGCTGTTGATGGGTAAGCTAAGTAAGGGCGCGATTAATCGCGCCCCTACTGCTCGCTTCGTGGGGGCGCGATTAATCGCGCCCCTACTGCTGGCCGCATTAGCCGTAGCTTTGATTGTCGTGGGCGTTATCTTCTCTCAGTCGCATGGAGCCTATCTAGCAATGGTCATTTCGCTCCTAGTCATTGCAGCCGTTAGAATGAAGCCTCTGCGGCTGATAATTCCAGGCGGCTTACTTGTGACAGGCATCGGAGTCTGGCTCCTCAATCTCGGTCCCTCCCTGTTGCAGTTACTCCAAAGCGATTCGGTGGGCGATTTTTCGGTGAGAGTGGAAATCTGGTCTCGCGCCCTACAGGTCATACACGATTTCCCACTCACGGGCATCGGCCTGGGCGCTTTCCGTACAGCGGTCCCCGCCCTCTACCCTTATGTCATCTCCGACCCCGAAAAGGTCCACCACGCCCACAACCTGTACCTACAGATCGGCGCGGAGCTTGGCCTGCCCGGTCAAGCAGCTTTTGCCGCGCTCATTATAAGTCTCTTCCTAAGAAGGTTGGAAGGTTGGAAGGTTGAAAAGTTAGAACCTTCCAACCTTCCAACCTTCCAACCTTCCAACGCTGAAATGGCCTGGCTCAATCTCGGCTGTCTTGGCGCGTTGGTTGCCTTATTATCTCATGGGCTGCTTGACGCTGTCACATGGGGCACCAAACCGGCGTTCATAGCCTGGGCCGTGCTTGGATTGCTCCTCTCCCTGTCGCTCCAAAACACAAGAGCACGAATAATCAAAGAACGATCTCCCAGAGTCTAACCTTCGACCAATAACCTTACCCGGTCTGAGGCCAACATACTACTGAGGTCTGATGCTGTCAGACCCTACGCTGTGTTACTATAGAGCGACACTACGAAACGAATCCACCACCGGCACAACAGCAATACCCCCGACGGAGGATAGAACTTAATGTGCGCACGAGTCGTTGAGCAATGGAAGATGGACAAGGCCGAGGAAGCGGAAGACACCGACGCAGAGTCGCCAGATCGCGCGGCTAACTGGAGTCTCCAATCGGCCCCCGCGAATAATACCGGCCCCCTTGCAATAAAGACGGAGCAACTATCCCGTACTTACAAGGTCAAGAGCCAGAAGAAAGATAAAGGCGACAAGGGCAAGGGCGAGGACAAGAAGACCCTGGTTGCTCTCAATGGCGTTGACCTGGAAGTCTACCAGGGCGAGCTATTTGGTCTGCTAGGCCCCAACGGAGCGGGAAAGACTACGCTCATCAAGATACTCACGACACTTCTAGCCCCGACGGGCGGGGTCGCCTACGTAGATGGCCTTGATGTTGTCAAGAACGCGAATGAAGTGCGCCGACGCATCAACATGGTTAGCGGCGGGGAGACGAGCGGCTATGGAATCCTGACGGTGCGTGAGAACCTGTGGATGTTCAGCCAATTCTACGGCGTAACCTGGAAGGACGCTTATAAGACGATTGACGAAATGTTGAAGGTTGTCGAATTGGAGGACAAAGCCAACATTCGTATCAGCTCCCTCAGTACAGGCCAGCGTCAACGCATGAACTTCTGCCGGGGATTCATCACTGACCCAAAGGTCATCTTCCTTGACGAACCGACCCTGGGCCTCGATGTGAACGCTGCCCGCATCGTCCGCGACTTCACACGCGACTGGATGCAGCGCCAACCCGACCGAACTGTGCTGCTTACCACGCACTACATGGCCGAGGCCGATGAGCTTTGTGATCGCATAGCCATTATAGACCACGGCAAGGTGCTCGCCTGCGATACACCCACAAACCTCAAGAAGCTGTTACAGAAACAACCCGTGTTCGAGATCGGCGTGGCGGGCATAAACGACCGCAACATCGAAGGTCTTTCACAAACCCCCGGTGTCGTGCGAGTAACGGGCGAGGCTGCCCAGGGCGGAAGCTCCTATACACTCAAGTTCATATTAGAGGACGAGTCGGCGATAGCCTCCGTAATCAACGCCCTGACCGCACTAAACGCAAGCATTACCAGCCTGAACAAGAACGAACCCACGCTTGAAGATGTATTCATCAAGCTGGTAGGACGCAGTCTTGCTGATAGCGGGACGATGGACGATGGACGATAGACGATCTCACTATCATCGTCCATCGTCCATCGTCCATCGTCCACACGAGAGGAGCACACATTGCACAAAAGCACCGGCCTACAGCTATTTCTCCGGGCGGCTTTCGCCCGTGCTTACCCTCGGGTTCGTGGTGCGAACCGCGAGAAGAGTTGGGTCTTCTTCGAGGTCGTAATTCCGTTCATCAATACTGCGGCATTCGTCTTCCTGTACCGTGCTCTACACGCCCCCGAAGCCTACGTTGGTTTCGTGGTTCTAGGTGGGGTGATGTCCACTTACTGGCTCAACGTGCTCTGGATGATGGCCTCGCAGCTATATTGGGACAAGCAAGAGGGTTTTCTGGAACTTTACATAATGGCGCCAAGCTCTCTCATGGCTATTCTGCTGGGTATGGGAGTAGGGGGCCTCTACATGAGTACCCTGCGTGCGACAGCTGTCGCGCTCGCGGGCACTGTGCTTTTCGGCGTGCAGTTCGCCGCCAGCCAGTGGGCCGTTGCGCTGCTGGCCTTCGCGGTCACGATGTTCGCGCTCTATGGCCTCGGCATGATGTTAAGCTCGGTCTTTCTAATGTGGGGACGTGAGGCGTGGCAGGTATCGCTGGCGTTCCAGGAGCCGGTATTCTTCCTATCGGGTATGAACTTTCCGTTGAACAAGCTGTTCAACTCGATCCCTGGACCGCTCGTACTGGTATCGGCAATCGTGCCCGTCAGTCTGGGTCTGGACGCGCTGCGCCAATTGCTGTTCCCACCAGATCCAAGTACAGGGGTTCCACAAATTACGGGAGTGCTCCCCCCCACTATCGAGATGATGATCCTGTCCGGGTTGGGCGTAATCTTCGTTGCCAGCGCCTATCTCCTGCTCAAACGCATGGAATGGTTGGCGAAAGTCGAGGCTCGACTCAGTCTTCGCTGGCAATAGCGCGTAAAACGTGAAACGTGAGTATCGTAATTCACGTTTCACGTTTCACGTTTTACGTTTCACGTTTCACGTTTCACGCAAAAGATAAGGCAATGATAGATATAGCTGCAAAAAACCAAACTGAGGCCATAAGCGGTTGGCGCGAGAACTTGCGCACGTTTCGCGTCGCGGCGTGGCTGGGCTGGCAGATAGAGGGCAACTGGGCCGACCCGTTGGTCTTCTTTATCTTCACGGTGCTGCGCCCGATGGCGTCGGCTCTGATCGTTGTGGTGATGTATAACGTCATCGCGGGCGGCAAGCGCTCCGACTTCTTCGAGTACCTTTTCATTAGCAACGCCTTCTTCGTGCTGGTAATACAGGTAATGGCGGGTCTATCGTGGACGATTATTGACGACCGCGAGAACTATAAGATGCTCAAGTATATCTATACTTCTCCCGCCCGCAAATTCGCGTATCTGATTGGACGCGCTGTCGCCAAAGTGCTAATTGGCTTACTAACTACACTGCTGCTGCTGGCAACCGGAGTGTTTTTCCTCGGCGTTCACATTGACCTGTCGAGGGTGCAATGGGGCTGGCTGGCTCTCTACTTTCCCCTTGGCATGCTGATTCTGTCGGGGCTAGGCATAGTGCTAGCGGGCATATCGCTGGTGATTGCCCGGAACGCAGGGTTCATCGGCGAGGTAGTGGCGGGTATGTTGCTGCTCTTCAGCGGGGCATATTTCCCACCCGACATTCTGCCGCCCGTCCTCAAAGAGGTAAGCCTGGTGATGCCTACGACCTATTGGCTTGAAAGCATGAGGCGGGCGCTCACCGGCGGCGTGTTGACGGTCAACACCGCGTCGGGAAGCGTTCCAATCAGCCCAACGCTCGCAGCACCCGATAACGTGCAGCTAATGCTGGTTCTAACAGGCTGCGCGCTGGTAAGCGTTGTCGGCTCGTACTTCTTCTACCAATGGATTGAGCACCAGGCCAAAGAGCGCGGCATGATAGACCGCGTGACCGGGTATTGATACATTTTACGATCTTTGTTGCTTTTCCTTCAATAAAAAGCCCAGAAGGGGGCCTTTTATTGAAGGAAAAGCAAACTCATATGCTAGGGAACTACTGAAATCGTGAGGTCGTTAGCCTTGGCCAGGAGATTGTCGCCGCCGTTGGTGATCTGCATACTGGGGGAGGGCGCTGGCGCAAAATAGAACAAGGCGGGACCCGTACCTACCGAACCCAGGGCGCGGAAGCTTATGGAAGCTACGACGATGCGCCCCGCTTGCGCGCTGCCCTGCAATATGCCACTGGAAAAGCCCATCGCGCCGTTCTTCATATCAATCCAGTTTCCCATGACGCCAGGCAACGTGTAACCAGGCTCCATTCCAACCGCCCTGTTGCCCGATGCGTCTAGCGGCGCGAACCTCTGCGCGTCGTATTTAAGGACGAACGCCGCCCCATCAATGGGCTGCGTGCCCGCCTGGGCAACCACGTCCATTTTTAAAGTAGCCTCAACCTTGACATTCGGGCTTGACGGAACTATATCCAACGTAAGTGAATGTTGTAGCGCATTCGGGTTGGTCCAGGGCGCCAACGTCCCGGCCAGGGTTGTGGGGGAGTTCCCCGCACTATTGGCGAACTCTTTATCAACAGATATGTCGCCGCAACGCTCGAAGCCAGAGCGTAGTAAGCTAATATCGCTCATTGATACCACGCCATCTCCGTTGAGATCGGCCATTGTGTCAAACCCAGGAGTATCCTTGCTTGCGCCTAACAGACCCTGGACTAGAGAGAAATCGTCAACGGTCACGCAGTTATCGCCGTCAACGTCTCCTTCGACCAGAGTCTTCATATCAATGTTTGTAATCGCGTTATTGGAAAGCGTGATAGAGGCCCTCGCGGATTGCAAAGTGTGTGGCCCCTTCACATGAACATCAAATTGTCCCGCGGGCAGGCCCTGGTAAAGCGCCACGCCGTTCTTATCAGTCGCCCCAGGGTAAGTGCCCACAACCGCACTTTTGCCCGGCACAGTGAGCCTCAGAGCGAGAGGCTGTGCCCATCGGTCTGAGGGCGCTTGCTTCCTTCCCAACCACTGCACACGGACCTGTAAGGAAGCTTGGCCCGTCGCCGAAACCGATGACTTGCTAGTATTATCCGCCGACACGGCTGTAGGCTGCGCAACGGGGATAACTGCTGTAGGTTGCACGAGCGGGGTAACTGCTGTCGGTTGGGCAGGGGCGGTCGGGGGCGGTGTGCCGTCATAGCCGCCGCCCGGTGGGTCTGGAGAAATCATCGCGCCTGGGTAATAGAATTGCAGTATCCAACCCCAGGAACGCTTGTGGTCGGCGTGATAGGACGAACCCCACTGGGTCATATACGGGCCGCCCCACGGGCAATCGCCGTCCGGATATGGCATGTACGACCCCGCGCAGTACTGCGATTGGAAGAGAGAGCCGTTCATGGTCATTACGTAGTCGAATGTAGCATCCACTGCGGCGTCCGTACTCGCATAGCTGACGTTTGGATCGTAAACCTGGTCCTCGTCGTTGTCTTTCAGATCGGCGGCAAGCAAGCTCTGCTTGCCACCCTTATTCACCCAGTACCAGGCGTAGGTCTTCGCAGCCATCGCGCCTGCCTTGAGCGCATTTGCCCCCCACGTTGGGGCCCACTCAAGTGGCAGCACATGCTTGAGGTAATCTCTGAACGGAACAACCTCTACAACGCCTTGCTGCGTTCTGTACACCCTCACGGAGGCAGGCATCGCACCCGGAGCGACCTGCCCAAGCGCGCTGTTCGTGCCGGTTGTCTCAGCCTTGAGCAAATGCTCCACAGAATTGTGCCCCGCCGTCAGTTGGTTGGTCGCGGACAAGTGACTCGATTTGGCTGCGACCACCTCAACGGGCGCGTGTCCTTCGCCTTCCAGCCTGGGATGCAGTCGGAGCGTATCGCTCATGTAATAAGTCACGTCGGAGATCGCCCATTCTGCGTGACCTGCCGCTCGGACGTATAGTCGGGCATTTCTAGTGTTCTCGCCCGAAAGTTGGCTGCCTTGTTCTGCCTGCACGGCGTCAAATGAGAAGTACCCGCGTGTGCCAGAGGTTGTTTGTACGTCCGAAGAGAGCGAGACCAGCGCACCCGAAACCGCAACGCCTGATGCCCTGTCGGTAATCCAACCTTCGATTGCGGCTGGTTTATCGCCCGCATGGTTACTTCCCAAACGGGCATCTATCGCCGAAGCGGAAATGCCAGGCAAGGTGCGACTTTGGTCGGGTGTTGAGGCAGGCTGGGGCAGCGCGAATGCGACGCCAAGAACCGTCAGAAGCGCAAGCGCCAGTTGGATTGGACGCTTTGATAAGACCCGTACCGCCTGCATGAAATCTCCAAAAATGTGGCGGGCGAGGTTGACTAACTATGCTCACACATAGGCGAGCCGCCCGTAACTTTACGTAAGGCATCTTAACATAACATCCATCCGAATGCAATAGGTAATTTGTACTCTGGAGGAAGTCAGAAGTCAGAATAGCGAGAGAGATACCAGGCTGATGAGTGCAAGAACGCCAAAACCGGCAATGATTATTCCTGATCCTCGATTGACCCAGACGAGGTCCCTGGCAGTGAGCCTCACGCGGAGCAAACTAACGGCGCTGCTCAAAATGAGCCACCAAAGCGCCGAACCGCAAAAAACACCCGCAACTAGTACCACAGCGGAAACCGTGTCCCCCGGTGTGCTACCCAGGCCAACGCCCGCGAAGATGGCCGCAAAGGAGAGAATAGTTGTGGGATTGGTCAGCGTGAGCAGAAGCGTGGAGGCGTAGGCTCTCGCCAGGGTATTACTCGGAGCGGTAGCGATATGCTCTGAAGGCCTTGATGCGAACGTCCTAACTCCCAGGTAGCATAAGAATAGGCCGCCGACCAGCCGCAGCCAGCCTTGCTCGTTCACGAGAAAGCCCGAATCGCGGTAAGCCCAAAGGCGGCGATGCCACCATAAGTTGCGTCTGCGGTTGCCGCGCCCAGGCCGGACACAAAGCCGCAAACCCGCCCTTCGACCAGCGTGCGGCGTATACACAACACGCCGATTTGTCCGACCGGCGCGGCAATCGAAAGGCCAATTATGAACCCTCTTGCCAGATAACTGATCTCCATAATTCACCTCAATAATAACAGAAGCTCGAAGACGTAAATCAAGATACATATCCCTTAAGCCCAACCAACAACTTATTGAACTGTCAGTTGGGCTGAGTTGGCGTATCTGGCATCGGACGCTGCGTTGCGCGAGTACGTCCCTTGAATTGTGATAACTCCACGTCCGGCGTATTCGGCACTTGGTAGTGAGCGCGGTACGCTAATGCCATCGCTAGAGGACGCGATGTCACGATACGTTCGGGACTGCGAGATGTGCAATATCAGGCCCGCTACACAAATTGCGGAGGCACTATGAAGATGATAACAGCACCATAGACCCACCCTCACGTCGAAAGATGCGGGCTTCATAAGGACACATTCTACGGCTTGCTTCTACTATAACCACAAGCCTCAAATAATCATCATTATTTGAGGCTTGGTTGTTGAGGTGTCCTAACTATACTGTTTGTCTACCTCACCCTGTCACTTCTCACTCTGCATCAGAGTTAGTGTCAAGCGCCGAGTTGCTTATGCGCTCGACAAGCTCTTTGGCAGAGGGGCTATAGCGGTCGAAGGCTTCTTCCAGGTGTTCGACCGTATAGTGGGCATAGATTAACTTGGTGGTCTGTGGGGAAGCATGTCCGAGAAGATCCTGTACCTCTTCCAGCTTGGCCCCCTCGTTAAGCATAATGCTCGCCTTGGCGTGGCGCAGGTGGTGGGTGGTGGCGCGCACTCCTGACCGCCTTGACCATTTCTTCACCACTTCCCACACCGCGTGTGATGACACGCGCCAGTGCTCGCCGTTTGGCCCGGCTTCTCCTCTGGCGCGGTCGTGGCGAACGAACAGAGGCTCGTGTGTATCGCCACGACCGCGCAGATAGTCGCCAATCGCGTCGAGAGCATCGGATCCGAAGAAGGCCATGCGCTCCTTGCTGCCCTTGCCCGTAATGATGGCGCGCCTTGCACGCCCATCTCGTACATCGCCTCGGTTGAGAGAAGCAGCTTCCTCGCGCCGCAGTGCGCTTGAGAACAAAGTATGTATGAGCGCCCTGTCGCGCAGTAGTTCCAGCCACTTCTGGCGAGTGATTGCCGTAGGAGGGTTCACATCGGCGGGTGGCCTCTCGGCCCCATAGAACCAATTCGGAACTTCACTGGCTACCGCCTGGTCAACGAACTGAAGTATCAATACAATGTGGTCGTCCACGCGCGGCGTCTTATAGTTCTGCCTCCCCTTGACGGCGGTCAAATCGCCCCTCATGCGCTCATAGCTGATGCCTTCGGCCAAAAGCCTGCGGCGGTCGAGATAACGCACCCACGCGCTCGCAGCTGCTACATAAGTGGAGATACTGGCGCTAGCGGTCTTAGCTCTACGTGCCCTACCGCCGGGCAGCGACCTGGGCGCGTCGCTACCTCGCGCCAACCAGAGATAGAAGCCTTCAAGTAGATTTTCTGGCAAGTCGAACGTCGTCGCGCTCTTCGTATCAAGACCCGGCGTGTTGCGACGCGCCGCCATCAGATACTCACGCAGCTTATTCAGCCCCGTAGAATATGTCGCCTCGGTATGCGCCGAACGAGCAGCAAGGCTCTCAAGAAAATCCCTGATCGCCTCCTCTATAGTTTGCCCGTTCAGATCACTCATCTATCGTCCATCGTCCATCGTCCATCGTCCATCGCCCACCCAGCGCCGCCGTCTACTTGTAACGCCAATCGTAATAGTGCCGCCCGACGTTACCCATCTCCACCTGCCAGCCGGGCGCGTTGTCGGGCACGTAAGTGAGTACCCGACGCTGGAACGCCTGTATAAGAACCCACTTGGGTGTGCCATTTATCCTGACGCTAGTCCAGTACGGCTCAGTTATCGGATAGCCGAGGTCGGTTATCCAGTTCAGGATAGATGCGTCGGAGTAGCTTTTAGAGCGGTCGTTATAAACGAGACCTGTTGAATTCATGAAGTTCCAGAACACGTCCGGGATATTGTGCCCCAATGTGCTCTCGTATCTGGTAATTCTTACCAGATCACCGCGAGATGGATCGTCCCGCGCTTGCCCGCTCCTATCGAGTATAGCCGTCACGCCCTGGCCGGTGCGATCCGGGGCGCGCTTATCGTTGTTGAGCGAAGCCACAGACGCAAGCGACGCATACGTGAGAGCGTCAGGACTGTTTACGTCCCCCGCGACCGGAACCTGCGAAGGCGGACGCGACTCCGGCTCAAACTGCTGGTCGCCAAGCTGTACCCTCCCACTGACAAGCTCCACGACCAGGAGGCCGTTGGTCACATAGAACTGACTCGATCTGTCTCCGCGCGGATTATTTATCTCCATGCGGGCCTTATCGAAATACTGGACATCCCGCGTGCCGTCGCTTCCCTGAGCGTACTGTTCTTTAGCGGCTGCGAAGCTGACAGGACCCCATAACCACGGGCGGCTCGCCTTGCCTGTAGCTACCGGCCTGTCGGCGCGCTCCCATGTGTGCAGGAACGCCTCGTCGGTGAAGCCGGTGAGCGGTTGGGGTGAAGGCACGGAGCGCGGCGACGCCATGGGTGTCGGGCTTGTGCCTTCAGGGACCTGCGTCTGCTCAGGAGGGCCATTCTGTGCGGGGAACTGCGCGAAGTAGATGTCCTGGTCGCCGTTCCGCGTATCAGGCCAGGCGGTGTAGACGTTGCTGCCGTCTGCCGAAACGTCCAACCCTACGTAGTCACCTATGATAGTCCCCTGGAAGCCAACGTTCGGGTTACTGGGGACATGGCTCACGGGCGCGTTCTTGGAGAAGCTAATGCCCCCGTCGGTGGAGCGCACGTAGTATGGTTCGTACCGCAAATTGCCTGCGTCGTCTCTCCTGTCGAGCCAGAGCATATGAAGCGTACCGTCACTGCCCACTTTCGCGTTAGGAAAGAATTGGTCGTGATGCGGGGTAGCCGGGTCGTCGTTCACGCGAAACGGCTGGCTCCAGGTCTGGCCGCCGTCTTGTGACTTCACGAGCATCACGTCAGAGTCGCCCGCAGCATAGTCGTTCCAGGTGGCGTATAGTGTGCCGTTGCGCGGGTCTACAGCCAGCGTCGGCAGCACGAACATACGGAAACTGCTGCCTGGGAGCGGGCTGGGCGGCCTTTGGACGGTCGCCGCTCTCTTTACCTGTGGGAAGGTCTGGCCCCCGTCGGTGGACCGAGCGACGAAGAGCGCTGTATCCTCAGCATCGGCAAGTTGGGCTTGCATCTGCCCGCCGCCCTGCCCTTCTCCACTTCCACCTCCGCCACGCCCGTCCTCTTTATCTGCGCCCTCTATGCCGCTGTAGTAGAGCACGTACACTTCGCCGTTAGGCCCGATAGCAGGGAACGACCCCTGGTTCTGGGTCTGGTTAGGCAGGCTGGCTACAACATGAGGCGAGAAAGTCGTGCCGCCGTCTGTTGAACGCGATACTACGATGTCACCGCGCTCACTGTGCGTGCCCTGCTGGGTAAAGAGCGTC
>JBBQIC010000117.1:0-11230 GCA_038324555.1 Chloroflexia bacterium
ATGCACAAGCTGGAAGGCGTCTCCGGTGGCCGCGACATCGGCGTAGTCTTCAACCACAAACAACCCGGCGGCGTAACCGTTCTCCCGGCCTCGGGCGACGTAGGAGCGCAGTTCACCCCGGCAATCGGTTGGGCGCACGCCATCCAGTACCGCGTCACCTCCATGAAGCAAGACGAATACGCGGGTGCGATAGCTCTAGCCCACGCAGGCGACGGCTCGACCGCCACAAACGGCTTTTGGTCCGCTATTAATGTTGCCGCCCCCAGGCGCTTGCCCTACGTAATGCTCATCGAGGACAACCGTTACGCCCTCTCCGTACCCTGGCGCTACCAGGCCGCCGCGCCCTCCATCGTAGACAACCTCGCCACCTTCCAGGGCATCAACATCCAGTCCCTGGAAGGTGGCGACATACCCGCCCTCTACTCTGCTCTCCAAAGCGCCATCACATCTGCCCGCCAGGGCGAGGGCGCGCAACTCGTCCACGTCAAAGTGCCCCGCCTAACCGGACACAACTGGCAGGACCCCGCCGCCTATAAGACCGCCGAGGAAAAAGAAGAAGACGCCAGTCGTGATCCGCTCGCTCGCCTCATCACCTACCTTCAAGACCAACACGGCGTCCCCACAGCCCAAATTGACGCCCTGCGAGAGCAAGCCACCGACTTCGCCCGCGAGCAAGCTGAAGCCGCCTGGCAGCAAGGCCACGATCCCTCCCCCAGCGACGCCCTAACCCACGTCTTCGCCCCCGCCCTACCCTCCCCCCTCACCCAGCACCCCTCACCCCTCCCCCAAGTCCCGCGCCTGACAGTGCAGCAAGCCATCCGCCAGACGCTAGAAGACGAAATGACCCACGACCCAAGCATCCTCGTCTTCGGCGAGGACGTAGGCGTGTTCGGCGGCGTCCACCGCGTGACCGAGGGCTTACAGACCCGCTTCGGCGAGGACCGCTGCTTCGACACCAGCCTCAGCGAAGAGGGTATAATCGGGCGCTCCATCGGCATGGCGATGAACGGCCTGCGTCCAGTGCCCGAAATCCAGTTTCGCAAATACGCGGACCCCGCCCACGAACAGATAACCGACGCGGGCAGCGTCCGGTGGCGCACCCACGGACGCTTCGGCGGCCCCATCGTCTTACGTATACCCGTCGGCTACCAGACCATGGGCGGCGACCCCTGGCACGCTGTCTGCGGCGAAGCCGTCTTTGCCCACCTACCCGGCTGGCAGATAGCCTACCCCGCCACCGTCACAGACACCGTCGGCCTGCTCCGCACCGCCCTGCGCGGCGATGACCCGGTGATCTTCCTGGAACACCGCCTCCTCTACCGCTACCGCGAGGCCAACGCGCCCTATCCTGGCCCCGACTACCAGCTACCCTTCGGCAAGGCCCGCACCGTACGCCAGGGGAGCGACGCCCTAATCGTCACCTGGGGCGACACCGTCTACCGCTCCTTGGAAGCCGCCAATGCCGTAGCCCAATCCACCGGCAGCGAGACGCGCGTCCTCGACCTGCGCACCATCGTCCCTTGGGACAAAGAGGCCGTCATGTCCGCCGTCAAAGAAATAGGCCGCGTGCTAATAGTCCACGAAGACGCCATAACCTGCGGCTTCGGAGCCGAAATAGCCGCCCAAATAGCCGACGAAGCCTTCGCCTACCTCGACGCTCCCGTGCGCCGCGTAGCCATGGCCGACGTTCCCTCCCCCAGCCACCACAACCTCTTCAACGCCATCATGCCCACATCGGAGAAGATACAAAAGGCGTTGGAGGAGTTGGTGAGGTTTTGAGGGTTGAAGGTTGGAAACAAGAAAGGAAGTATGATAAAATACTGATAATACCATTGTATTTTTACGTTATTTACGAACACGCTGATTGGAGGTATAACAACGTGGACAATCTAGCTGAAAGTCTTCGCCGAATGAAGGAAAGCGATTCAGACATCGCCCTTATGCTTGAGGTCTTCAGGAGAGCGGACAAGGTTTACCGTGCAGGTCTGGAAGCAATGGGGAGGAAAAGCCCATCACTGCCCCCTGTAGCTAATACCTCGAAGGTGAAGTATACCCATCACGCTCCGGCTCCGTCATCAACAACCCATAAGTAAAGGAGGCTATCTTATTGCCTACAAAACAAAAGCCGCCGAAGCAAAAACAGCCGAGGAGTATCTCGCCTCGTGGAATGGGGCAAGTATCAGGAGCAGGAACTACGCCTAAGGTACAGCAATCACGCTCATTTGAACAAGATGTTGCGAACCTCGACAAGTTACCGACCACCTATCAGGAACTCGTCACCTATTTGATGACGGTGCAGGAAATGGATCCTTGGCCGCTTCGCAGGGAGACGTTGCTTCGCATTGAGAAGATTAGAGGCAGACCCATAATCTGCTATGTTGCACAAACGCACAGTTTACCAAATGAAGTTCCCACAGACATTAATGATCTCGATCTTATTGGCTTTGCTGATTTGATTCGCCCTATTGAAGGCGATAAAGTGGATGTCTTCATAGTCAGTAATGGAGGGGTTGCAGAAACCACCGAACGGATCGTGAACCTTCTTCGTGGTCGGTTCAAAAGCGTTAGTTTTATCGTACCCGCTAATGCCTTCAGTGCTGCTACCCTCCTTTGCTTTTCGGGTGATGAGATTATTATGAACTCTATAGGAACTCTGGGGCCAATTGACCCCCAATTTAGCGGCATCCCAGCACGGGCTATACGTCGAGCTTTCGAGGAGCTTGAGAAGAAGCTTAAGGATGAGGGACCAGAAGGTTTGACTGCTTACCTACCTCTGCTCGAAAAGTACGACTTACATTTGCTTGAGATGTGCAAGAGTGCAGAGGATTTATCGAAAGAGTTGGCAAGAACGTGGGTCAGTAAATATATGTTGAAGTGCGGTGAAGATGATCCACGTGTCAACGAGATTATTGACTTTTTTACCGATTACGACAAGCGGAGGAGTCATGGACGTAGCGTCTACAGGGATACGGTCCGTGAACTAGGATTGAAGGTCGTATACACAGAAGAGATTGATGGTCTTGCCGATTTGGTACATAGCCTTTACCTGCAATACGAACTAGGCTTCGACAAGTCGGCGTTCTTCAAGTTCTACGAGAATGCTCATGGAATAAATTGGGGACGCCAGATAGAGGTTAGGGCTATTTCAGCTTCGCCATCGCCACTCACCCCACCGCCCGCCGGGCAACCAGAAACATCGGGCTAATATTCAGCACTTCACCTCTTCTATCTTCTCAAGGGCATGTTAGAAGTTCAGCTTTGTGCTATATAGGAGCAAGCAAGAGAATCGCCATGTCAATACTGCTAACTGAGTTGTAGATTGGCCCTAATCCAATCCGCAAACCCATCCACTGCCTCCCCCGACCGCTCATCGTCCGTGAGAACCCCCACGATCCTCTCACCAAATTCTCGCGGTCGGCTCTTTACCAAATACCCATTGAGTTGCAGAAACACAATCCCCGCGCCGAAAGCCGCTCGCTTATTGCCGTCCACAAACGGGTGAGCCTGGGCAATACCGACAATCAGAAGCGCAGCCTGCTTGGCAAGGTCAGCCCCTTCATAATAGGCGGCCATCTGCGAACGCATCATGGCGCTTTCCAGGGTAGCCTCGCCATTTTCTCGCAGCAGGGCATCCTGGTTGTAACGAGCCATGATTTCCTGGTGCATGGCAATCACATCTAAGATGCTCAGGTAGCGCAGGGAAGGTTCGCTCACCTGGCTACTTAGTTCTCACCCAGGTAATCATAATCGTCCTTGTAGAGCTTCATTGAACGCTCGAAAGCGGCACGAACATCAGGGTGCATCTCCACCCGGTAGTCAACCTTGCGCACCTCTAAAGCTACTGTGTCTCCCTCTTGAAGCCCCTGGCTTTCCATAACATCTCTTGGGATCGTGACAACATAGCTGTTGCCAGTCTTTCTTACCTTCTGTAGTAACACGTCTATCGTCCTTTACAAGTATAAAGCTCATAGTAGTTGTATATACGGTATTTACAGTATATACGGAACTCTCGCTCTTGTCAACAGGTAAGCTCTATTGCTCTATTGCTTATTGCCCCACACAATCGTAAAGCTGTACACCCCTCACCGACTCCATAGGCCCGCCTGGGAAACCCAATCCATTCGCGCCGGAACCATCAGACGACTACCACAAACTGGGATCCACATCACTACAACTGCCCTGCACCCACAATGATACTGCCTGGTTGCTAACCTGAGATGGAGCGCCGGGCGGCAGTTACCACTGTGTTGACTATTTTGCGAATGCTCATCGACCGCCGGGCGGCAGGTCTACAGGTCTAGTGGTAGATAACGAGGGCCATCTCATCGAAGTAGCTCCATCGGCGCACGAACGAGTCCCATTCGGTATAGTAAAAGCCGCCGTCCCCTACGTCCATCAGGCGTACACCGCCGCTGTCGTATCCGTAGACTACTACAGCGTGTTCACCAGGCACCAACTTGAAAGTCTCGCCCTCATAAGTCTTGTGGTACACCGGTCGTTCCAGACCCTTCCCTGTGGTTATCCACACAACGACGGGCCTGCCAGCCGCCACGTTTGCCTTGAGGCGGCCCACTCCACCATAGAATGTGGTTGCTTTGTAGCCATGCCTTTCCAGCACAGGCGCTAAGGCCTCGGCATACACACCATAATCGCTGGTGCCACCGGCTTGCCCGTTAATATCGCCGCGAAAACCCAGGTGGGGGTTGGGACTGCTGGGCACTTCGCGGAGGAAATCGCGCTGTGAAACCAGGTTGCCCCAGTAGAGAGTCACGGCGGCTGCGGCGGCGTATTCGCAATCGAGGCTGTACCATTGTGTGACCGAGGGGAAGCCCTGTATAAGCGCTTCATCTTTCGCGGCTTTCGCCTGCTGAGATACAGGTAGCTGACTAAGACCACTTATGAGCAATAGCGCTGCGGTAAGACACCCCAGTACCCTAACGGTCCAGCGACGTTTGGATATATTGATCATAATCAAACCTCGAAATGGTATATAACTGACTTATGTTACGCACTCTATCGAAGGAACGACCCCACTAACCCTTGTCATTCTGAACGGAGTGAAGAATCTCTCCGTTTACCCTTATGTTGGAGAACAGTTTGTGCCCAAGCATCCACGCCTGTGACGAGATTCTTCACTCCGTTCAGAATGACAAGGGTTAGTGGGGTCGTTCCCCTCGTTACCTTCTGCCTTGTGCCAGATATATCTCCACGGTTGCGTAACGTGAGTTACTAACCTACGCTTGTCGGGAATGGGTAATTCTACTTCATCATCACTACATCATTAGTACATAAGCAGGCAATAGATATGCCACGATTACGGTTTGGTGGTAAGAAAACTCGCGGAATCTAATTCCTGCCCCCTGGTGTACTCTACCGCACAGGTTAGCACAGTTTATGCTTGGTTGGTGACTGTAGACACTTGCGCTGTAGTCTGAGCTACCAATTTGCAGAACGCGATTCCCGATGTGTCACAGATTCAGCATTTATTTCGTCTCCTGTTCAGAATTATAGGACACTAACCGATAGGAGGCAATCAAATGAAATCCAGTCAATTACAGAATACAGGCATAGAGAAACAGTCACACGAGACGGACGTTGTAGTGGTGGGTGGGGGCCTTGCGGGCCTTGCTACCGCTGCGCTCATTGCACGTACAGGGCGCAAGGTTACACTCTTCGAGAAGTCTGCCCACACAGGCGGCAGGGCAGCCTCGACAGACAGCAACGGCTTTATCCTGAACCTCGGCGCGCACGCTCTCTACAAAAAGAGCCTGGCGTTGGAGACGCTGAACCAACTTGGCGTCAAGTTTACAACAGGTAGCCCGGAGGGCATACGCTGCATGAGCGGAGGAAAGACATACCCGGCCCCGGTGGATACTGCTACGCTGATGAAGACCCATCTACTCAACCTACCTGCCAAGCTGGAAGCCGCCAGATTATTGGTCAAGCTTCAGTTTGCGGAGCCTGCCGATTACGCAAAGGTTACCCTGGCCGAATGGCTAGAGTATAATGTGCGCAACGTCTCGGTGCGACGGTTCATGGAGATGAGCGCGCGGACCCTTACCTATTCCAATGCGCCCCACCACTTAAGTATGAGCGCCATCGTCGAGCAGTTGCGGTTGGCGGTGAAGGGAAAAGGAAAGGTACTCTACGTAGACAGCGGCTGGCAGACAATCGTGGACGGCCTGGAGAAAGCTGCCCGGCAAGCAGGCGCTCAACTTGTGACGGGCGTCGCAGTTACGTCAGTAGAGCACGATTCCGGCCAGGTAAAGGGCATACGCCTGTCAGACGGAACATACCACCAGGCGAGGGCTGTGGTAATTGCGGCAGGCCCGAAGGACGTGCTCAAGTTGGTCGGTGACGCTGAGATCGGATCGCTCAGGGATTTCGCGGAGAGTGCGGTGCCCGTGCAGGCGGCTTGCATGGATATTACGCTCAAGCGATTGCCCAACCCGCAGAACAAGGTTGTCATGGCGCTCGACCGTCCTTTATTCTTAGCGGCGCAATCGGAGTTCTCAAAGGTAGCGCCCGACGGTGGAGCTGTGATATATACCCTGAAGTACCTCGATCCGACACAGGCGCAGGACGCCAAAGCAGACGAGCGCGAACTTGAAGCCTGGTTGGACGAGACACAACATGGTTGGAGAAATGAGATAATTGAGAGACGATATCTGCCCCATATGATCGTGAGCAACGCCCTTCCATCGGCATCGCAGGCAGGCACGGTGGGTCGCCCCGGACCATGCGTTCCGGACATCAGCAATCTTTACATAGCCGGAGACTGGGTAGGGGCGACAGGCAACCTGGCGAATGTCAGCCTGGGGAGCGCCAAATTAGCATCGGATGCCATTCTGAGGGGTCTCAACGTTGGGGCTGCGTCAGAAGCGGCGTGATAAGGGGTTATAGGTGTGATATGCTGACCGGCAAGTTAGACGTTTTCAACGAGCACCGGACGCTGCTCTTCTCCATCGCGTACAGGATGCTGGGAAGCGCCGCCGATGCAGAGGATATAGTTCAGGAAGCGTTCTTGCGCTGGCAAAATGCCGACGGGGGCGTAGTGCAAAACCCACGCTCTTACCTGTCAGCGATAGTGACTCGGCTGTGTATTGACCAGTCGAAGAGCGCCCGAGTACAGCGGGAGGTGTACGTGGGGCCGTGGCTACCCGAACCTATTTTGACAGAGCAACGCCCGGATTTGACAAGTACCGCCGAGTTAGCAGAGTCGCTCTCAACGGCGTTCCTGCTGGTGCTCGAGAGCCTGGGGCCAACCGAGCGAGCAGTCTTCCTGCTGCGCGATGTCTTCGATTACAGCTACCCGGAAATCGCCAGTATAGTCGGAAAGAGTGAAGCCAACTGCCGTCAGATGGCGCGACGCGCCCAAAAGCACCTCCGAGAGCGCAGGCCCCGCTTCCAGGTAAGCCGCGACCAGCAAGAGAAGGTAACACAGAGATTCCTGGAGGTTTGTGCGGGAGGGGATATGTCATCTCTGCTGGGTATGCTCTCCCCGGAAGCGACTATGACAACCGACAGCGGAGGCAAGGTGCAGGCGGCTCGCAACATAGTGCGCGGCCAATCGAACGTGGCGCGTTTCATCTTCGGGGTGCTCGGCAAACTGCCTATCGGCTCCAAGATAACCACGCGCATTACCGAGGTAAACGGCCAACCGGGTGTCCTGACATACGTGGATGGCGCTTTGAACTCGGTAATCACCCTGGACTTCGACGGTGAGCAGATACTGGCGATCAACGCCATGATGAACCCCGACAGGTTAGGCGACGTGCAAAAGTACGACTCATAGAGGAATTGCGACTGCGTGACTAAAGAGATAATTCTGGTTAGATTTTCTTATTTTCCATTCAATAAAGGAAGGGCTTATGCGTCAGACGAATTGAGAAGGCCCATGAGGGAAAGAACCTGCTCGGGGCGCTGGCTGTTGGCACGTAATGCGGAGGCTATTCGGTACTGACCCCCTCGATGTAGCAAGCTGATTGCCGTACTGCGTAGCGCCGACATCACTGCTCCTCCTTGTCCCACCCGGATTAGACTACGGTCCTCACCCATCGTCACGTCCTTCACATAGTGTAGGCTGTTCTCGATACCCCAATGTCCACGTCGTAGCTCCATAAGCCTTCGTACCGAAGCTTCTTCAGTGGGCAAGCTCGTTACCAGATAGCGCGTGGCACTTCTTGTTATCCCTTTGCTCTGCCAGGTACGCTTGATCCGCACCACCTGCGATAGACCAGGCCACCGGCTGTAATGGGCTAATTCATTTGAAGCAATTCCCTGCCGTTGCTCAATTCTTCCGTGCCCCTTGTCGATTGTGTTTGCCTCTCGGTAGTCGAACTCCCCAAGCTTTGCTCGCCCGCCACTCTGCATTTCAGGGGCCTCAAAGAGTAACTCCAACTCCCATAGCAACTCCGGCTGATTACCTTTGACCACCACCAGGTAGTCACCCCCATCAGCTAACACTGATTCACACAACTCTCTCTGGCAGTAGAGAGCATCACCCGTCAGTATGCGTCCCTGCCAATTGACCCGGTCCACCAGCTTGGGTGCCCCACTCAACTCGGCCTCACCTCCCTGGTTATCCAGGGCAAGCTGCGCTAGAACTACGCCGATGTCATGGCAGAAGGCTTCGATGTCGTGGATCGTGCAAGCACCACCCGGACCACTTGGCTCAAACTGCAACTGACCCCTGCGGGCCTTGCCGTCCACAGCTACTGCCTGCTCGCCACGTTTGCGTAAATGCTTTCGTGCTGTTGGTGTGGTTGGTGAAACCCACTCGAAATAGTCAGTCAGGGCAGTGCTCAGTTGATGTGGGTCAAGGCGGCGAAATAGTCGGTGCAAGGTGGACTGGTCAGGGCTGCGATCGATCGGTAGGCCGAGTGCCTCACGCATGGTGGGGGAAAGGAGAGCGGCCCACTCAGCGATAGCAAGTACGGAGAGGCAGTTGCACAGAATGGCTCCAACCGCCAAACAGAGCAAACTCGATAGCCAGTAGACGCGGCCCTGAGCACGACGGGGGTCGGGGATAGTAGAGAAGGCTTGAGCCAGGTCATAAAGTTCAATATCAAATTGCTCATGTTGCTTGTATTGCTTATGTTCCGTGGATTCGGTAACATTGAGCACACCTTTTGTATACTGCATTGGGCGTTCCTTTCTGCTATAGGCTTTTAGTCGAAACCTATCTTAGCAGAGGAGCGCTCGTTTCTCTTTCTCTTTCACCATTTCCCTTTCGCATGCATAAGCCCTTTGTGGCAACCCCACCTTCTTGCGCGGCAGGCAATATACGTGTAAACTCCCTTCACATAGCACCAACGGAGGCCGAATGGACGAATATCGCAAATCGAACCTTGAACTGTGGAATAACTGGGCGCAACTGCACGTTGTCTCGGAGACGTACGACGTTGCGAGCTTCAAGGCAGGCAAGAACAACCTCAAGTCTATCGAGCTTGAGGAGCTGGGGGACGTACGTGGCAAGACGCTGCTCCACCTGCAATGCCACTTCGGCAAGGACACGATGTCCTGGGCCCGCCTCGGCGCAACCGTAACGGGTGTGGACTTCTCCGACAAAGCCATAGAGATAGCGCGCCAATTGAGCGCGGAACTCAATATACCCGCGACTTTCATTCTCTCTGACATCTACGCTCTACCTGCCGCTTTGTCGGGGCAATTCGACATTGTCTTTACCTCGTACGGGGCTATTTGCTGGCTCGATGACCTGGACGAGTGGGCCAGGATAGCCGCGAGCTATCTCAAGCCGGGTGGCATCTTTTACATTGCCGAATTCCACCCATTCCTGATGGTCTTTGAAGACACCGAGGATAAACAGCACCTGAAGATCGCCTATCCTTACAGCGCCGCCGAGCCTCTACGCTTTGAAACGCACGGCTCTTATGCCGCCCCCGATGCGGGCTATACGGGAGTAGAATACGGCTGGAACCATACGATGGCCGACATCATAAATGCCCTCATCAGGTCGGGCCTCCAGATCGAGTTCCTCCACGAACACCACGTCAGCGTGGACGGCGGATCCTTCAAGTCGTTGGAACCTACCGGAGATGACTTCTACCACTTGAAGGACCCGCTTGAGCGAGCGGCGATTCCGCTAATGTTCTCGATCCGGGCGCATAAACCCGCACCTGCTGCCGGTCATCTAAGGGCACGCGAAAGTCCCGATTGAGGTCAGCCGAGGGATTCTAAACCTCATAGGGGAGATTGTGTGCTCTCAGAGCTTGCTGAATACTGTTAGGGTTTGTCATTCTGATACGAAGTGAAGAATCACTATGGGGTCGTAAGGGTCCGTGTTAGGGCCGTCCACTACCTTGACCATCTAGCATGTATGGCGATTCTTGGTGGAGTTTATACTGGAATGCAGCGAAGGGCTCAGAATAACATGGCCGACTTCCTCATCGTAAAGCTGAGCTATGGCAGGATCTGCGAGTAGCCGCAGTACGACGACCGAGACGACTTCACGGGGAACTGCGCGTTGACTATCCTGGACTTCAACCTGCTGAAGAGCAACTACGGTTTGCCTGGCTCTCCCCCTCTGGCTATCGCCTGGGCAACAGATCCAAGTGGCGCACGCTTGCGAATCTGCTCTCATACCCCTCCTGATTCAGCACGCATAAGCCCTATCAATAAAGGTCCCTTCGGGACCTTTATTGGAAGAAGAACAAGAATGGACTAAGGTGCGCCTGTTACAGCCCTATAGATAATCGAACAGATTTGCCCACGAGTAGCATTGGCATACGGGTGGAACGTGCCGTCCCCGTAGCCCGTTATGATACCGTGACCGAATGCCGTCTCTACGAAGCAGTAGAAAGCGTCTGATGGCGGCACGTCGCTGAAGTGGCCTACCTCAGGACAGGTTATCTCCCACTCCATCGCCAGGCTGACGATCTTGCTCAACTGAGCGCGAGCGACGTAGTTGTCCGGCCTGAATGTGCCGTCGCCGTAGCCCGATATGATCTGGTGATTGTAAGCGGTCTCCACATAGTCATAGAACGGGTGCAACAAGTCCACGTCGGTAAAATGGGGGCCGCCGTCCGTATTTACGTCCCAACCCTTAGCCAGCACGACTATCTTACACAGTTGGCCGCGCGTGGTATTGTTGTATGGTCGGAACGTGCCATCGCTATAGCCGCTAATAGCCCCCGCGTAATACAGATAGCGTACCGCCTCGTAGAAGTAATCGCCAGGATGTACGTCCGAAAAGGGAAGTACCTGGGTA
>JBBQIC010000118.1:0-11208 GCA_038324555.1 Chloroflexia bacterium
TCCGAGCGCGTAACGGAGGATGGAGTGGACGTGCTGCGGCTGTGGGTGTGGGCCTCCCCCGAAAAGACCTTCAAGTCGCGGATGCGCTTCTACCTGAGCTACATGGGGATGGCTGCGCTCGCGGGCGCTCTCATCAGGGGGCGTTACGACCTGGTGTACGCTACCTCTCCACCCCTGTTTGTGGCTGTCGCCGGGGCCATAACCGCTTTAGTGCGGCGTATACCATTCGTCTTCGAGGTACGTGATCTCTGGCCGGAGTCCGCTGTCTCGCTCGGCGAGTTGAGCAGCAAACGCGCTATCGCCTTATCAGAAAGGCTGGAACGCTGGCTCTATAGTCGAGCGACGCGCATCGTTGTAGTCACAAACGGCATACGCAACCGCTTAATAGAGCGCGGCTTACCCCCCGAAAAGCTGTCCCTGATAACCAACGGCGCAAACACCGAACTGTTCAGGTTCGATCCGGACGGGCGCAAAAAGGTTCGAGAAGCTTTGGGCCTCAACGACAAGTTCGTGGTCCTGTACGCGGGCATACATGGCATCGCACAGGGGCTGGAAAACCTTGTAGAGGCCGCGAGGCTATTGCAAGAGCGCGAAGATATAGCTTTTGTTTTTGTGGGCGAGGGACCCAAGAAGGCGCAAATAATAAAGCTGAAGGAGGGGTTAGGGCTGAACAACTTGCTAATGCTGCCGGAGATGTCGTCCGGCGAGATGCCAGCCTATCGGTCCGCCGCCGACTGCGACATCGTGCCGCTCCGCGACGTGCGCGAGTTCAGGGGCGCGCTGCCTTCCAAGATGTTTGAAGCCTGGGCCTGCTCGCGCCCCGTCATACTCAGTGCGGCAATCGAAGGTGAGGCCGCCATCGTGCTCAAGCAAGCACAGGCCGGAATAGCCGTCCCGCCGGAAGACGCGGCCTCCCTAGCCCAAGCTGTCGAGCGCCTAGTGGACAACCAACAAGAGGCACAGCAGATGGGTTATAGAGGCCGCGCATTCGTCGAAGCCCACTATTCGCGCGAGGAGCAGGCCCGACAGCTTGAAGAAGTTTTGAGTTTTGAGTTTTGAGTTGAATTGCAATAACTCAAAACTCAAAACTCAAAACTCAAAACTCCCTATCTAAACCCTCCCTCCTTGACCATTCGCTCAATCGTATCTCGCAGCATCTGGGCGTGGCGCTCGTCGTCGCGGCGTATCTGCTCGATGACTTGCTTGCCTTCGCCGGTCAGGTCTTCCATATATTCATCGTAGGCATCAAGCCCTTCCAGCTTGGTCAGTAGCACTGCCAGCAGGTCATACGTCGAATTACTCAGGATCTCAGCCATTATGTGATTCTCCTATTTGTTCCTTCGTGACCTATCGCTTAGTTAAGACCGTTTCCGGCCCCTTTTGTTTCATGCAATATGTGTGCCGCTCCTGGTAGGGAATCGGGAGTCGGGAATCAGGAACGAACGCGCCGATTCCCGATAGTCATAGGTTATAACTCACCTTACGCAGGCGCTAGAAGGAAAAGGATCCACTCAGCCGTGTCATTCTGAGCCGCAGCGAAGAATCACTACGAGGTTGTAAGTGTTAGAGATAGCAGTACTGATACCCAGACATGTTGGTAAGGTGAGTGATTCTTCGCTGCGGCTCAGAATGACACGGCTGAGTTGGTTTGTTGCTCTCATAGTTTTGCCTTCGACTTTGCAGCAACTCCGCTACCCCACTGTGTAAGGTGAGTTATAATGTAAATGTTCAGAATAACCCATGACCCATTGGGCCACCGCCGACAATGAAAATGCGGGTGTAGGGGCGCACGGGATTTCGCTTCGCTCCATTGCGCCCCACGGGTTGCCGCTCCCTATTTTCAGAAGAATAGAGGCGCAATCGTAGGGGCAGGTCTCCGTGCCTGCCCTGGTGGTTTACCCCCCAACATCGGGGTGCGTAAACAGGGCGCGATAAATCACGCCCCTACGGCGTGAACCCAGAGATAAGGGTACGCGAACAGGGCAGGCACGGGGTAGTCCCCCAAGCCTACGGCTACACCCTAATTGTGAACACTTACGTTATAATTCAGCATTAGCAACCTTCAACCCTCCAACCTCGATTCAACGGACTCAAATATGGAAATAAGCCCTAAGCTACAAGAACATACAGTCCAGGTGGACGGGCGGCGCGTCTATTACACGGCGCGCGGGCCGGAAGACTCAGAGTTTGCCTACGTCGGCATAAACGGTTTGATGGGCGGCGGGGACTCTTTCTGGGCCGTCATTGAGGGCGTGCCTGAAAGCTGGCGCGTTGTGCTGCCCGACCTGCCGGGCTGCGGCGGCTCTGAGACGATGCTCCCGCCACACAAGCACGACATCGTGGGCTATTCCGATTGGCTTGGCCGCTTCCTGAACGAAGCTGGGCTATCCGACAAGAAGTTGGTACTCGCTAGCGTGGCGACGGGCGCGCCTATCTCCATCCATTACAGTTGGGAGAATCGTGAGCAGGTAGCCGGGCAAGTGCTCCATCTGCCTTTCCTGGGTAAAGTCGGCATAGCTGCTAAATGGGCGCGTCCTATAGTGGCCTATTCGCTACTAACAACGCCCTTGCGCAACCTCGTAGACAAGTTGCGATCAAGCGACGCCCTAATGCACCGCATTATCCTGCACGAGCCACCCGACGCTATCCCCGAACTCGCCGAGCGCGACATATCCCACAAGCAGCAAGCCGATCTGTTTGCAGCAGGCCAACTCCTCCACGACCTGATGCTGACCGACGCACGTGCCATGCTCGGCCATGTCCGGCAGCCCTTCTTGATCCTCGCTTCCGAACACGACTTCTCTGCGCCTTTACCCATGTTGGAGCAGATAGCGCGCGACGCCTCTGACTGCACGCTATACGTCTATAGGGGCGGGCAGCATTCGTGGAATGAGGAGTTTATCGAAGACATGAATGGGGAGATTGCGCGGTTCCTGGGGAAACTGTGAGTTACAATCAAAAACCGCCTCTGGCGGTTTTTGATTGTAACTCTTACTGAGAGCCACTCTTGTGTTATCTTGACGGCTTGATTGGCGGCGCGCCCCCGTTGCCGAAGTTGATCTTGAGCAGGTTAAAATCTTGCACGTTTACGCGCTGGTCGCCTGTGAAGTCGGCTCGGTCGTCGTAACTAGGCTCGCCAACGCCTCTCCCGAAAGTCGCCTTCATTATGTTGAAGTCGCTAACGTTTACGATGTTGTCGTCGTTGGCGTCGCCCGCTCGCATCAGACCCATCTCCTGGGCGCTGTTAGAGCCGCTCGTAATCACGAGTGTGCCTGAGTTGGCGAGGTACTTGGGGTCCTTCACACGCCAGGCATAAGTGCCACTGGGTAGCCCGCCTATGGGCACTGTGAAGAAGCCACTCGCGTCTGTGTTCTGGCTTGGGTAGTTCACCTCGGTTGTGCCTGACTTCAACGTGAGAGTGATAGGTAGTTGTTGCAGTGGGCTGGGTTGAGCCGGTCTACCCTGCCAGGTGACGTGCCCCACTAGGACAGCAGTGCTTGTAGGCGTAACGGTCGCGGTCGCGCTGGGTGTGAACGTGGCCGGACATGTCTGGGAGAGGAGCACGTACACATCGTCTATCCACCAGCCGGGCGCGCCCGTGTTGAGGTCGCTGCCCAGTATGTAGCGGAACTTCACGCTCATACCTCTGTACGGCAGTAGGTTTACAGTCGTGCCAGTAAAGTTGGGGTATCCGGGACTCTGGTTCACCCACGCTGGCCGCCCGGCGAGCGGGTTGCCGCCCGTCGTGGTGATAACGCCTGTATAGCCGCCCTCAACCATGTTAGGCCCGGTGTCGTTCCAGGTAGTGCCGTTGTCGGTCGAAAGCTCCATCACGCCGCCGTCGAATGCGTCGCTGGCGTTCTCGAAGCTGTAGCGTTGCGAGAAGTGGATGTATGCCTGGGTAGCGCCTGCGGGTACCGCTACAGCGTTGCGTAGTATCAATTCCTGTTCGGACGGCGTGCCCTCGTCGGGGTCTATTGCATATGCCGCCCACTGGCCGCTGTTCGATGCGCCTTGCTGCGCGGACCAGTGGCTGCTGCCTATGACCGTAGTCTCAGTGAAGACGCCCAACGTGCCGCTCTCAAAGCCCTCCACCAACGGCTCAGATTGGCCGCAGCCCAACTGTGTGGGTGTAGAGGTAGGAGTAGCCGAGATGGTGGCCGTCCTGGTAACGGTCGCGGTAAAGGTGTTTAGTGGGGTGTTACTCGGCGTCGCTGTGGGCGGCGTGCCTGTGACTGTGGGCAGAGGAGTGCCTATCGGCGCGTTGGTGAGGGGGTAGACGTACATGCCTCGGCTGCGAGTGAACGCCGCCAGGGTGGTAGCTCCTCTGTCTATCTGGAAGTCCCACACCATAGCGTGGGGCATGCCAGCCTCGAAGCGGAACCAGGTCGGCGACGGCGCGTCAATGTTGTCGGTATAGTACACGCCCCAGTCGGTGCCCGCGAACACCTGCTGGCGGAAGCGCGGGTTGGCGATTACGCTGTCAACGGGGATGTTGGGCAGGTTGCCTGTCTTGTTCAGCCAGGTAAACGAGGCGCAGTTGGCCGTACACGTCACCTGAAAGACGTGGCCGGGCGTGCTTGGCGTGTTCTGGTCGAAGCCGCCGACGGACGCATATCCGACGAGCGGGTTGATCGGGTCGGTAGCTACGTCCAGGATGGGGCGGTTCGGTAACACGAAGTTGCTGCCCGTGACGTTCACCCACGTAGCAGTATTGGGGTTGCCCTGGCCCAGGCCGAAGCCGTATTGCACGTTGCCGTCGTTGGTGCCCACTATGGCGGTCGTGGAGATACTCACCGCGTAGCTCAATTGATTGATAAACGAGCGGTCCCCAAGCGTGCCCTTTGTCAGATCGGGGCTGTTGACGTACCAGCTACTCGGCGTTGTGCCGCCTGTGGTGCTTTCCCACACGCGATGGCTACCCGCTATCAGGTGCGTGCAACCGGACGGTGGGCAATCGTTCTTGTAGATTTCGTATGGGAAGACGAAACTGAGCCTATCGTTGCCCCAGCCGCCTTTCGCCGAAGTAAGCGCGCCTTGCGGGCCGGTGGTCGAGACGTTTAGATTGCCGTTCTGGCTCTCGAAGTACCAGGTCTGCATATTCACCGGCTCGATGCGGGCGAACATGCCGTCTCCGCCCAGGCGCTGTGTCCAGACGAGAGACGGGTCGCCGTTCCAGACCGACGAGCCGTTGTCCTGCGCGCCCGCGTTAGCCATAGGCGCGGGCGCGGTGGCGAAGTTCTGGGTCAAGTCTCCCGAATAGAACTCTATCGTGCCCAGGGTGGTGTTGAGATTGTTGTAAGCGGGCTGCGGCGAATTAGCATCTAATGTTATGTACGCGCCGCCGTCATTGCCCGACATGAGCGTGGTGGACGAGCCAGGCGCGAAGGCCAGAGCGTGCTGGTCTACATGCACTTGTATGGGGTTGCCGTTCAGGTAGCCGTAACCGCAGGTCGTATCGGAGAAGCTTGCCCCGCCGTCTGTGGACTTCCATATGTCGAAGGTGTCCATGTAAATGTTATCGGGGTTGTTGGGGTCAACCGTTACATTCTGGTCGTACCAGTTCTGTGGGTAGTCGCCGCATAAGGCGGGAATCGCGGCGCACGTTGGGCCGCAGTTGCCATCACGCTCCAGCGTTGAAGCATCGGAGCGCTCCGTCCACGTGGTCCCGCCGTCGGTCGTGCGCCACAGCCCCATCTGGCCGAGCGGCATGAGCGCGCCGCCCACGCCCGCTTTGACCGCCTGTACCTGCGCGTAGATAATGCTTGGGTTGCTGGGAGCCATCGCCATATCAATGCGGCCAGCCGCGTCGCCGCCGGGCAGGTATCCTGGGACGCCGCTGCCCGTTCCCACCGGCCAGCCGTTTGCGGGCGTGCTGCTGAGTGTCCAGGTGGCAGGGCATCCGGCTACTGGCACTGTGGTCCTATAAATGCCGTTCGCGCCGTTCTCAGCGAGGTTGGTCTGCACCGTAGTGCTGATGCCCCTGGCCCCAACCGCTACGTACAGGTCGGTGGCGGTGTTGGCGCTGTTGGCGTGCATTATAAGAGCGGTGATGTCCTGTCGCTGAGTGGGGAAGCTGTCTGGGAGGCACGGGCCGCTCCAGTTGTCCCCGCCATTGTACGAAAAGTATACGCCGGTCTTAGCGCCCGCGACGACTATGTTGCTGTTGCGAGGGTCTGCCTCTACTTTGGCAACGGCGTTGTACTGAGGGAACCGGCCCGCAGGCTCCGGATAATAAGGTCCGAACACATCCGAGCCTTTGACGGCCCAGGTGGTCCCCAGGTCGGTGCTCTTGAGGACGCCCGCGCTGCCGAACGTGAACGAGCCGAACTTGAAGTCGCCCGTGCCCGCGTAGACGTTGTGCGTGTTGCGGTCTATAGACAGATCGTCTATGGCTATCGTGGAGATTAGCGGGTCGTCGGTCACGGGTGTCCACGAGGTAGCCTGTGTGCAGCAGTTGGTGGTCTTCCAGACGCCGCCTCCGTCCGACGCAAGGAAGGCGATTGTCGGAGTGATGGGGTCAATTACGATGTCCTGGGTGCGCCCGGCCACGCGGCCAAACGTAAAGCACGGGGCCTGGCACGTCTCGCTTTCCTGCGGTCGGGGGCCTAAGAAGGTCCAGGCGTTAGGCGTAAGCGCCAGGGGCGACCTGCTGTTGGCGCGGCTATAAGTCACCTGGCCTCCGGGGACCCCAGACCTGATAGAGCGGTCACGCTGCGCGGCGTCCGTCAACCATTTAAGGTCAAACTTGCCAGTCGGATAAGTGACGCGGGCCTGCCAGTATTCGTCCATTTTGAACAGGTTTTTGCTCTCAGCGCCAGCGCCCCCGCCGGGTTCCGCAACGTAGCGCGCCGGTTCGGCTCCGTTGCTCTGCGCCTGTACCTGCGCTTTCGGTCTCTGAGGTGATGCTGATTGCTGTTTCTCGAACCCGACGACTAACCCTAACGCTATAAGTAGAGCCAGGGTGACTAACAGATTACGTTTTCTTAGATAAGTTGATATTGTCATGACGCTATACCCCTTTCCAGGCATCAATGTCATCTTTACCCCTCCGCGTGAACCCAGAAGTACGCCCAGGGTCCCACCTAATACCGGGGTATGGAACTCATCCATATGCAAGAATTATGCCAATTGGTATTTGGGCGTAGGGGCAAGCCCCCGTGCCTGCCCTGTTCGCGCACCCAGATATTGGTGATACACGAACAAGGACAGGCACGGGGGCTTGCCCATAGGCGCGAACTTAAGGGCAAACAAACCCACTAACCCGTGTCATTCTGAACGGAGTGAAGAATCTCGTCGTGGGCAAGGATGTTTGGGTCACAGAAAATCCAGTATCTAAGCGAGGGGCGAGATTCTTC
Organism: Chloroflexia bacterium; assembly: GCA_038324555.1. Taxonomy (GTDB): domain Bacteria; phylum Chloroflexota; class Chloroflexia; order QHBQ01; family JADMIH01; genus JADMIH01. Next base: position 7,359 of record JBBQIC010000118.1, read on the forward strand.
GCTGCGGCTCAGAATGACACGGGTTAGTGGGTTTGTTTGCCATGCAGTCTCCTTAAGTTCGCGCCTATGGGGGCCTGCCCCTACGATCTTTGCGCCACCCCAACTCTGAACATTTACCATGAACTGCCATTTTGACAACCACTTACTCCCCGCTCTATAATCAGCTATTACCACACGGAGGAACATGTGATAGACCTCAGCCAACTTACGCAGGCAAACCTCGAACGGCAGCGATACCTCGAAGCGCACGGCATCTATTTCCTGGGCGATATAACCGACGAATCGGCTGAGGAGCTTGGCAAAGCCCTCGTCACTATGGCGGTCGAGCGCGAGAACAATCTAGATAAGCCGATAACGATCTATATAAACTCAGGAGGCGGCTCGGTGGGTGCTGGCCTGGGCATGATGCAGATGATCTACCGTATGAGGACCCTGTACAAGGTGGCGATAAACACCGTAGTCACAGGCTACGCCTATTCGATGGGCGCGATAGTCTTCCAGGCAGGGGACAAGCGTCTGGTAGGCTCCTATTCGACGCTAATGCTGCACTCGCCGCACTGGTTCCTGTCGGGTAGCGACCAGCAGATTTTCTACGATTACGCGATGCTCGCCAGGCACTACAAGAACCTCGTGAGCAACATATTCGCTCAGAGGTCGGGCAAGCACGATGCCACATGGTGGGAGAAGTTTATCTATTCGGGCCGCGACCGCTTTCTGACCGCCGAAGAGTGCATCGAACTCGGCCTCGCCGACGAAATCTACGGCCTACAGCTAACAACCCCGCCCCCACCTACCCCAGGCGCGGGCGTCACGCCGGACGACTAGCCTCTTTGAACCAACTGACCGCCGGTATGCTCATATTCGACGACGTAGAGGTGCTTGATTTTTGCGGCCCCTTCGAGGTCTTCTCGGTAGCGCGCCTACCCGGAGATGATACTCGTGATGAGAGCCAGGCCCCTTTCCGGGCCGTCACCATAGCCGAGCGCGAAGGTTTAGTCCGCTGCGTGGGTGGCCTCCTTGTCCAGCCCCAGTACACTCTCGAAAACCATCCTCCCCTCGATATATTGGTGGTTCCGGGTGGTTGGGGAACCAGGCGAGAGGCAGACAACGACATTGTGCTTGATTGGATCGCTGCACAGGATCGCCATACGCTCCTCACCACCTCTGTCTGCACAGGAGCTTTTCTCCTCGCGCTGCGAGGAATCCTCGACGGCAAAGAGGCGACGACCCATTGGGCAAGCATCACCCGCCTGCGAGATTCCCACCCGGCTGTGACGGTCCTAGATGATGTTCGTTATGTTGACACAGGTCGGGTAATCACATCGGCTGGCATCTCGGCAGGTATTGATATGGCCCTGCACGTTGTATCCAGGCTTTTAGGCCCGGAGGCGGCTGCTTACACCGCGCGGCAAATGGAATATGAGCGTTGGCATCCTGCAAAGGGCGCAGAAGCTTGACCAATCCAACAACCTACCCCAACGGAGACGCTAACTCCCGCCGCGACGAGGTCAAGCAAGCCTGCACGATCCTATATGAAGCCTTGCCCGCGCTGGACGCCGTTAGGTTGCAGTCCGACCTGCAATCCCTGGTAGGCCCCTGCGATGGGGAGTGGGCTGCTCCCTCCAACTCCGGCTTGCCTCTCACAGCCGGACTCGTTCGTTGGGGGCCGCACCGGGTCGCCATGCTTGCCATCAACGCCCCCGTGAAAGAAGAAATCCTCGCCCGCACCGTCGTAGTATCTCCAATGCCCGAAGACTTGCGGCAGGGGATGATGGCGCACAAAGCCACTATACGCCTGCTTTATGTGGGTGACGCGCCCGACGCCCTGACCCAACTGACCGCTCTCTACAGCGTAGCTATGGCCCTGCTCATGCGGGCTGGCCTGGGCGTGGTAAATGAGCGCGCAGCCCTCGGCCAACCCGCCGAACTGGTGCTGAACTATTTAGCCCAGTTGGGAGGCAATACCCCTCCCCTCGAACTGTGGGTAGGCGTGGTCACGTTCCGGCGGGAGAACGAAGGTCCAGCCCACCAGTATCTAATGCGCACCTATGGTATGGAGCAATTCGGCCTGCCGGAGCTAGCCGTCTATATGAGCGACCGCTCCGCCGCCGACGACTGCTATCACCTGCTTCTCAACATTGGCCTCTACCTGATAGAGGGCGGCCCTAGCCTCAAGATGGGTGCGGGCCACACAGCCGAGTTCAAAAAAAGCACCTACCTTTTCACTGAGATGCCAGGCAAAGACCCCGAATTCGCCAGCCCAACGGGGGTGTTCTTGTTGGTGGAAGTCTAAAGAAGAAGCAGCCTACATTCTGGGTCTAAGTCGTCTCGACATCTGATGTTTGCGTTGTTAATACCAACTCAGTCTATTATTTCCTCAAGAACAGCCCTGTTCATTTTGCATGAGGAGCGTATGCTACGGTATAATTCACCTAAAGCGTTTCCTACACAAAGCCCCAGAAGTTCTAGAAGCGCCAGGGAAGGCTGAATGCACAAATGCGTATTTAGGAGTTTTCTATATGATTGAAACGCAAGTACAATATATCTCAGATGAGAAGGGCAACGTGCAGGGTGTCATCGTATCGATTGAACTATGGCGTGAGATATTATCTGAGCGAGAAACGGCCTATTTACTCAAGAGCGAAACCATGAAACGTCATTTGTTGCAAGCAAAGCAGCGTCAGGACGGAATCCCATTTGAACAGGCGATTGAGAAGCTTGGAATTTGACCCATCGGGGTTTGAGACCTTGCTTGGTGGATTGAGAAAGACCGTAAGATGGCTCAACGCATCGTGAAAGTGATCCAAGCGGTGCAGCGCGACCCCTTTGTGGGCATTGGCAAACCAGAACCACTGAAGCATGAGTTGGCGGGTTGCTGGTCGCGCCGCATTAACGAGGAGCATCGCTTGGTCTATCAGGTGCTGGAAGACAAGATACGCATTTTGGCGTGTCGTTACCATTATTGATAAGGACTTACATAAAATTGCCCTCAATGTGTCGCCACAACCACCACTGCCTCTCCCCGCTCATTAGCCACGACATGCGTAGTAACGCTGAACCCCGCCTCTACCAGCCGCTCCACAAGCGTGTCTACCCAACTTGCCCCGTGTACGTGCCTCTCGATGGAATGGTTCGCTTCATTCCTGCCACCATACACCACCTTTTCTACAAATTCGTAGATTCTCCCCTTACCTCCTCTGGGCTTGAGCCAGCCGCCGGGCACGATTACCAGCCGCCCTCCCGCTCTCAGCACTCGCGCTATCTCAGCTATCGTCTTCGGGTCGGTGATATAGTCGCTCGGAAAAGTGCTCACCACCGAGTCGAAATAGCCTGTCGGGAAGGGCAACGCCTGGGCGCGAGCGCGGCACGCCTTGAAGCCACCCACGCGGAGCCTGCGGACCTTGCGCGCAGCCTGGCGAAGCATCTGCGGCGAGAAGTCTATCCCCCACACCTGGTAGCCCGCCCTCAGCAAGGCGATATGCAAATCGCCAGTCCCCATGCCCACTTCCAGCACGCGCGGACCTTGCAGGTGCGGTATAGCCGCGCGCTGCCATACTCGCCACTGCCCCAAAAAGAAAGTGCGGCTTACCCAGTCATAAGCCCAGGCGAACCTGCTGTACAGCGCCTCAAAAGCCACGCGGCGCAGCTCGGACCTGGCACGCTCTACTGGCGAGGGTCTCTTACTCCTCATAATGAAAATGCAAATACAATAACTCACGTTACGCAGCCTGTCGAAGAAGAACCCGCTCACCCTTGTCATTCTGAACGAAGTGAAGAATCTCTCCGTTTACCTGGATGTTGGAGAACCACTTATACCCAAGTATCCCCGCCCACGGAGAGATTCTTCACT
>JBBQIC010000119.1:0-11194 GCA_038324555.1 Chloroflexia bacterium
TAAGAAGATAGTGCATGCCGGTCGGAGTTATCGGGTAGCGCAGGCCCTCCAAAGGCATTCCTCGATTACGAGAGGCGAGTTGAATCTCCTCTTTGTAGAAACTATCCTCTGGACCAAACCCACTGCCGTCCCCAACGGTTGGAAAGACTTTTCCGAGGCTCTTCTGCTCCATCCTTAACTCCTTGACCTCTACAGAGAATTGCGGCATCGCCCTTGACCGGTGAATGCTAAAAATCATACCACACGGCATAGAGCTTGACAAGGAAATTAGAGGCAGGCAGGGTCTATTCATTTTCGATAGATGTACGAGTCGTAGTGGCAGGCCCCCGTGCCTGCCCTGCTCGCGTACCCCGATGTTTGGGTGGTAAGGAGAGAGGGCAGGCACGGGGGCCTGCCCCTACGTATAATAATCGAAATCCTGCTCCGTGCGGATATGCTTTCGCAACCTGAATACGTGCGCGGGTATGCCCTGCGGGTTGAGTTCCACGTAGTTCTGTCTCCCCGACCAGAGAAAGCGCGTATCAGTCAGCAGATCGTGTACCTGGTAAGGCTGTTGAGGGTCAAGCCCCAACTCCTCTATCGGTAATTCCACCATGCCGGACTGCACGTAATTCGGGTCCAGGTTGACCACCGTCACGATCACGTTCGTGAGGTCGGCAGTGGCCTTATAGTAGGCGATTAGCTGGTCGTTGCTCGTTGATAGGAAATGCAGGCCTTCGTTACTCTGCAAGGCACGATTCTCTCGGCGGGCGAAATTCACGCGGGTAATCAGCGCGCTCAGGCTGTCCGGTCTGGCAACGTCCCAGTGCTTTATCTCAAACTTTTCGGAGTCCAGGTATTCCTCTTTGCCCGGCGCGATAGGCTCGTTGACGGCAAGCTCATAAGCGGGGCCATAAATGCCGTAGCTGGCTCCTAGTGTGGCAGCCAGCACGAGCCGCGTGATAAAGGCTGGCCGCCCGCCCAGTTGCAGGTACTCGGTCAGTATGTCGGGCGTATTAGGCCACAGGTTGGGACGGAAATATTCGCGCACTTCGGTCCTGGTCAACTCGGTGAAGTACTCTGTAAGTTCCCAGCGTGTATTGCGCCACGCAAAGTAGTTGTACGACTGCGTAAAACCCGATTTTGCCAGGTAGTACATTACTTTCGGTCGAGTGAAGGCTTCGGCAAGGAAAATAGCCTCCGGATATTCTTCTTTGACACTGTTGATGAGCCATTCCCAAAAATGCAGTGGCTTGGTATGCGGGTTGTCCACGCGGAACACAGTCACTCCCTGCTCTATCCAATACAGCACGACGCTCTTTAGCTCCTCCCAGAGTTCCTGCCAATTCTCGGTCTCGAAGTCGAACGGGTATATATCTTCGTACTTCTTGGGCGGGTTTTCGGCGTACTGCACCGTGCCGTCGGGTCGCTTGCGGAACCACTCCGGGTGCTCTTTTACGTAAGGGTGGTCGGGGGCGCTCTGGAAGGCTATGTCGAGGGCTATGGCGATGCCGTACTCTTTGGCTCGGCCCACCAGCCGCCGGAAATCGTCGAGCGTGCCAAGATCGGGGTGTATACTCTTGTGTCCGCCCTCCACAGCGCCGATAGCCCACGGGCTACCAACGTCTTCGGGCGTAGAGACCGTGCTGTTGTTCTTGCCTTTGCGGTTCGTGCGCCCAATCGGATAGATAGGCGGCAAATAGAGCACGTCAAAGCCCATACCCGCGACGTAAGGCAGGCGATCCTCGCAGTCCTTGAAAGTCCCGTGCCCTTCCGCATCGCCAAAGCGCGAGCGCGGGAAGAATTCGTACCAGGCGCTGAAGCGCGCCCGCTCAGGGTCCACCACAACCCCCAATTCACGATAGGTGGTAGACTCCCCCCTCGGCGCATGGGCGTACATCAGCGCCGCCAACTCGTCGGAAAGCGCAGCCCGCACTCCTTCCATTCCACCTGCACGCATAATGGCTTCGTAGGTTTGCAGCTTTGCCATATCGCCACCAGTGGCCTGCTTTGCCGCAGCTTCGACCAGGTTGGCCCCTATGAGTAGGTCTACCGCCACGTCCTGCCCCGCCTCAACCCGCTTGACCAGGGCGCGCGACCAGAACTTGAAGTGATCGAGCCAGCCTCGCAGGGTGTAGCTATACCGCCCGATCTCCCCCACCTCGAACCCCGCCCGCCATCTGTCGTTGACCAAAGGCGTCATAGGAACCTCGGCCCAATCCTCCTCCCCCTCTTTGCGGTACAACAGCACGGCAGAGACGGCCTCGTGCCCATCCGTAAAAATATCAGCCTCCACCAAGACGCGCTCGTCAACCGTGCGCTTGATAGGGAATCGCCCGCCGTCAATCTCCGGCTTGACGCGCTCGATAATAACCCGCCGCCTGTCCTTGTCTATCCGCATCTCAGATACCTCTCATGCAATGGACGATGGACGATGGACGATGGACGATGGACGATGGACGATGGACGATGGACGATGGACGATGGACGATGGACGATGGACGATAGTTACTGACTTCACGCAGTCGCTAAAAGGAGAGGGGCTAACTGACCCATGTCATTCTGAGCCACAGCGAAGAATCACTATGCAGTAGTAAGCGTTAGGGATAGTGGTACTAACACTGCTCCCCAGACATGTTGCTAAGGAGAGTGATTCTTCGCTGCGGCTCAGAATGACACGGATTAGTTGGTTTGTTGCCCCCATAATTTTGCTTTCGACTTTGCGCCATCTTGTTAGCCAACTGCATAAGGTGAGTTACAGATACCATCGTCCATCGTCCATCGTCCATCGTCCATCGTCTATCGTCCATCGTCTATCGTCCATCGTCCATCGTCTATCGTCCATCGTCCATCGTCTATCGTCCATCGTCTATCGTCTATCGTCCATCAGTCTCCCCTACCTCCCTAAACACCGCCATTATATCCTGCTCAACGGCGCTCTTGCCCACACGTATCGCGTTCTTTATGGCTTTGGCGTTGGAGCGGCCATGAGGCTTTATCAGCACGCCGTCCACGCCGAGCACTATGGCCCCGCCGTATTCGGCATAGTCCAGGCGGTTGCCGATGCGCCGGAAGTTGGGTCGCAACAGCGCGGCGAGCACTTTGCTCATCATGGACGAGGTAAGCTCGGCGCGCAGCAGATCGAATATCATTCCAGCTACCCCTTCGGTAGTCTTGAGGATGACGTTGCCTGTAAAGCCGTCGGTAATCACCACGTCTGCTATACCGGATGGAATATCTTTGCCCTCGATGTTGCCGATGAAGTTGAGGCCGCTTGCTTGCAACAAGGGGAAGGTCTCGCGCACAAGCTCCGAGCCTTTGGTCTCCTCCTCGCCGTTAGACACTATTCCCACCCTGGGGTTCTTCACGCCTTGTACCCGCTCCATATACACGGCTGACATGCGCGCCCACTGCACCAGAAAGTGCGGCCTTGCGTCGGGTGTGGCCCCCACGTCCGCCAGAAAGACCCTGCCTGTGACCCCCATAGCCGGGAAGGGTATGCCAAGAGCCGGACGGTCTATACCCTCGATGCGCCGCAAGATAAACGTCCCGCCCGCCACCACAGCCCCCGTGTTCCCAGCCGACACCACAGCGTCCACCTTGCCATCGGCCAGCATCTGCAAAGCCACCGTCAGCGAAGAGTCGCGCTGCCGCCGCCAAGCAGTAGACGGCGTGTGCTCGTCCATAGGGACAACCGAAGCGGCAGGCTCTATAGGCAGTGACAGCCCGGAGGTATCGCCCTTAGCAAGTTCAGTCTGAATTGCGTCCGGCTTGCCCACAAGCACGACTTCCAATCCATACTCGCGCGCCGCCTCTATAGCCCCGCGAACTGTCTCAACCGGAGCGTTATCCCCACCCATCGCGTCGAGAGCTATCTTCATAAGCGCCATTATACACGACGGTAGGGAGAGGGAATAGGGTGAGGGAATAGTCTTTCCTCACCCTATTCCCTTCTCCCCAATACAAAGAGCGACCTGCTCGTTGCAAGGTCGCTCTTTGTCCCTGACTTGGTAGCCATTAGTTTAGGTAGGAGGAGAGTTGTATCGTATACAGGATTTGTGGATGGCTACCGTATTGTCTAGTTCGTTAGATTATTATCTTAGGTGGTTCCTACATAGTATAACGCATGAAGGAGGCTATTATTATCAGTCATAAGAAGTATTTTAGTGGTATTTCGGGCAGGAGATTGGGGTAGCCAGGAATTGGGGTGAACAACGCACCTAACACGTGTCATTCTGAGCGTAGCGAAGAATCACTCTGCTTACTATGAAGAGCTAGGGAAGCAAGAGGCTCTTTCCCGGACTCTTACGCCCACGAAGTGATTCTTCGCTCCGCTCAGAATGACACGGGTTAGTGTTGAGTTGGGGTTCCGTGTACCAGGCCAGGCTGAGATCCTCCCATTCAGGATTCATCTCCTCAATCAAAGCAACCTTCTTTGCTCGCGTCCACCCCTTAAGCCGCTTCTCATAACCAATAGCCTCCCGAACATCATTAGTCGCAGCATACCAAACGAGTTGGGTCAGGTCGTATCTGGCTGTAAATCCTTCAACGAGTTTGTTCTTGTGCTGGTACACTCGTCGTTCGAGGTTGTTGGTCACGCCGATATAAAGCGTGCGCGTTTTACTTGACATTATGTAAACATAATACTGTTTCATCTGGCTACCCTTTATCCCTCGTCTATCCCTCGTCATTCTTCGCTACGCTCAGAATCTCTATCGTAAGCATCCTATCGGGGTCAACAACACGCCTAACCCGTGTCATTCTGAGCGTGGCGAAGAATCACTTCGTGGGCGTAAGAGTCCGGGAAAGAGCCTCTTGCTTCTCTAATTCTTATGGTAGGCGGACTGATTCTTCACTCTGTTCAGAATGACAAGGGTCAGATGGTCTGCTTCCTTCTACACTTCGCGTCGCGCGCTTACCTCTAGCGGCTTCTATCCCTCGGTTGCCTTCACAGGTGAAACCCCGCCTCCCTGCCCAGCCGCCCTCTCCAAATTGAGCGCCAACAACCCCTCCAATATCCCCTCATCCTTAACATCGTGGGGCCAGCCGTAGGCGTTGAGCACGGCGTTGTCCAGCTTGCGGTGGGCGAGGTCTAGCCAGGTTGGGCGCTGGTTGTAGAGGTTGGTGAGGGTGCGCTTCTTGAGATCGGCCTCGGTAGCGTCTGGGGGGTTGAGCCAGTTGTCGCGCTTTTCGACCAACTCGCGTGCAGCCTGCGCGATGGCCTCCACGCGGGGGTCGTCTTTCGGCTCGCGGCCTGGGGGGTAGGGGAAGGGGTAGGTTTCAAAGGTGGTTGTGGGGGTGTAGCGGAAGCCACTTTCCACCTCGCGCAATTGCGTGCCCTGACCGCGTGCCCATAGCTCGTGGAGCTTGGAATGAAGCACACCAAAAGCATAGTCGTCTTCACGGGCAATAGCAACAACAGCACTGTCAGGTATTATTTCAGGGCCTACCCAAATGAAGACGCGATGTTTAGATACTCTGGGTGTCACGATATATCTGCTTTTGCCCATTAGTGCTTGGCGCATTCCTGGTCTGCTCTCGGCATGTATCCACCAATATTTACGATGATTGTCTCGGCGGAGGTCCTTTCGTACTGGGTATACATGGTTCCTAATATACTCAAATGGCACTTCATACTCAGCAGCTTGCACAAGTGGCATAAAAGCCCCAAAATCTATAATCCACATTCCACGGGACCGACCTGTTATATCTGAGCCATTTATCCAAGGTCGGATTACGTCGGAATTAGGACGTTTGTTAGGGTTCATCGAATTTGCAAGCATTTGTTGAGCGATGATAGCAGATACATCAAACGGCCCGCCTTTCTGAGTGCCTATGAACGCAATGCTAAAATTCTCGTTCAACGGTTGTGCTTTGGTCATGTCCACGGTACTTGTCAAATCAGCATTTATAGCAGGCACAGATTGTCCATCTAAAGTGCGTAAGTGTTCAATACCATCATCAAAACCCACCATCGAAACATGCACGTTCGCGCCGTCTAATATCCAATTGCGATCAGATTGTGCCCAGAAAATATCACCAGTGGACTTGATTCGCTCTAACACCGTACGATTTGCCCCACCCCTTATGCCTTGCGTAGCTAGCAATCCTACTCGCTTTATGCAGTCTACTTCAATAAGAGCGCGCGCCTTCTCAAACCAATAACACACCAAATCACTCTGCCCAGGAATCCGGTCGCCATATAACTTACGCAAGTCCCCGACATACTTATCACCCAACTCTGACCGCATCTTCTTATCACCCAAAAATGGCGGGTTGCCGATGATCACCTCCGCCTCCGGCCACTCCGGTTCTACGGGGCGGCCTTGCTCATCGTAGGCGAGGATGGCGTCCATGTGGCGGATATTGTGCAGGGGCTTGAGGATGGGGCTGGACGGGATGCCAAAGCCGTTGTCGTGCAGCCACTGGATATAGCCAATCCACACCACCACCGAAGCCAACTCATAGGCGTAAGGGTTGATTTCGATGCCATATAGCTGCGAAGGCTCTACATTGGGCAGCAGCCCCGACAGGCCGCTGGTAGCCGCGAAGATGCTCACCTCCTTCTCCAGGTCGAGCAGGCGCTTGAGGGCCACGTACAGGAAGTTGCCGCTACCGCACGCCGGGTCCAGCACGCGCACGCGGGCAATCTCGTCGGTAAAGTCCATCAGCAGCTTGCGCAGGTCGCCCTGGAAGCGGCCACGCACCGAAGCGTCCTTAGCGGCGTCGCGCCTGGCGATAATGGCCTGCGCCTCGTCCTGCACCTCCGCCCATCGCCTGCGCAACGGCTCCATCAGCACCGGCTCCACGATGAGCAGGATGTCCTCCTTGCTCGTATAGTGCGCGCCAAGTTGCGAGCGTTTAGAGGGGTCCAGGCTGCGCTCGAAGAGCGTGCCGAATATCGCAGGCTCCACACTGGCCCAATCGAGCGCCGCCGCCCGCAGCAGCACTTCGAGGTCGTCGCCCGCCAGTTCAAGCGCTGCGTCGTCGCTGAACAGCCCGCCGTTGAAATGGGCGATCTCCTCCACCCCGAACGAGCCGCCCTTAGCCATTACCGCGAAAAGCTGGCGCAAAATCCCATTAAACTGGTCAGGCCGAGTGCGCCAGCGCTCCACCAGTTGGGTAAAGAGGCGCGAAGGCAGCAAGCCGATGTCCTCGGCGAAGAGGCAGAACAGAAGGCGCATCAGGAAGTGGGCCGCCTGCTCAGGGTCAGAACCCCGCTTGCGCAGGCTCTCCGCCAGGCGTGCGAACTCGGCGGCGGCCTTCTCCGTAACCTGCGCGCTCGACTGCTGCGGGCGCAACCTCTCAGGCTCAATAAAAAGGGCGCGCAACACTTCCAGGGGAGGCAGAGCGCAGGTGGGAGTGGGCGCGTTGGCCTTCAGGTCTTCCAGCCTGAAATCGTAAGTGCGCTTGACCGTGCCCGTGAAGTTGCTATGCACGACAAAGCGGTCCAGGTCGCACACCACCAGCAGAGGAGGGTTTTCCAGGTCCTCGCGGTAAAGGAGCAGTTGCGTGTAAGCCGCGTCCAGGTTCTTGTGCTTACCCTTATACTCCCAGGCGAAGTGCCCGCGCATCCACACGTCGGCAAAGCCTGACCCACCGCCCGTCTTGGCGACTCCCTTCTCGAACGTATACCAGGCTCCCGTCTGGTCAGCCGCCACAGGCTGAGGCTGACCAAGCACCTCACACAGGTTCAAGAAATGCGACTGCGCCCCACCACGCTCGGTCAGCGTAACAGCCTGCCACCTGGCTATAAATTCGGGTATAGTAAGCGCCATAGAAATTTACTCGGAGAGCGCCCGGCATCTAATGAACATTGACACAATAACCATCATACGCGGCCCCGAAGATTGCCCTGCATCTAAAGATGCGGGGCGGGGGGATACACCACACTAAACACACCACTTACACGGCATTATAGCATGTCTATTTACGCAAGTTCACAAGGCAACGTCCCTTGCCCAGATAATGTAAGATAATACCATGATACTTCATCAAACTACTCACCAAACACTGCCAGACACACTCTGATGCCAAGAAAACCCAAACAACAAACGGCCACCCAACCCAACAAGGCGCGCAAACGCACGCCCAAGCAGAAGCCTGCTTCAACAAACGATATCATATCAGAACCCAAACCACGAACTCCAAAACTCAAAACTCAAAACTCAAAACTCAAAACCCCCGACATCACTCCCGAACAAACCGCCCTCATAGAAGAGTTCCGCTCGCGCTACCCCTTCCCCCTGGACCCCTTCCAGGAAGAGGCCATAGCGCGGCTGGCGATGGACGAGAGCGTTATGGTTGCCGCACCCACCGGCACGGGCAAGACTGTGGTGGCCGAGTTCGGCGTGTTCCGGGCGGCGCACAAGGGCGTCAAAGTCATGTACACGACACCGATCAAAGCTCTGTCCAACCAGAAGTTTCGGGATTTGCGCGAGCAGTACGGCGACGCGGTGGGCCTCCTCACGGGCGACATCATCGAAAACCCCAACGGCTCCATCATCGTCATGACCACCGAAGTGCTGCGCAACATGCTCTTGCAGACCCCTTCGGCGCTGTGGGACGTTGGCTGCATCATCTTCGACGAGATACACTACCTGGCCGACCAGGAGCGGGGAACCACATGGGAAGAGTCGATCATCATGTGCCCAAAGTACGTGCAGCTTGTCTGCCTGTCGGCGACCGTCAACAACGCGCCGGAGATAGCCGAGTGGATCAGCCACACTCATGCCCCCGTCCACCTCATCACCCACCTGCAACGCTCCGTGCCCCTATCGCTCTACTACTTCCTCGACGGGCAACTGCAACTGGTCATAAACGCCAAGGGCCAACAGGTAGCCGATTTCAACGTGGGCGGTGAGACCAAACGAAGGGCATACGGTGGGCGGTGGCGCGGTCCCTCTCTGGAAGAGGACCGACCCAACCCGCGCGAGCGTCCCGAACCCTCCCCTCGCGAAGTCGTGGAGAGCCTTGAGCGCAGCGACCTGCTGCCCGCCATCTACTTTATGTTTTCGCGCCGAGATTGCGAGGCCGCCGCCGAGGTGTGCGCCATGATGCGCCTGCGGGCCGTGCGCGACCCCGAAACGATGAGGCGCATCAACGACATACTGGCGAGCTATCTGGAGCGCCTGACGCCCGAAGACCGCAAACTTGAGCAGGTACAAATGGTGGCGTACCTGGCGCGCCGGGGCTTCGGCTACCACCACGCGGGCCTACTCCCCATCCTCAAGCAACTAGTCGAAGAGCTATTCACCAAGACCCTAATGCGCGTAGTTTTCGCCACCGACACGCTCGCCCTGGGCATCAACATGCCAGCGCGCACGGTAGTGATAGGCCGCATGAGCAAGTACGACGGTGTGTCGCGCCGCCCTCTCATCCCCAACGAGTTCCAGCAGATGGCGGGCAGGGCGGGCAGGCGCGGCATAGATCCCCAGGGACACGTAGTGGTCCCCTATTCCCCCTGGGTCACGTTCCACGAAGCCCTCAACATCGCCACAGGACCACTCCGCCCCGTAGAGAGCGCGTTCACCATGCGATACAACTCTGTTATCAATCTGTGGGGCAGGGGGCCAAAGATAAGGGATCAGGGATCGGGGATCGGGGATCGGGAGGTGGAAGCCGACGAAGAGCCATTAGAAACACGCAATACGCAATACGCAATAGGCGACAGAGGCGGTGAGCACGTACTCCATGTGATGCGCTCATCACTGTTGCAGTTCCAGCAGGGGCGGCGCTTGCGCGACCTTGAGCAAGAGCTAGAGGACGCCGAAGACGAGTTTGCAACCATACCCGTAGATTGCTTGATAGGCTACGACAACGGTGAAGAACTGCTCGACGAATACGAAAAGTTGGGCCGTGTCTTAGAAGAGGCTCGCAGGCGTGAAAAGAAAGCCGAGAAGAACCTGCAATACACAGAGTCGCGTCGGGACGAACTCCCCTGGAAACGCCCGGAGCGCGACGAACTACGACGCGCCTTTCGCACGCTGCCGCAAGGGGCGCTATTGCATTTGGCGGGAGTCGGGGATCAGGGGTCAGGGGTCGGGGATCAGGGATCGGGGGCGAGTGGCGAAGGAGAAGGCTGGGGCGTTTATCTGGGACGCGGGCTTGGTGCGGTTGCGGGCCTCTTTTTGATGGTCGCAGAACCCCAGGACGCCGACTCCCAACCCCACCTGGGCGAAATCATCCCCCTCAGCGAATACCGTCCCATTGACTACTTCCCGCTAGAGCCTGTGATCGTCGAACTTCCTTTCGCGCTCACTACACTGGCCGTGCCGCCCACAGTGCCGTTAGACGAATTGCTCACAGCAGACGAGCGGAGTGCGCTTGAAGCAAATGTTGCCGAGGCTCTGAGCAACGTGCCCGACCTGGGGGAGTGGATAGTCGAGTATCGCGCCGCGCAGGAGGGGCACATAGAGGCGGCTACCGCCAGCGCACGCTCAACCCTTGGGCAGATACAGGAGGAGATACGCGGGACAGCCGAAGCTGAGCACACCCATGTCTGCCACGCCTGCCCTGTACGCAAGGAGCACCGCACGTACCGCCACCAGCGCGCCCGCATGATGGTAGACCGCGACGCCATCGAGAAGAGCCTGCGTGAGCGCCGCCACTTCGAGGAGACCCGGCTGAAAAATACCCTCAAAGGGTTGAGCAACGCCCTGGTGCAGTTCAATTATCTGCGCAAGGGCGAACTGACTTATAAGGCCAGCAAGCTAGCCGACATCTTCGATACCAACGCCCTGATGATTTGCGAGGTCGTAGAAGGCAACTACCTGGAAGGACTAAAGCCGGAGGACATAGCCGAGGTATTCTCGTGGTTCGCATATGATCGCGAAATGGACTTCCTCAATCAACTGCTATTGCCGCGCTACCTGGTGAACCTGCGGCGCGAATTGGACGACCTGCAAAACGCCATCTTCGCCGCCGAGCGCAGGCAAGACCTGTCTATAACCACCGGGTACAACCAGTATTTTTATGGGGCAGCGCGTTCCTGGTGCAAAGGCACGTCTATAGGCGACCTGCTAATGAAGATGGAGATGAGCGAAGGCGACCTGGTGATGACTTTCAACAAGACACTGGACATCATGCGCCAGGTGCGCGAGATGCTCCGCCGCCACGACCCCGACAACCCTCTACGCCTGCAATTCGAGCAAGCCGACCGCATGATGCGCCGGGGCGTGGTAGAGATGGTGAACACGCTAGGCTTCGCGCCCGC
>JBBQIC010000120.1:0-11187 GCA_038324555.1 Chloroflexia bacterium
TGGTAAATCGAGCATATTCGTTGACGAGAGCTTGCTTCTTGTCAATGGACTTTTGGAGAACAGGGTCCGGGGTCCAATTAGAAGGGATTGGATCATCAGCATATGCTGACTGAGGTGAGTGTGCCAATCCTAAAGCAAGCGCGGCTATGGCTGATACTGACAGCACAGCGACCGTGCGCAGAAGGTGGCGGCGATAGGCATAGAAAAGCCCGGCCTTAGACTGAGATTTTACCATAAGTATCCTCCTTTAGAATGGTTGAAAGTCTGTTCCTCATAGTTGTATCTGGTAGTTGTAGCAGGAGTATACCAACATAGAAATTGGAAAAAAACATCAGCAAAAATACCTAATTTTCAAAATTAGGTATGCTTAATTTTTGGTGTTTTTTGTACTTAAGCTAGGGAATAGGGTGAGGGAATAGGTCAGGAGCTACTCCCTCACCCTACTCTTTATTCGTGCGTACCCCAATGCGAGCGAAGAGCACGCCCAACTCGTAGAGAATGATAATGGGCACGGCTACTATAGTCTGGTTGATGGGGTCGGGGGTGGGGGTGATTATTGCGGCGACCACGAAAGCCAGCACGTAAGCCCAGCGTCTGAACCTTCTGAGGCGCTTGGGCGTGGCGATGCCCAGTTTCGCCAGCACGAAGACAATTACGGGCGTTTCAAACGCAACGCCAACGGCCAGCAGAAAGCGCGTGACGAAGCCCAGGAAATTAGAGATAGTCGGGGTATTCTGGACCCCGTTCTCCTGGCCGAAATTGAGCAGGAAGCCTATTGCGCTCGGAAGTACGATGAAATAGCAGAACAGCACCCCCATTATGAAGAAGGCCGTAACAGCGGGGAGACTAACCAGTATCCAACGGCGCTCTGTCCTCGTGAGGCCGGGTGCTAAGAAGCGGAACAACTGGTAGATAATTAAGGGCATAGATATGGCTATACCCGTGTAAAAAGCCATCTTCAGGTAAGCTACGAACGTTTCAGTGGGCGATATCGAAATCAGTACGTGCCCGTTCGCAATCTTTGTCAGCAGCTTTGCCTCGTCGTTCATGAAAAAGATGCTGAGGGCCGTAGTAATCACCACCGCAGCCGCCGCCTTGATGAGGCGATTACGCAGTTCTATAAGATGCGCGCGCAAGGGAAGTTCAACGTCGCGGCTGCCGTCGGGGCGTATCTGAACGGGATATTGCGGCTTTGCGGCTTGCCTACGCCTGAATATGGTGTGCCTGGGCGGTCTGGAAGGTGGTGCGGTAGTGCTCATAATCTCACAAAGAAAGACGTGTTAGCCTAATTATAGGCGCTAACACGTTCTGTTGCAATTCGCGGATAGATGCAAGCGGCGTAGATACTCCTATTTCGGTTATAATCTTACTATACAGTAACCGAAAATATATAGTGAAAATATATAGTAAGGAACTAAACCTAGAAATTCAAACAAAATCGCGCAGTGATTTTGTTTGAATTCCACTTCTTTTTATGGCAACAGAACAAACAAAACGCTGCCCCAAATGTGGGTATGAATACGAATCCTGGGTGGACGTGTGCCCGGATTGCGGCGCTCCCCTCGAAACCCGCCCGAAATTGGAGCTAATAAAGGGCGAGCTAAACCCTGATGTGAACCCACGTTGGACCGTCGTGACCAACGTGCCCAATGCCATCATCGGCAGTTTCATCAAGGGCCAGATTGAAGATGCGGGCATACCTGTGCTGATGTTTCGCTCGCGCAGCGCCGATATTGCTGAGTTCAGCCACAACGACTTCGTGCCGCAGGACTTGCTCGTACCCCTCCATCGCTTCCGAGACGCCCGCAAGCTGATAGACGCGCCTCCTGACACCGGCTTTGGCGACCCCCGCCTATGGGACGCAAGCGAGGACGAGGAGGAGGAGGCAGAGGCCGTTAGCGATGCCGCTATCTCAGATAATGCAGGCCATGGTGAAGGCGTCCTTGCGTCCTCAGAAGGGAGCGATCTGCCGGAAGGCTGGGCCAGGCTGCCTACCGAGGCCGATCTGCGCGCCCTTCAAGATGTACGCCGCACACAAGGCGACGCGCTCAAAGGCTGGTACTGGTCCGATGAGCAATCGCCCAACGCCCAGCGTAGGCTACAACCCAACACCGAATATGAGGAGGGGTCGCCCTATTACAGCCCCGTCGAAGAGCCCCAGTATCCAGAATTATTGCGTCCACGCTCCAGTAACCCCTATGGCACCCAGGGCTACGCGAGCGATTGGTCCAAACCCTCCAAGTGGATCAGAATCTTCTACGCCATCTTGCTGCTGGTAATGAGCCTGCCTTTTATTCTGCAACTGTTAGGGGACATGTGGTCTATGTTGGGTCGCCTGCGGTAATGAGTCGCTACTCGTCGCTGCCCCGTGCAGCCTGTTTGCCAGACAAAATTGAGCGAGTTTAATCCTATACTTTTCCGGAAAATGGATGTATAATCTCTGGCTAAGGGGAGGCTTTATACGCCCTGACCGCGCCCTAGGAAGCACGGTCCAACAAGAAAAGGGGGTGAAGCGCGCACGAAAGAATAAGTTACGAAGGCTGGTGACAAGGAGCGGATTGCGCCTACCTGTCTGGCATTTGGCAACATTGCTGATCGGGTTATAAAGCCCTTTTATAACTCCACCATCAACGGTACGTAAGGGCAAGCGTTTTCAGTTGCAGTTGACCATACCCATATACAGGAGAAAGGATAAAGCAATGAAACTCCGAATTCTACGCACTCCGGTGGCAGTGCTGCTCGCTCTAGCCTTCGTTTTTATCCCAGCCGCAGGAAATCTACATGCCAACCCTACCCCCCCCCAACGTTAGCCTCTGGCTAAACGATGCCCAGGGTACATTCATTTCGGCCCCAGACTACCGTTCCGACCGGCTTGGCCCTGAATACTATGCCAATCGGCCAGTTCGTATAGGTCCAAACGACACTTTCGCGCAAGACGAAGTTATACTCCGCTTCAGGCCGGATGTGCCTATTGACCAGCAGAATGCTCTTATGGCCGCCAACGCCATGCGCATGGGTCGCCCCATCTACAAAGAGAGGGCTTTCGTAGCCAAGGTTGCCTCTGGCAGGGCCTTAGCCGTGGCGAACGCCTTGCGGGGCAATCCCCTCTTGGAGGTAGCCAGCGTCAATACCATTGTGAGTGGCTTCCACGACGACGCGAATGACCCTCTCATCGGCCAACAAGAACCCCTTCTCACCTGCAACGCCCGCACCATCCCAGGCCATAACGGGGGCTGGCAATTCGCTGTCGGTCAGCATCAAGTTTCGCTGGTGGCTATCCTGGACGATGGCGTTGACGGCGGGAATGGATCGAATGGTGGCGGCACCGATCATATATCGCACCCCGATTTCAGCCACAAGTACAAGGTGGACAACTGGCACAGCGTGGTCTCAGATGATCCTTCCGATCCCTCAGTCGATACGACAAGTCACGGAACGCGCGTCGCCGGGCTGGCAACGGCAGATACCAATAACGGCCAATATATAGCAGGCTCGGGCTATACTGCCTGGCCTTTGGTCGTGAAAGTCCTCACTGACAACGGAGGCTGTGCACCATCTGGCTTCCTGGCAGATGCCATAACCGGTGTCAATTGGGCAAAAGACCACGGAGCCACGGTGATAAATATGAGTTGGGGTTGCTCAAGAGGAGTACCAGGCTGCGATCCATCACAACCTAATGATGCAATCCAGGCGCTTAGAGGAGCGATTCTCAATGCTTATGATCGAGGCATTACCTTGGTTGCTGCCGCAGGCAATTTACCTATCGGTGGAAATACTGCTCGTTACCCATGCTCCTTTGGACAGTTACAGGACGATGTGCAGTATGGATGGCCCATTAACAACAATCTTGTGCTCTGCATAGGCGGCAGTAGGCTCGGCACTCGCTACGTGGACAGCGTGTACGGGGAACAACTCGACTTCATGGCCCCATACCGTCAAGAGGATGGGCAGGACATACTCAGCACAACGCCGACCGAGTCTTCCGCCTGCAACACCAATACTTATACGGACCGAGCGCGTGGAACCAGTTTCTCAGCGCCGATGGTTTCCGGCATGGCCGGAATTATAACCTCGATGGGCTACTCGAACAATGACGTCTGGCAGTTTATGAAGTCTTACTCTAAAGACCTGCCCTGCTACAATGGCGCCCCCTGCCCAGGTTTTGACAACGATACTGGTTGGGGGCTTATGGACATGTACAAAACCATGGCAGCGGCCCAACGCCCGACCGGCACGGTTGATTTATCCATCGTCCCCAACGCTGATACAGTGGGAGTGCAGCGATTCAGCCTCCAGGCCAGCCGCTTCAGCGCCGACCCAGGAACTACAGTCAACATCTGCTATGCGGCTCCCGGCCAGGCATACGTTTGCACGCCTCAACCTGTCATTGATCACGGGTTAGCCGGAATGACCTTGCAACCGGGCGCATCCTCTCCAATAGGCGTCTGGAGCGTCTATATGTGCCAAAACCCCTCTGGACCTTGTACTCCTAGACGCACGTTTACAGTCTTACCACCACCCCAATAGTAGGGGTGAGCTAAACAAATACTTGGTGTGAATACTTAGAGGGCCCGCTGAAATAACGTGACAATTTACAAGCGCTGGTTAGATGTCGAAAGTGCCCTGTCTTGTCTGATTTGCGTCACCTTGTTTCGGCGCGAGCCCTTAGTAGGAGTTGCTCTTACCAGGTATTTACACCAAATATCTACACTAAATACCCGGCTGTAGGAAAGGACAAGGCCATGGATGATCGTCAATCCCCTCTACCAATTATCAGGCTACGCGTTATCATGTTGCGCGCTTTGCTTACTCTATTGTTGATGCTCATATCAACCCTAATGTCCCAGGTAGTATTCGGGACGATAACAAGAGGCATACATATCTCGTCCACAGAAGCGGCGTCTGAGTCAAACCTCATATCGGCCAAGCTGCTAGATACTCAGACGTCAACGCCCACGCCCGTATGCGGGCTTGCATGGAACGTGGTCACAAGTCCCAATGCCAGTACGCGATGTAACTACCTGAACGCTGTGGAGGCGGTTTCGTCAAATAATGTATGGGCCGTTGGGGTGAACGGGTGCGCCATCGGCGCAAAGCGAACACTAATTGAGCGCTGGGACGGAGGGCAGTGGTCCGTTGTCGCAAGCCCTAACCCCGACTATGATGAAAATGAGTTGCGTGCGGTGTCGGCAGTTTCAGCTACCGATATATGGGCCGTAGGCTTCAGCCTCGGTGGCCTTATCGAACATTGGGATGGAAATCAATGGAGCATCGTGCCAGGCGCAGGCCCAAACAACTATGAGATAGAGTTGAATGGCATCGCGGCGGTCTCTTCAAATGACGTATGGATAGTTGGTGATTACTACTTCTCTAGGGGATACCAGCGCATAATCTGGCATTGGAATGGCACGCAGTGGAGTAGCGTTCCCAGTCCAGATCCCAACCCTGGCCTAAGTGAATGGCTGTACGGCGTTGCAGCAATCTCAGCAAATGATGTATGGGCAGTTGGCGAGTACAACAATGGTAACATGGACCAAACGTTGACCATGCACTGGGACGGCACGCAATGGAGCATCATCCCAAGCCCTAATGGTGCTGGGATAAATCATCTGTACGCAGTTACAGCGATCTCTACGAACGATGTGTGGGCGGTAGGCGCTTACGGATTTCCATCCGTTAACACTCTGACAATGCACTGGGACGGTACGCAGTGGAGCATCGTTCCTAGTCCAAGCATGGATTTTCTACAAACTGTGGCAGCAGTCTCAACAAATGACATATGGGCAGCAGGTTTCTACAATTACGGTACGCTCGTGGAACACTGGGACGGCACGCAATGGAGTGTAGCCAATAGTCCAAACCCAGGCATAACAGACAATGAGTTCTTTGGTATTACAGCCGCCTCGCCAACGGACGTATGGGCGGTGGGCTATCAAAGTCCCGATAATAGGATGTGGACGCTCACCGAGCGGTATGCCGACCCATGCGCCACTCCAACGCCGATGCCAACGCCGACCAACACGCCTGTAGCACAGGATACGCTGGCCGGACACGCGAATTGGCAGGGCCGCCCGCCTCAACCTGACCCTCTACAGCAACTGCCCGTCACCCTCACCCTCAAGTCGGATACTACGGAGGTGAGCTATCCCAGCCAGACTACCGATGGGAGCGGCAACTTCTCTGTGTCGGTGGGCGGTCTAGCTAACGGCGCGTACAGTTGGCGGGTCAAAGGGCCCAAGTACCTGGCGAATTCGGGTTTAGTCACGTTGAACGGAGACCCAATCACCAGCGTAGAGATTGGCTTGATGAGGGTAGGAGACGCCAACAATGATAATTACATCACCATCTCCGACTTCAACATAATGAAGGTGACATTCGGCAAGGGGTGTGGAGACCCAGGATACGACGACAGGGCAGACTTCACAGGGGATTGCTTTGTCAATATCTCCGACTTCAATCTCATGAAGCGCAATTTCGGCCAGGAAGGCGCGCCCCCTATCAGCCCGTGAAACGAAACGTGAAACGAAACGTGAAACGTGAAACGTGAATTATGCCATCACGTTTCACGTTTCACAAACTTCTACCCCGCCCTTCTTAGCCTGTTGACCAACGTCGAGCTAAAATACGCCCGGTCTTGCACGCGGGCGAACAGGCAGGGGTTAGGCGGGGTCGTCAGGCTGACAGTATCACCGTTGCGCATGGCTACGTGCAACTGTCCGTCTACGGTCAGGAAGGCTTCGTCGTCGGTCTCTATGTGCAAATCTAGCTTGTTGTCGTTTGGCAGCACGAGGCTCTTGATGACCGTGAGATACGGTGCAATGGGCGTGACTACGATGCTTTGCAGTTCGGGGTGCATGATAGGCCCGCCCGCCGCCATCGAATAAGCGGTCGAACCCGTTGGCGTCCCCACTATCACCCCATCTGCTACGTAGGTAGTGACCTTGTGTCCGTTCACGCTCAACGAGCAGTTCACCACGCGGGACAAGGCGGCGCGCGCCACCACCACATCGTTCAAAGCCAGGAACGTATTGACTAGTTGCCCGCCTCGCCACAGTTCGGCGCGCAGCATCGCCCGCTTCTCCAACCAGTAATTGCCCGAAAGAAACAGAGGCAAACGCTCCTGGACCTGCCAGGGGTTTAGCTCCGTGAGGAAGCCCACGCGCCCCAGGTTGACCCCCACGAGCGGCACCTGTAAGGGGCCAGCGTAGCGCGCCGCGCGCAGCATCGTGCCGTCGCCCCCAAAGGTAAAAATAAGGTCCAGCCCGTCCTTTTCCGTCCAGTTGACGCTCGTCTCCGGCGACGCCGAGTGCGATTCGACAACCTTTACGTTCCTGACTGTAAGCAGTCGCGCAGTGTCGTGCGCCTGCTTGATGGCGCTCTCTATCGTATCGTTGACGATAAACCCAACCTTCCTGACGGGCCGCTGCGCGGGAGCTATACCCACCTCCGGCGCTTCAACGTCCACACCCACCACTAAGTGACCGCCGTTCTCACTTGCTACCACCCCCTCCGCCTGAGACGCTCCGTCTCTATCCTCAGACTTACCATTCGCATCATAATTTGACATAACGACAACCTCTCTATCCTCCCTCACCTACTCCCTCACCCTATTCCCTATCGCACCAATCGCTTCCTCAAGGTTGAACGGGGCATGCCCCACTTTCTCCAAATACGCCAGGTATTCAATATTGCCCGCAGGTCCCACTATCGGCGAGCGGGTCAGCCCGGCGAAATGCAGGCCGAGCGCCTGCCACGTTGCGCCCAATCGCCGTATTATATCACGATGCACCCCCAAATCGCGCACCACCCCGCCCTTGCCTACCTGCTCGCGCCCCGCCTCGAATTGCGGCTTTATCAGCACCACCATGAAGGCATCGGGCTTGGTCAGCCGCACCGCCACCGGAACGACCAGTTCCAACCCAATATACGACACGTCGGCGGTCGCCAGGTCGGCAAGTTCGGGGAGTGATTGCAGGTATCGGATGTTGGTCTGCTCCATCGAAACTACGCGAGGGTCTTGCCTCAGCTTCCAGGCGAGTTGGTTGGTGCCCACGTCTACAGCGTACACTTTGGTCGCGCCGTTCTGCAACAGCACATCGGTAAAGCCGCCCGTCGAAGCGCCTATATCCAACGCTATCTTCCCGTCTATGCGTGACGCTAAACCAAAGACCTCAATACCGTGTGCCAGCTTCAGACCGCCCCTGCTCACGTAAGGTAGCGATGCTTTCACTTCCACCCGCGCATCGGCGCTGACAAGCATTCCAGCCTTATCTGCGCGTTGCCCGTCCACCATCACCTCTCCGGCCATTATCAAAGCCTGAGCGCGAGCGCGGGTCTCGGCAAGGCCGCGTTCTACTAGCAGGATGTCGAGTCGTTGTTTCATGGCATGGAGAGTAGGGTGAGGGAGTAGGGTGAGGGAGTAGTTCTTATTCGTATTCCCTCACCCTATTCCCTCACCCTATTCCCTCACCCTATTCCCTCACCCTATTCCCTCACCCTAGCCATATACGCCCACGAATGAATGTGGCAAATTGCCACCGCGAGGGCGTCGGCGGCGTCGTCGGGTTGGGGGATGTGGTCCATATGCAGCAGTATCTTTACCATACTCTGCACCTGCTCCTTCTCAGCCCTGCCGTAGCCCACCACGGCCTGCTTCACCTGGAGGGGAGTGTACTCAGCTATGTTGACGCCCGCGTGCGCCCCTGCCAGGATAGCCACGCCCCGCGCCTGGCCCACAGACAAGGCGGTCCGCACGTTCTTGTTGAAGAAAAGCTGCTCAATAGCCATCGAGTCCGGCTTGTGCTCGTTGAGCAAGTCCATCAGCTCGGTATAGAGCATAGGCAGACGCTCGGACATAGGGGCGTTGGCTGGCGTGCGCAGCGCACCGTACTCCACCAACTGCAAGTCCTCCGTGCGCGTCTGCCCCCTGGAATCAGCAGCACCGCCCTCCACAAG
Organism: Chloroflexia bacterium; assembly: GCA_038324555.1. Classification (GTDB taxonomy): domain Bacteria; phylum Chloroflexota; class Chloroflexia; order QHBQ01; family JADMIH01; genus JADMIH01. The sequence continues at coordinate 8,956 of JBBQIC010000120.1, forward strand.
GCCGTAGCCCATGATAGCGGTGCCTGGATCGATTCCTAACGTCAACATGTAATAAATTATGAATTATGAAGTAAGAATTAGGAATCACCTCTCATAATTCACAATTCTTACTTCATAATTCAGGAGAGGCTTGCTATTAGCTCTTCAGCGCCAGCGAGGTCGAGGTTGGTGTACACAGTCTGCACATCGTCTAGTTCTTCGAGGCGGTCTATCAGGCGGATTACCTGCTCCATGCCTTTTTCATCGAGCGACATAGTCGTCTTGGGGACCATCGTCCGTTCTGCGCTTACCACGTTGATGTCCTGTGCGGCGAGCATATCCTGGACTTGCTTGAGGTCGTTAAAAGCCGTGACCACTTCTACCTGACCGTCGCCGTCAACCTGCACGTCCTCCGCGCCCGCGTCTATGGCGGCAAGCTCTATTTCGTCGGGTTCCTGGCCGCTCTTCGGCTCGACGAGAATTAGTCCGCGCTGATCAAACATCCAGGCGACCGAACCGGCCTCACCGAGCGAACCGCCCATCTTGCTGAATATAGAGCGCACCTCTGCGACGGCGCGATTGCGGTTGTCGGTGAGCGTCTGCACCAGGAAAGCCACGCCGTTCGGCCCGTAGCCTTCGTACATGATTTCATCGTAATTGGCTGCGCCTTCGCCAGACCCCGTCCCTCGCTGAATGGCCCTCTGGACATTATCGGCGGGCATGTTCTCCGACCGCGCCTTCTGCACAGCCAATCTCAGCCGGAAGTTAGTGTCTGGATCCCCCCCACCCTCTTTGGCGGCCACAGTTATTTCACGTGTAAATTTGGTGAAAAGCTGGCCTCGCTTGGCATCGGTTGCGCCCTTCTTTCGCTTGATTGTAGCCCATTTGCTGTGTCCGGACATATCATCACCTCACGTTTTCTACAGTGGCGTCAAAGGCAGTAGTTCCCCAGGATTATACCAGAGGCTGCGCCCGTTTGACAACGGCTGGGGTTAGAGGGTTCAGAGCAGAATGTGTGCTATAATGACCCTAAATCAGGAGGCGAAGACGAAAAAGAGGCTAAATACTGAGAACAAGGCAGGTGAGCTACATGGCACTACAAAAAGAGTCGCGTCTATTCAGCATAGACGAATACTTGGAGATGATAGATCGAGGCGTCTTTGCGCCAGACGACCGCATTGAGCTTATCAGAGGAGAGATCGTAAGTATGCCCCCCATTGGCGATAACCACGCATTTTGCGTGGCAGATTTAGATAGACTCTTTAATAGGCTGGTGAATGACAAGGCAATTGTCTGGTCGCAAAACCCCATACGCCTCAACCTCAGCGACTCGCGCCCGCAGCCCGACCTCGTCTTGCTCAGGCCCCGCAGCGATCTGTCCGCCAAATCACCTCCTACGTCCCAGGATGTGCTTCTACTGATCGAGGTAGCGGAAACTACCATAAGATATGACAGGGGCAAAAAACTGAAGCTATACGCTGAGGATGGCATCCCCGAATATTGGATAGTCAACCTGCAAGGTAGAGTTATCGAGGTCTATTCCAGCCCGGCTGAGGGCGAGTACAAGCAAGTGAGGCAAGCAAAGCGTGGCGAAACCCTGACCTTGCCCGGAGGACTTGAAGGAACCATAAAAGTAGAGGAGATTTTAGCTTAACTATGCTTATTCCATCAACACCATTTGGCGAACGTGCAACACGCCGCTTGCGCGATGACCATGTGATCTGGCTCACCACAGTCGGCGCAGACGGCACCCCCCAGCCCAACCCTGTCTGGTTCCTGTGGGACGGCGAGACTTTTCTTGTCTACAGCCTGCCCGACGCGGCCCGCATAGCGCACATCGAGCGCAACCCCAGGGTCTCGCTTAATTTAGACGGCAACGGCCAGGGAGGAGACATAGTCGTAGTTACGGGCGAGGCGCATATCTCGCCAAACGACCCTCCCGCCGACCAAAACCCAGCATACGTCGAAAAATACAAGGACTTCATCGCCAGGGGTTTTCAGACGCCTGCCAATTTCGCATCTAAGTATTCCCTCCCCATCAGGATCACGCCTAACAAACTTCGAGGCCATTAGTGTATGTATGCAAATCGCGCTGGATGGCTAATGAATATCATTCATATGCATGAATTACAAACAGGCTTACAACTATATAAACAGCTTCACCAACTACGAAAAGGTGCCGGGCATAACCTACGCCCTCAACATGGACGGGTTGACGCGCGTTGACCTGCTGATGCGTCTGTTGGGCAATCC
>JBBQIC010000121.1:0-11147 GCA_038324555.1 Chloroflexia bacterium
TGTTGAGTTCGCCCGTAATCCGCGCGGTAGTAATGGGGTTGCCCTGCTCGGACTGTATCTGGGAGGCGACTTTGCCGTCAATGTCAAGGATGTAAATAGTCGGGAAGTATTCTATTCCATAATCGTCGGCAGACTTGACCAATTTGTCCAGGAGCAAAGGATACTGTACGTGGAACATATCGCGGAACCAGGTCAGGTCCGCCATGCTTATGGGGGTTGACGTAGTAGGGTTTCCCTTTTTGTCCTCCCAGTCGCGGCCATAAGGGTGCGCGCTCACGCCCAGCATTTGCAGGTTCTTGCCCTTGAAGGCATCGTACACCTCGTTCAGGAATTTGGAATCGTTCTGGCAATGCGGGCACCAGGGGGCCATAAATTCCATGAGGACAGACGACTTACCCCGGAATGAACTGAGAGTATACGTCTTGCCGTCGTTGCCGGGCAAGGTAAAATCGGGCGCCAGTTGGCCTGTGGGCACGGGCGTGATGTTCTGGTGGGAGGCCAGAGCGGTCTTCGCGGCCTGTACGTCGGGATTCCCTGTGCCCGCCGTCAAAGTAGCAGCCATTTCGGGCGCCAGGATGACCGCAGGTGTATTACTACCACCAGTATCGGCGCTTGTTACGCCGGTAGGCGTACTTGCTGTGCTGCTGGAAGACGAATTCTTGCTTGTAAAGAGCAATACGCCGATAACCACGAACACTACAAGCATCACGCCACCGATGAGCAGGGTTAGATCGCGGCTGCTAAAGCTGGAAGAAGCCTTTGGCTGCGGAGCTGAGGGCCTTCGCTGTGGTGGCTGCTGCCCGGACATCTGTCGTTGAGACGGCTGCGAACCTGCCCCGCTCCTGGACATTCCAGCTTTGGGCGGGGGAGCAGATGGTCTGCTAGCAGGGGCCTTGCTCGCCGATGTCCTGGCTCCATTCGGTTTGGCGTTCGCAGGCGCGCCCGACCGCGTCTCGCCTTTACGGGTCATATCGTTACTCATACTCTGGCCTATATCCTCTCTGCTATAATAATTATGAAATAAGAATCATAAATTATGAAATGAAACGACGCATAATTCTTATTTCATAATTCATAATTGTTTAGTGCGGCTACGCCGGGGAGGGTCTGACCTTCCAGGAACTCCAGCGACGCGCCGCCGCCGGTGGAGATATGGGTTACGCAACCGGCGAGGCCCATCTGTTCGACCGCCGCCACCGAATCGCCGCCACCCACAATGCTGGTCGCACCATCACGAGTAGCGTCGCACACTGCCTGGGCTACGGCAAGTGTGCCCTGGGCAAAAGGCTCCATCTCGAACACGCCCATAGGCCCATTCCATACTATTGTTTTAGCGCCGCGTATTGCTCCTGCATACTCCTTTGCGGTTTCGGATCCTATATCTAGTATACGCCATCCTGCGCCAGAATCAGAAATGGTATCCGGCACCTCGCGCACGTCAACCATCTTGCGCTCCGCGTCCGCGCTGAACGCCGACGCAATCATTACGTCGTGGGGCAGCATCAATTTGACGTTTTGTAAATTGGCGCGGCCCGCCAGTGCCTCGGCGTCCTTCAAACGGTCGTTTTCTACGAGCGACTCCCCAACATGAGAGCCAAGCGCCTTGAGAAATGTGTTTGCCATGCCGCCGCCGATGATAAGCGTATCCACTTTGCCGAGCAAATTGCCTATTACGCCCATCTTGTCGGACACTTTGGCTCCGCCCAGGATAGCCACGAAAGGATGCTCAGGGTTTTCGAGCGCCTTGCCCATGATGCTCAACTCACGCTCCATGAGGAACCCCGCAACGGCGGGCAGATAACCCGCCACGGCCGCCGTCGAAGCGTGCGCTCTGTGGGCAGAACCGAAGGCGTCGTTGACATATATATCGGCAAGCGATGCCAGGTCCTTCGCAAAATTGGTGTCATTGGCCTCTTCTTCTGGGTGGAAGCGCAGGTTTTCCAGGAGCAATACCTGTCCAGGCTGTAGGGGCGCACGGGATTTCGCTTCGCTCCATTGCGCCCCTACGACGGCCTCTCGCGCTTCCTGTCCCACGCAATCATTCGCAAAGTTCACCTGTACGCCGTCACCCAGCAACCCTTCCAAACGTATGGCGGCAGGCTTGAGGCTATACTTTGGGTTAGGTCCACCTTTCGGTCTCCCCAGGTGCGACATCAAAATAACCGCCGCTCCATGTTCAAGCAAGTACTTTATCGTAGGCAGTGAAGCGCGTATGCGGGTATCGTCCGTAATCTGCCCATTCTCATCAAGCGGCACGTTGAAGTCCACCCTGACCAGCACGCGCTTACCCTCAACGTTGATGTCACGAATGGTCTTTTTGTTCATTGCTCACTCCGTTAGTAGGGTGAGGGAATAGATCTTATTCCTATTCCCTCACCCTATTCCCTCACCCTATTCCCTCACCCTATTCCCTCACCCTATTCCCTAGACCCCCTTCTCCGCCATAAAGTTCGTCAAGTCTGCCACGCGGCAGGCGTAGCCCCATTCGTTGTCGTACCAGGCGACCACTTTCACCAGATTGTTGCCTATGACCATCGTGCTCAGGCCGTCTACGATTGAGGAGTGCGGGTCGCCTTTGAAGTCCATGCTTACCAGAGGCTCCTCTGTATAGTCCATGATGTCCACCAATTCGTTCTGGCTAGCCTCCTCGAATGCTCCGTTGAGGTCCTGGACCGTGGCCGTCTTCTCTATCTCGGCCACGAAGTCAATTATAGACACTGTAGGAGTGGGCACGCGCAGGGAGAAGCCGTCGAATTTGCCTTTGAGTTCGGGCAGCACGAGAGCTAGGGCGCGAGCAGCGCCCGTGGTAGTCGGGATAATGTTCAGGGCGGCGGCGCGAGCGCGGCGCAGGTCTTTATGTGGGAAGTCGAGTATCACCTGGTCGTTGGTATAAGAATGTACCGTGGTCACCAGACCCTTGACGATGCCAAAGCGTTCGAGCACTATCTTGGCGACGGGCGCGAGGCAGTTGGTCGTGCAGGAAGCGTTAGAGACGATGTTATGTTCGCGTGGGTCATACCGGTCCTGGTTCACCCCCATGACGATGGTGATGTCCTCGCCTGTTGCGGGTGCGCTGATTATCACCTTCTTGGCCCCGGCGGCAATATGCGCCCTGGCCTTTTCCGCATTAGTGAACACGCCCGTCGACTCGACGACGATCTCGGCTCCTAACTCGCCCCAGGGCAGTTTGGCTGGGTCGCGCTCGGCGAAAGACTTTATCTCGTCGCCGTCTACCATGATAGTGTCCTCTGTAGCCGACACGTCGCCATCGAAAGCGCCGTAATTGCTGTCGTACATGAGGAGGTGAGCGAGGGTGTGGTTGTCGGTCAAATCGTTGACCGCCACCACCTGTATCTCATCAGGATAGTAGTCGCGCAGAGCCTTAAACACCTGCCGCCCGATGCGCCCAAACCCATTGATGCCTACTTTCATAACCATTTCATTTCTCCTTTCCTATTTTGTTGATTAGGGTGAGGGAATAGGGTGAGGGAATAGTTCTTATCCTACTCCCTCACCCTATTCCCTCACCCCCATAGTCTCCGTTACCGTGTCTGTGCGACCGTTGCGGGGCACGCTCTTGCCTGCGTGACTCTGATAGAGCTGTATAACGGCGTCTGCCAGCTTTGCGGGATTATGCCGCAGAGGATTGTCGTCTCGCACCACGTCGGCGGGCACGAACTCCAGATTGTGAAAGCGGGCAGCCGCCTCATGGTCGAGCGTAACCACTGACACGGCCCACTCGGGCTTGATGTCTTTCGCACTCGACAGGTTAGAATTGTATAACACATAGTCAAACAGGCCCGTGCCAATATGGTCGTGCAGGGCCTGGACATGTTCTACCACTCCAAAGCCATCGGTCTCGCCCGGCTGCGTAGCCACGTTGCAAATAAAGATTTTCACGGCGTGCAAGTTGCGCTTCACGGCGCGGGCTATATCCTCGACGAGCAGAGGGGGCATAATGCTTGTGAAAAGCGAGCCGGGACCAAGCACTATGCAATCGGCGTGCAATATTGCAGAGATGGCTTCGGGATAGCCGGGCGCGTGGGTGGGTTTCATAAAGACCCGCTTGATGGGTACCGGCGTGCGCGGTATGACCGACTCGCCTTTGACCACTTCCCCGTTCTGCAACTCGGCATATAATTCTATGTCGGATAGTGACGAAGGTAAGACGTTGCCGCGCACCGCCAGCACACGGGACGACTCGCGTATCGCCTGCTCGAAGCTGCCCGTGATGCCGGTCATCGCCACGAGGAAGAGGTTGCCAAATGAGTGCCCTTCCAGGTCGCCAGCTCCCTCGAAACGATGCTGGAAAAGCTCGGTCATGAGGGGTTCGACGTCGGACAGGGCTACCAGGTTGTTGCGGAAATCTCCGGGGGGCAGGATGCCGAGATCGCGGCGCAGGCGACCCGATGAGCCGCCATCGTCTACCACGTTGACTACCGCCGTGATGTTATCGGTAACGTGTTTCAGGCCGCGCAGCAAGGTCGGCATACCCGTACCCCCGCCTATAGCCACAAACAGAGGGCCGTCGGCGCGTTGAGCGGCCCGAATAGGAGCCAGCATAGGCGACTCCATGCTATGCCCCTCGGCGGTAGCCATACGGACCGAGCGACTCATGCCCCACGCCCCCCAGGCCACCAGCCCTATACCCACAAGCCCGACAAATATTTCTCGCCAGGGGTGCGATATGAATTGGAGTGTGACGTAATAGAATGGAGTCGTGCCCGTATTGTCTACAATGTTCTGGCGATACAAATTTGTCAAGAGCATCGCCAGTCCGAGGCCGACTATGGCAACGCCCACGGCCAACATGAGCGCCGACCGCCGGAATCCATAACCACTGGGCAACCACCTGTCCATATAAGCTATCCGTACCTCCAAAGCAAATATGCAGCCTATTATACCCTATTAGGCGCTGGGGTGTCAGGGTGAGGGAGTAGGGTGAGGGAGTAGGGTGAGGGAGTAGGGTGAGGGAGTAGGGTGAGGGAGTAGGGTGAGGGAGTAGTTCTTATTCCTACTCCCTCACCCTATTCCCTCACCCTATCTTGGAATAATGTCGTCAACGCGAAGAGTGACGCCGACGCCTGATATGGGAATAGTCTGGCCGCGATGGAAACGTCTAAGCTTTCGATAGGCGTTTCCGCCGGGATGTGAGTGGACCTCAATCACATCCTGCTGTAGATTGACTATCCATACCTCAACAATACCTGCGCGAGCGTAAAAAGGAACCTTCATCCGGCGGTCAAGGCCCAATGTAGTATCAGAGACTTCTATCACTAAGAGTATGTCATCAGGGCCGGGATGCTCTTCGGCGTTGGCGTAATCGCGCGGTTTGAGTAGGGTAATATCAGGCTCAGGTTCGGAGTAATCACCGATATGGATGGGACTCTGGACACGCACTATCAATTCATCCGGCAAGAGGCGGTTGAGTGATTTGTTCAGACGATCAACACACGTTGCATGACGCACACCGATGGGAGCCATTTCTAGTATCTCACCTTCAATAAGCTCAACCCGGTCCTCTTCCCTCAGCACACCGGTTTCTGCCATTCGGTAGTATTCTTGAACTGTAAATCGCTTGCGCGGAACCTGGAGCGCCATGCTGCATCACCTACTTAACTTCAACGCTTGCTCTCGATTGCTTGCGCCAATATTATAGCATACCAGATAGCAGGTTTTTTCGAAGTCTAGAACTTACACCGCTTTGACGATGGACGACGGACGATAGACGATGCGATCAGACACAACTGCGGGCTGCCCCATCGTCCATCGTCAAAGCAGCGACTTTGAATAGTACATCATGAGCCTACGGCTCACAACCGCGCATGAAAATGGTCCCCGACCCCTGATCCCTGATCCCCGATCCCTATTTTCATAGTAGACCCTGCCAGATAGAACCATACCTTGACATTACCCACACTATTAGGTACAGTGAAAAGGTCGTGCTAGACGGGGAGCTAGCGGTGCCCTGTACCCGCAATCCGCTACAGCGGGGTTGAATTCCCTTTCGAGGTCTAGCGCTTGGGGACTGCGTCAGTTAAGCGGCGTTGAAGGCCGGGTCCTGCGCGGCGGAAGCCTATGAACCCCGTCAGGTCCGGAAGGAAGCAGCGGTAAATAGAAACTTTCGGGTGCCGTAGGGTTGCCTGGTCGGAGCTGGCTGGCGGGCGTAAGCCGGGGCGCTATCATCGACAAAGGGTGCACGACGCAATTATCTTCTTTGAACAAAAGACACTCTTAGAGTGTCTTTTGTTCAATAGAATGTCTCTACCAAACAGGAGTTATCCTTTACTTGAGAAAATGACTTAAATATTGGAAGAATTGTGTCTTGACATATAGCCTTACCCTTTGTTATACTCATATCAACGGGACCTCAATCATCGCAAAAATCTTTATCGTGTGGTCTCTGTTTTAAGTATAAGGAGGTGATGCTTATGAGTACGTGTGAACTTAAGAGCATCATCGGCGAGGTAAACGCTTAGGCTTTGTTTCGCCGGTGATGCTCAGAAACAGTAAGGGACCCCAGTCGAAAGGCTGGGGTTCTTTTTTTATGGCTGTTCAACAGGCAACGCATCGGCAAGCGCATCGCCCCAGCGCAAGTCGCCAAGTCGCTTGTACAACTCGCGATTACGCTTCGAGACGCGGGGCTTGACGATACCCTCACGACTGGAGACCGTCAATTGGACGCCAATTTTGCTGGCGTGCGGCTGGTGAATGAGCCTGCCCCATATAGCCTCGTCGGGCGCGAACCTGGCCATAGCGGCATACGAAAACTTGCTCTCCTCCCAACCCGCCGAGCCTTCCTTCGCCCTCCGTTGGTAAACAGGCCGATGCAGCTTTTGAGGGAAGTGGCACCAATCGTCGGCTAATGGGCAGGGCGCGTCGTGCGCGCACGGCGCAAGGGTCTTTGCTCCTAACTCGAGCAACTGTTCCCGTGCGTCCCTCACGTTGGGAAAGGCGGCAGACGTGCCAGGCTCCACGATGAGCAATACACCGTCACAATGTGCCCAGGCGAACGACACCACTTCTCGCTGTACCGACCCACTCAACTCGTTGAGCACATGGCCCAGCACAACCAGGTCATATCTACCCTCCTGGCGCGGGAAGGCGCCGCCCAGGGTAACTTGCGCCCAACGCGCCTGGACAATAGCTGGATTATCACTGGCCCTTGCCAGTTGCCGACCCAGGGCGATGAAAGCAGGCTCGCGCTCCCAGGCGGTTAGCGATTGCAAAGACGGCCAGCGATCTACTGCCGCCCACAACGCCGTACCGGGTCCACTGCCTATATCTAGCATCGAAGCGGGCGTCCAATCTGGAACACGCTCTGCCACCTCAGACATAGCCCCGCTCAGTTGCGCGTAAGCGGCGGGCAATATCATCGCCGCGTAGCCGAGCGCCGCCGCGTGCCCCTGGGCCATCGCACGCGGCACAGGCCCACGTTCGGCGCGGTACTGCTCACTCAAGGAGCGAGCCGCGCTGATCCATTGGGAGGGCGGAAGCGCGCTGAGGGCCTCGCCTATCGCCGTTTCCAGGTTGGCGGAGAGTGATAAAATCAAATTAGTTCGTAAGGTTGAGAGACCATAGCTTCTATATCGTACCGTTCCTCGTTTATCCCTTATCGTCATCGCCGCTCAACAATCTGAACCCCTCCTGGGCGTGCGATTATGATGCGTGTAGCTATGTCAATAAACAGCCCGTGCTCCACCACGCCTGTGATACTCTTTATGCGTGCGGCAAGCGTGGGTGGGTCGGCTATACTGGGGAACCGGCAATCGAGCAGATAGTTGCCGGAGTCGGTGCGATAGGGCGCGCCGTCTTGCGACTTACGCAGTTGCGGGTCGCACCCCAACGCTTCAAGCTGCTTACGGGCGCGGCTCCAGCCAAAAGCCACTACTTCGACCGGCACCGGGTCGTGCGCCCCCAGCTTGCTTACTATCTTGCCCCCGTCCACTATCAAGATCTCTTCCTTGCTGGATAGCGCCACTATCTTCTCGCGCAGCAGCGCGCCCCCTCGCCCCTTTATTACGTGCAGCGTAGCCAGGTCCACCTCGTCGGCCCCATCAATCGTAACGTCTATTTCCGGGCACTCCTCCAACGTAGAGAGCGTAATGCCCAACCCCCGCGCCATGTCGGCTGTCTTCTCCGACGTAGGCACACCCACGATCCGTAGACCCCCAGCTACACGTTCCGCCAGCCCTTCCAGCGCATACTCTGCTGTACTACCCGTCCCCAGCCCCACAGTCATACCATCGCGCACATACTCCAACGCCCGATGCGCCGCCGCTCTTTTTAGTTGTGCATGTTCGTCAATCAGACTCACTCATCGTCCCTCGACATACTGATCAACCCCATCTTGAGCGCCACTGTAGCAGCTTCCAGTTTGGAATGGACTTTCATCTTGGTCAGTATGTTCTGCACATGGGTGCGTACTGTGTGGGGGCTTATAATCAGCGCGTCGCCTATAGCTTTGTTGTCTGCGCCCCTGGCCAGGTGTTCGAGTATCTGGATCTCCCGGCTTGACAACTTCTCCCGCAGGGCCTGGGCCTCTTGCTCTTGCTGCTGCTGAACGTGAAACTGGGACAATATGCGTGGGATCATAAATCGCGGTATAACAGGTTCGCCCTCAGAGGCCCTGCGAACAGCATCCACTACCTCCCTTATGGCCTGATGCTTCGTGATATAGCCCACCGCTCCCTCCGCTATGGCTCCTGCCATAGTTGCTTCGTTTGTGTCGCTGGTGAGCACTATCACCTTAGCCGGTCTGTAGACTCTCCTCAAACCCTTTATTACATCCAGGCCCGACGTGCCTGGCATATGGTAGTCTACGAGAACAACGTCTGGATGGGTATCAATCGCCATCCGCAATCCTTCTTCGCCCGTGACGGCTGTGCCTATCACCGAAATGTCATTCTCAAGGTCCAGCACGACGCGCAGCATGTCAGTAAAGGCAAATTGGTCGTCAATCACCAACACCCGTATCGGCCTGTTATGCCTGACCTCGACGTTTCCATACGGCGACACTTCACGCTCCGGTGAGCCACCCATATGCCTCCTCCTTGTTTCGCTATCAGCTTCATGACGCCTGTAACCTTTAGCTGTCAGCTTTTATCTTTGTGGCCCGAAGGGCTTTTGGGCTGATAGCTGACGGCTGATAGCTGATAGCTTTTCCACAGCTAGTGGTAGTATTGCGCAGGCAATAGTGCCTTTGCCGGGCGCAGGCTCCAGAGACAGCGAACCCCGATGCGCCTTGATAATATGGTGAGCAATATAAAGTCCCAACCCACTGCCCGGTATAGTCATCGTTTCTTTGCGCTCGATCCTCGTGAAGCGGTCGAATAGTTTGGGAACATCAGAGGGTAGTATGCCGATTCCGTAGTCCCTCACGTAAATAAGCGCGGTGCCGTCTCCCGGATTGGTTCTGAGGCGAACTTCGATGTTCCCGCCTTGTGGCGAATACTTTATGGCATTCGAGAGCAAATTGTTCAGTACCTGCTTCAGCCGAGTGGGGTCGGCCAGCATCGGCACAGACTCCGGCCCTTTGACCGTTAGCTTATGCCTGCGCGTTGTGATTTGCTGGTCCTTCACCGCGCTGTCCGTAATCTGGCGCAGATCAGTCTCTACGAAGCGATGTTTGAGCGATCCCGCTTCCAGAAGCGAAATAGCCATGATGTCGTCCACCAGCGTAAGTACGTGCATGGCTTCACTCTGTATGGACGTGAGGAATTCGTGGCGTTGCCCTTCGTTGAGGCTGTTGTTGTGCTCCTTAAGTGCGGTAGCGTAATTATAGACGTATGACACCGGCGTCTTAAGTTCATGCGACACCATGCCCGCAAACTCGTCTTTGAGCCTGCTTATCTCCTCGATGCGCATACGAGCCTCAGATTCGGTAGCCAGGGTACGTGCGAGTTCGGCGTTGGCGGTTTCGAGACCGTGTTGGGCCTGCGCCAGTTTCTGGGCCTCTTCGTGGGCGTTGTTCAACAGAGTTCCATTTTGCGTCGCTACCTCCGCCAGTTTCTGGCGCATCGTTTCGAGCACGTTGGCAAGCTCACCAATCTCGTCATGCGACTTCACCACGATAGCGGTTTGCAGGTCGCCCGACGAAATGCCTTGTACACTGCGCATCAGCCTGCGAAGTGGTGACGTCAATCCCTGGGTCAATAACACAGCCGCAAACAGCGTCGCCATGACGCCTATTACTGTCCCCAGCAGAAGGCGTGCCGACGCTTCGTTCACCTGCATCTCAAGGTTAGCTTGCTTGGTCGCTACCTGGCTGCCCTTTTTATCTATGAAGCGGTCGCAACTGTTGATGAGGGCAGTTCTAGCAGGTTCGCCCTCGCTGCGCCGCAGGGTAAGCAGTTCCGTCTGCTGGCTTGAGCGCGCCAGTTTGATACTTTTTTGAGCCACTTGAGTGTAATTCGAGCTGGCAGTTTCGATGCCTTGTAAAGCCTGTACGTCCTCCGGTTCGACAAGCAGGCGTTTTATTTCCCGGATGGCCTTCTCCTGGTCCTGGATTGCATTCTCGAACTCTGTGTACAGGCCAGGGTCGCCCAATTGCTCGTAGGTGCGCGCAGCCACTATTTCACGCTGCGCACTTGATCGCAAGTTATATGCTTGCAACAGCACTTTTTGGTCGCGGTTTATGAGGTTGCTGTAGCTGCGGTTGATATTCGTAATCGCAACGAAAGAAACGCCAGCCAACGCTATAGATAGCGTAATGGTGGCTAAATAACCAGCGAATATCTTGTGGCGGATTCGCATAAGCTTACGCAACGGTAAAGGCCCAACAAATGCAAAATGGTGGGCTGCTATACATACCAGGACTAGCTCTATTCCTGGGTGCTGCCCACGCCCATGATAAGCACAGGGATTATAGCAATCGTTATGTAATGTGTCAAGCGCCCGGTACGCTTAATTACGTAGCGGAAATTACGGAGGAGTACGGAGAATGCGTGAGCAGGCACGGTAGAACGGATCGCAAAGACGCAAAGAGCGCAAAGTTCGCCAAGGATTCTCTAAGCTCGACTTTGTACAATAACAAATCAATAGCAGACAGAGTAAGCCAGCCTGTCCACATGTGAGCGTGGGACTAAACACACATCGTGGTCTTGTGGTGATGTTTGATAAGTGAAATTACCCCACAACTGGCGACG
>JBBQIC010000122.1:0-11050 GCA_038324555.1 Chloroflexia bacterium
GACCCATGATAATCGGGTATGGCGTCTTTATTGAAAGCGGTGGTCGCCGGGAAGGTGGTCACGTAGGTGGGAGCCGCAGTCGCGCCCGAAGCCACGACCAATATACCGATATACACGGGCATTACGCCACCGTTCACGCGCACGACGATCACGTCGCCCTCATCGTCGGTAGAGACGCCCGCGAAGTTGAAGCGCATATTGAGCGGAGTAACCCCGCCACCAAAAGAGGGAGATACCAGCGCACCAGCAGTCTGCGAGAGCGTCAGGTAGGGCTTAGGATTGAGCAACTCCACCGTATAGGGAACCAGCGCAGTGCCGCCGATATTATATAGGTTGGTAGTAGCGGTGTAAACATCTGGGTCGGCAAGCAGGTGGTCTATCCTGAAGTTGTTGGCGGTGGCCTGCAACATCGGCATGGGACCCATGACCATCTCTCTGTTCATGACGCGCTGCTGGTTGAAAACCACTTCCAACTGCACTTCGCTGATGGCAACGTCGTTGGCGCTTGCGGTCGTAAACGCCAGCGTATTGAGGCCGGTCCTGAGTGACGAGACGGGGATGTCGTAGCTGTTGAGCACGTTTTGGTAGCCGCCCGTAGCCACGGTGAGCGTAATTGGCTGCCCGTTGTTCACTCTGAGGCTCAGAGAGCCGTTATCCGAATAGCCGCTGAAGCGCAAAACCGCGCTGCGGGCAGTGCTCGCGTCCTCTGATATACTCACAGGTACGTTCAGATTGGTGCCTCGGAGGGGGATAAGTCTTGGGCAGCCCTCAATCCGTCCGTGTTCATTACGCACGACGCCGGGGCAGGTAGATTGTATATAAGTTTTGACGACAGGGTTGTAGCTGCCCGTCGGACCGTCGAACTGGATGGTGTCCCAATGAACGACCTGGTTGATGACAGGCGAGGTTGCGTGGTCGCGGTCCGAATACCAGGAGCGATGGGCCAGCATCCAGTAACCGCTCGTATATGGGAGAGGAGCGTTGAAGTCGGCCCTCACCGCCAGGTCGCCGTTGATATAGAGCGCGGCCATCGTGCGGCTCATACGGACGACTATAGGCACGCGGATGTTGACCGGCGTAAAGAAGGCCCGAGTACCCAGGTAGCGATTCTGCACGCCCGCTATATTGGTCTCGATCAAGGGCAGGTTGGACGTGCTGCCGCCGTTGCCACCTCGCACTGAGAAGGTGATGGAGTTGGGCCAGTCGTCGCCGTTGCCTGCGCCAAATTCTTCCGAGGACCAGGGCACATGAGCAGCGTCTACGAAGTGGATTTCAGGCCACTTGCCCGCGCTGTGCTGGGTGGCCGATACGTCGAACTCGGTCTGGAAGGTGCGCACGCCGCCGTCCGACAGGTCCATCGGCACGCGGGGGCGAATATAGAGTTCGCCGCGCTCCACACCGCCGATCATTTCCGTGTGGAAGTGGTTCTCGCTGCCAAATACCAGGAACTTGCTGGCCTGGCCCACGTCTTCGGGGCGCTGACCCTTGCCCTGCGAAGTGCGCACGTCGAAGTAGTCGGAACTGAGGTCGCCCGGAGCCTCGTTGAAGTTCTCAAAAAAAGCAGCATTGCGCATGGGGTGCTGTTCGTCGGTAGCCGCGTCCATCTGCGCGGGAACGGACAGACCACCCTGAGCGTCCATCGAATAGACCTTGACGGTGTAGGCGTGTCCGGGCATCAAACCATTGGCTTGAGCGGCGCGGGCCGTCTTGCCGACGACCTTTGATTGCTGCAAAAGAGGACCATCCCACACGGCCACC
The DNA here is from genome assembly GCA_038324555.1 of Chloroflexia bacterium. Taxonomy (GTDB): domain Bacteria; phylum Chloroflexota; class Chloroflexia; order QHBQ01; family JADMIH01; genus JADMIH01. The sequence goes on from JBBQIC010000122.1 coordinate 1,759, forward strand.
ATCTGCCAGGCTATAGCTGGGTCCGTGGCGGGCGTCCAGGTGACGTGTAGGGTTGAGTCGAGGGGTGTTATTTGCACGCCCGTCGGCGATGGCAATAGTGGGTTCGTCGGGTTAGAAGTCTCAGCGTGCGCAGTTGTCGTGCGCAACGCCTGGGGGTTCAGCCAGTTTAGCGTTCCATAAGCAAGAACAGCGGGCATGAGCACCATAAAGAGCACGCTCAGATAGCGCGCGGTATTACGTCGCAGTATCACAATGAATCTCCTTGGTTTCCTAATTTCAGCCTTTACGTTGCTCAGTGCGTAAGCAGGGGGCTGAGTAACGTAAAGGCCATATGTTCTAATACTACCAACCTAAAGATAGCAGTCGCATGGGAGAAAAGTACTATATGACCAGCCCAGGGGTAGCCCAAAAGTACCACGTTTCAGGCGTGGGGCAGGGCGAGGAGCGGAGATGTAAATACAGCAGAATAGGGGTAGAGGAGATAGTCGGGTAGGGGCGACCCTTGTGGTCGCCCTCTCTGCATAACGAATGGGCAAGAGGGCGACCACAAGGGTCGCCCCTACGGATAGATTTCCTCTACCCCTAATCTGAACATTTACCCCTGAAATTGCCTATTGACAGACCTATAGTGATGGGCTATAATTCCCCAGTTGTGAGCCTCCTGTTATCACTTCGTACCCTGCCCCCTTCTAGATACTATCCATTTTTATATCCGTTACTTCATCAACAGAGATAGAAAAGATAGGCTGCTTGTAGCAGATTGCTTGAGATTTACTGTAGCAAGGCAGCCTCCATAGCCAACAAAATGGTTGTGATATATTCTCTCTGAGGAAGTGCGGATAATCAGCTAACTAATCTTAGCGTAAATTACAGGAAGGAGGCATATCAACTATGAAGATGCAGAAGATAATAGGTCGAGGAAGGCTTGCGTGGCTTCTCTCTTTGGTCCTGGTTGGTGTTCAATTGTCTATGGGTATAGACATTCATAGAGCATCTGCTGACCCACTCTACCCTGCACCAAACGGCACTGGCTACTTTGTCTATGTGCTGGATAGGTATGGACAGGGCACTAATGCGTATAACGCGGGTAATGATTTCCCTGTTATACAAGGTAGCACTCCAATCATCATACTCGATTTTGGGCGGCAGTGGCAGAATCCGACAACCGGAAATTGGGGTATTAGTCTCATACATTCCCAAATAAAGCATAGTTTGAATTGGGTCATCTCCGTCAGTCAAGCGTTCATAGATGGTTATAACCATAACCAGTCGCATCCAGCTACTCGCATAGCGATTGGCGTTAACAATGGCAATTATCCCTGGGACTGTGATAATACCCACCCTGAATCAGTAGATGGGAATTGGTACATCGCCGGTCAACAATGGGGTGGCATGATCAACAATATCGTATCAAGGTCCCGAGTACAAGTCTGGAGTGCCAACGATATCGAAGATTGGTCCGAAGATCCAATTTTTCAAGGTTGGGGAGCGTGTGGCCTCGGAACACGCCTCTGGCTTACCGGTTTCATGTATATGACAACCAAATACAACTACAACTTTGGCAACAACCCGAGGACCATTCGGCCCTTACAATGGCCACTATACGATGTATGGGCGGTCTCTTGGGGTTATTACCCAGCATTTGTTCTGCCTGAGATATATTGCACTGGGAGTGGTTGGGCACAATCGTGGGTATCTATAATTAGCTACCATGGTATGCGATTCGACGGGGTCGCCTCCGACAATGCTAGGAGCTTTTTTTGCGGCCCCCGTACTTTAACATGGCAGGAGGCATGGGGCGGTGTACACGGTCTAAATACCGTGTTAACGAATAATGGCTTTTCGAACGCGGTCCTCTCTACCGCAATTAGTCCTCACGATCCGTGAACTTATACTTATGGCCTGTTTTGAAGGTTTAGTGTGGTAGTTGCTTCCAATTGATTCTTGCTAAGAGCAGATGGTAGACAACCACAAGCATGAGGTCAGACTTGCGAGCGTGACTATCAAGGTAATCTAATTGTAACACCAAATAAGTCTTGCAAACTTATGTTGTCAATTTTAGACAAAACTTCTCGTGAGAAGGAGAAATAAAGAAATGAAAAGGACAGACACAAAGATGTTCGCCAAGCATACATGGCTTCCAGCATTAGCGGCGCTAGCGCTTATTGCTGGGATTGCCATTATTGCCACAACCTGGCGTGCGCGCCCGACCGGGGCTGACGGAGTTAATTGCTCAGGCAATTGGTGGGAATCTACCGACCCGGCAGTGATTAGTATCTGTTCAGACCAGAAAGCAAGTGCTAATCAACCTGTACTAGAGATGGCAACCCTAACCGCGCAACCTTACTACGATACTATGCCAAATTACACACCTGTACCGGAATTGCCAGAGGCAACTTACGATAAAGAGGTTCGGGAGATGGTATTCGACCTGAACGATCCCGGTAGAGGTCCTACTCCACGCGAGTGGAGGGGTGCTACGAGTATATGGAGGGACGGAGCCGTCCCCCGTGCTGACTACATGCTGTGGTCTGACCTGTACGTGGTGTCACGACCTCACGGTATGGGTCCCATCAGTTCCATAAACCCAACTCTGGAAACTATGATACCTGATGGTGACAGCGAATTGAGCATATATGTGAGACAATGGACGTGCCCACAATCAGTCGGCGCTCTCCACATCACCAGCATCACGAATCCTGATTACGCCAACACCGACCCCCACGTTGCGTACCCAGGTCTGCGAAGTGTGGTCTACTTCACAACTGACTCTTCTTCTTGGCCGACTGGAAGCTTCAATATGGCGACTCAAACGTGGACGTTGGACCCTGTGAACAACCTTCCAAACCCTGCTTCAGACGACGGGCCATAATCCGTAAGCGTTCAGAATAACTCATGACCCGTTGGATCACCACCCGGGAATGAAAATGTTGGTGCGGGGTAGGGGCGCACGGCCGTGCGCCCCTACGGGTTGCCGCTCCCTATTTTCAGAAGAATAGGGGCACAGACGTAGGGGCGCTGCTTGCCGCGTCCTGGTGGTTTACCCCCAACGTCGGGGTGCGCGAACAGGGCAGGCACGGGGTAGTCCCCCAAGCCTACGAACTTTCCTCTACCGCAATTCTGAACATTTACCAAAATAGTCTCAGACCCTTTTGTGGATGGCCTTATTCAAGCGTTTGCGCTAGGATGCAGATTCCACCATGCCCACAGCGCCTGCGGTTTCTAATTCGGGCAGCGACTCGGTCAACTTGACGCCGGTGAACTGACTGTTGTAGAGGTCCGCGTAGAAGCCTCCCATAGCGAGAAGTTCCTTGTGCGTCCCCTGCTCGATAATCCGCCCGTGGTTCATGACGAGGATCAGGTCGGCGTCGCGGATCGTGGAGAGCCTGTGGGCGATCACAAAGCTAGTCCTGCCCGCCATGAGCGCGTCCATCGCTTTCTGTATAAGCACCTCTGTTCTCGTGTCCACGCTGCTCGTGGCCTCGTCCAGGATGAGAATCGCTGGGTCGGCCAGTATCGCTCGTGCGATAGCCAGAAGCTGCTTTTGGCCCTGCGAGATGTTGGACGCTTCCTCGTTGAGCACAGTTTCGTAACCATCGGGCAGCGTCCTGATGAAGTGGTCAGCGTGCGCGGTTTTCGCCGCCTCGACGATCTCTTCCATGCTGACGCCCGGCCTGCCGTAGGCGATGTTGTCCCTGATCGTGCCGTTGAAGAGCCAGGTATCCTGAAGGACCATCCCGAAGATGCTGCGCAAGTCGCCGCGCTTCATGTCCCTAACATCAACACCGTCTACGGTGATCTTCCCACTGCCGATCTCATAGAAGCGCATCAGCAGGTTCACGAGAGTGGTCTTGCCCGCACCAGTTGGCCCCACGATTGCAATCGTCTGTCCCGGCATAACAGCAATGTCCATATCCTCGATCAGAGGCTCCTCTGGCTTATAGCTGAAGTCGACATGCTCGAATCGCACCTCACCCTGGAGGGCAGACGATGGACGATGGACGATAGGTGATGGACCCTGAGCCTGCGATGGAACGATTTCAAGCCATCGTCCATCGTCTATCGTCCATCGTCCAGCTTCGGGCAGTTCCTCCTGCTCGTCCAACAACTCAAACACCCGCTCTGCCGACGCTACAGCTAACTGTATCACGTTGGCGATGCTCGCCACCTGGGTAATAGGCCACGAGAACTGCCTCGAGTACTGGATGAACGCCTGCACATCACCAATGGTGATGGCCCTCTGCGTGACCATTATCCCGCCTATCACGGCCACGAACACATAACCGACGTTGCTCACAAACGAAAGGAGCGGCATGATCAGGCCGGAGATGAATTGCGCCCGCCAACCTGCATCATACAACCGCGCGTTGATAGTATCGAACTTCTGGGTGGAATCTTCCTCTCGCCCGAACACCTTCACAATCTTGTGGCCTGTGTACATCTCCTCGATATGGCCGTTCAACTCGCCCAAAGATTTCTGCTGCTTTGCGAACAACTTCTGCGACTTGGACGCCACAAAGCCCGCGATGAACATCGAAAGGGGCACAGTTACCAGCGCGATGAGCGTCAACCAGAAGCTGATCGTAAACATCATAACGATGGCGCCGATGATCGTGAGTAGAGACGTGATCAACTGGGTTGCGCTTTGTTGTAATGTGCTGGAGATATTGTCTACATCGTTCGTCACCCGGCTTAGGATCTCGCCGTGGGTGCGCGCATCGAAGAACTTGAGTGGGAGGCGGGAGAGCTTGTCGTCCACATCTCGGCGCATATCGTACACCGTCCACTGCGCTACGCCCGCCATCAGATATTGTTGAAGGTAGCTGAAGAGTGAACTAATGATATATAATCCGGCCAGGACCGTGAGAATCTGCCCTATATAGCCGAAATCTATCGCAGCGCCGGGCACCCCCCGAAATCTAGCCATCAGCCCTTCAAACAGCTTGGTAGTCGCTTGTCCCATAATCTTTGGCCCGACGATACTGAACAGGGTACTGAGCACTGCCGCCAGGAGCACAAGAATAAGCTGGAGCCTGTAGGGTCTCAAATAACCAAGCAGCCGCCGCCCGGTGCCCTTGAAATCCTTGGGCTTCTGGACGGGCATGGTCAGCATTCCGCCCATAGACCCTGGGCCTCTTCCAGGGCCGCCCCCAGGCCCTCTCATCTGACCCGCTTGAGGCCCCGCAGGCTCAGGACCCTTTGTCGTTCGTCCGTTCGGTGTCACACTCATGCCGCTAGTTCCTCCTCGGAGAGTTGCGAGGCTACGATTTCCCGGTATACCTCACTCGTCTCCATAAGTTGTCTGTGATTGCCAATGCCCGCGATCCTGCCTTCGTCGAGCACTATGATCTTGTCTGCGTCCAACACAGTGCTGACCCTCTGGGCAACTATAAGCATCATTGCATCGCCGATTTCTCTTTTCAGAGCCATCCGCAATTTCGCGTCGGTCTTGAAGTCGAGCGCCGAGAAGCTATCGTCGAACAGGTAAATCTGTGGCTTCCTGACCAGGGCGCGCGCTATCGAGAGCCTCTGTTTTTGTCCGCCCGATACGTTCGTACCGCCTTGCGAAATGACCGAATCGAACCCGTCCTTCATGGTCGAGATGAACTCCATGGCTTGCGCCGTAGTCGCGGCGCGCTCAACCTCTTCGTGCGAAGCATCCCCTTTTCCAAACCTGATGTTCTCGGCGATTGTGCCCGTGAAGAGCACCGCCTGCTGCGGCACAAAACCGATCTTGGCTCGCAAAGTTTCCTGTGACATCTCCCGAACATCTACGCCGTCTACCAGAATACCGCCGCTATCAACGTCATAGAAGCGCGGTAGGAGGTTGGCGAGGGTAGACTTGCCCGACCCCGTGCCTCCGATGATGGCGACCACCTCGCCTGGGTTCGCTACGAAGGAGATATTCGATATCGCGGGCTGTTCCGCGCCTGGGTAACTGAATGTAACGTCGCGGAACTCTACAGTGCCGTGCTTGTCGCCAGGATTGTGTGGCTGCGCAGGGTCATTGATTTCTGGAACCATATCCAGCGCCTCATTAATCCTGACCGCCGAAGCCTGCGCCCTCGGCACCATCACGAACAGGAAGGAGAGCATGAGCAGGGCAAACAGAATCTGCGTGGCATATTGCAGAAACGCTATCAAAGAGCCGACCTGCATTTCTCCCGCGTTGATTCTTTGTCCACCAAACCATATGATAGCGATAGCAGTGAAGTTCATTATCAGCAGCATAACCGGCATTAGCAACCCCATTATCCTGTTGACCTTGATAGAAGTCTCCGTCAAATCGCTGTTTGCCGCCCCAAACCGCTTCATCTCGTAGTCGGTGCGGTTGAACGCCCGGATTACCCTGATGCCCGTCAGGTTCTCGCGCAGCACCAGGTTCACTCTGTCCAGCCTTTTTTGCAACACCTTGAACAAAGGCACGCCCCTGGAAGCGATAAGGAATATAGAGACTGCCAGGATAGGGATCACAACCACCAACACCAGCGATAGCGTCGCGTCCAATGACACGGCCAGGATGATGCCGCCGATAGATACGAGCGGGGCATAGATCATCATGCGCATTATCAGGATGAGCACCTGTTGCACCTGTGTGATGTCGTTGGTGGTTCGCGTGATCAAGGTAGCGGTGCCAAGCTTGTCGAACTCGTTGAGCGAGAAACCCGTCACCTGAGAGAAGACCCGGCGACGCAAATCCCTTCCAAATCCCGTCGCCGCCTGCGCCGACAAGAAGGCCGCTATAATAGAAGAAACGCCGCTCGCGCCCGCCACGAGCAGCATGACCCCGCCGATTCGCATTATATAGTCGGTATCGCCCTTGACCACGCCCGTGTCAACAATATCCTTCATCAAAGTAGGCAGAAGAAGGTCGGCAAGGGCCTGCAAGAAGACAAGTATAAAGATCGCCGTCACCGCAATGGCGAATGGCTTCAAGAACTTGAATAATCTAATCATTTATCGCTCTCCAGTTGGTAATCTTGTTCTCTAACTTCATCGAAGTAGGTGAAAACCTCCGACAACAGGTCGGCCAGTTGGTTGCTTTGTTCTTCGCCCAGGCGCTCGGCCAGTCCGTTGAATCGAGCCAGGAAGGCCTCTGATGCTTTCTTCACAACAGATTCGCCCTTATCTGTAAGACTAACTCTCACTACACGCCTGTCATCTTTATCCATGCTCCTTTGGACAAGACCCTGAGTTTCAAGGTTATTGATGTGCTGTGTTATTGTGGGCGATGCAACATTTAGGAGGTCGCTTAACTTCGATACTTTGACCCCAGCTGTATCGCAGGCCGAGGCCCTCTGAACGCACCACAGTATCATCATTTCGCCAGGCGTAAGACCAGCAATCACGCTTTGTCGGCGGTTCAATGTCCTGAACTGCATGAAAGCTTCAAAGAGTTTGCGTGCTGTCACATTTTCAGTGGCTGTGATCATTGGGATCTCCGATTCTCTGTATTTAGATAGGCAAGTATATTATTGGCCTACCTAATTATATCGCGCTTACTTTATCTTGCCAAGTGGTTGGAAGGAAGTAAGGGTTCAGAGTTGGGGAGCAATCGTAGGCTTGGGGGACTACTCTGTGCCTGCCCTGTTCGCATATCCTGATGTCTGGGTTGTAAGGAGAGAGGGCAGGCACAGAGTAGTCCCCAAGCCTACGACCCACGCTCTTGGCCGTGTCTCGGAAAATGAATAGACCCTGCCCACTGGCGAATAGACCTTGACAACGATAGAAGGAATCCTTATACTAAAAACAAGCTGACAATTGAATACGATAATTACTATGAACAGAACGAGTAGCCGCAGAAGCGAGGTACAGAGAGCCGGGGCAGGTGTGAGCCGGCACCAGCGCGTGTGGCGAATGGATCTGGGAGTTGCGCACCGAAAGCTTACGCGAGTAGACTGCGCCGGAGACTTCACCGTTATCAGGAAGCGGGGTATCGGCAGATGGCTGCATAGACGCGCAAGCGCACCAGCCAACTAGGTACTCGCAGAGTGCGGCGCTGATCAGCGCCGAAGAAGGGTGGCACCGCGATAGCTTTGATGCTCTCGTCCCTTTTGTGGGACAAGGGCATTTTTTGTTATCTAAAAAAGGAGCCAAAAACTATGATAACCGAAGCGATAGACAAACTGGTCAGGAGCGAATCCCTCAACAACGCCGAGGCGGGCGAGTCGATGGAGGAGATTATGAGCGGCACAGCGACCCACGCCCAGATAGGCGCGTTCCTCGTCGCCCTACGCATGAAAGGCGAAACTATTGAGGAAATAGCGGCACTAGCGAACGTGATGCGCGACCGCGCCGTTACGGTAGAGTTAGGCGATATGTGCGTGGTAGACACCTGCGGGACCGGAGGCGACCGCTCGGGTACATTCAATATCTCCACCGCCGCCGCCTTCGTCACGGCAGCGGCAGGTGTGCCGGTTGCCAAGCACGGCAACCGCGCTATGAGCAGTCGGTGCGGCAGCGCGGACGTGTTGGAAGCCCTGGGCGTAGATATTAACCTGGACGCCGAAGGGGTGGTGAGGTGCATCAAATATGCCGGAATCGGTTTCATGTTCGCCCCGTTATTCCACCCGGCTATGAAGCACGCCGCGCCCGTGCGCCGCGAGCTAGGAACCCGTACCGTGTTCAATATTCTCGGCCCTTTGACCAACCCCGCCAGGGCGCGCCGCCAGGTGCTTGGCGTAGCCAACACTGCGCTTGCCCCCAAAATGGCCGGAGCCTTGGAGCGGCTTGGAGCGCACCACGCCCTGGTGGTACACGGGCATGGCGGCCTCGATGAGCTATCCGTTACCGGCCCTTCCCTGATTTACAGAGTGCGCGCTGGGCGGCCCATAGAACGAATGGAAGTGCAGCCGGGGGACTTTGGGTTCGATACAGCCCAATTGGAAACCCTAGCAGGCGGCAGCGCCGAAGAAAACGCAGAGACGATCCGCAGGGTGCTTGCCGGTGAGCAAGGTCCGAGGAGAGACGTGGTGCTGATGAACGCTTCGGCTGCTTTACTTGTCGCGGACGCGGTCGCCACAATGCAAGAGGGGGCCGAACTGGCAGCACAAGCGATAGATAGCGGCGCGGCTCTCGGAACGCTCGCCCGTCTAATCGAAGCTAGCAAGAACCCGGCTGTCGCTGATACAACACCGCGATCCCGTAAAGCGAATTCGGGCCGCGTGCAAGCAGCGTAGGCATAGAAAGAGGTAAATAGGTATACGGTCGTAGGGGCAGGCCCCCGTGCCTGCCCTGCTCGCGCACCCCAATGTTTGTGGTAAACCAACAGGGCGGGCACGGGGGCCTGCCC
>JBBQIC010000123.1:0-11043 GCA_038324555.1 Chloroflexia bacterium
AATTGAGTCGTTCTTGTTCTTGCACAGTGGTTGGGTTGTGTGGTTGGAGCGGCTGTCCTCTGGATACACACTGCTAATCAGCTAGACACCTAGACCAGAAAACTGATCTGGCCCGTTTGTCGCGAATCCTTACCCTACCTCACTGGGTCCAAAACTAGGTGATCCGCAGAAAGCCGTGAATTGCCATGGAGCATGAGGGTCAATATGCTCAAGAAAAGCCGGACGTGGATCAACCAACATCCGGTGGTTGCCTATTTTAGTCTTGCTTACGCTTTCTCGTGGCGTGTAGGCGTACTCCTGATTGCCGGCTATCACGATTTGATACCGGTGCCAGGCGCTTTACATTATCTAGTGTCATTCGGGCCCGCTCTGGCTGCCGTGACAGTGACATATGTCACGAGCGGGCGCCGCGGGTTATCCGAATTGGTCCGTGAGGAGGATAGGAACGAAAAGTCGGGTTAAGCCCGTCCAAACGCGGTTCAATAGTCGTCTCGCGTATCGGGATCCCGCAATGGCCGTAGCTCTCCCTGGCGCAACTTATCAGGTAATGCAAAGTGATAGCGTCCAAGCATATGGATGTGCCTGTGCTTGAGTGGTGACAGTCGCGCTACATCCTCCGGTCGCACTTCCTGCCCCGTTGCCCTCCATGGTCGCGATGATGGTGGTGAGTATTGTATCCTTATTCCGGTTTTGTGGTCCATTGCTACCAGGGGGCCTGATCTCAGCATTACGACGTAGGAGTGTCATTTGGCTTTGGCGGATATGGCCCAAACCGAGCGGTAATTCGCTTTCTGCCAGTGCAGTGCCGGATCTTTGTCGCAGCAAGCAGCAACTCATGCTACTCCCTACAGCGGAACACCTTGTAACCCAGAGCGGTTTTCCTGGAAAGCTGGGTGGTTGCTGAAGATGAGCAGTGCGGGCATTTAGGGCAATTCATAGGTTGTCCTTTGTTGGATTTGTATAATCATACCCTATGAGTTGTCCTCAAGCTAGCTCGTGGTCTGAGTCCTGACGCTTCCTTCCCTCATAGATAGGCATCACTGCTCGGTCCAGACCCAATCACGGATCTCAGGCGGATCCTCCAAGTGCTCTTGCGAATAGGCAATCGCCTGGGCAATCAGATGGTCGCACTGATCGTTTACCTCCGGGCGGCGTTGGCGCATCTTGGGTACATTATTGACTACATCGTTTACCAGGTCATAGCGGCTGATTTTGTTCAGTATCATCATATCGAACGGGGTCGTCGTAGTGCCTTGCTCGATGAAGCCCCGAACGTGAAAGCGGTCAGGGTTGACCCGCCCGTGGATGATCTGGTGGATAGCGCGCTGGTAGCCGTGGAAGGCGAAAATGACGTGTTTATCCGCTGTGAAGAGCTTCACGAAGTCCGTTTCGTTCATGCCATGAGGGTGAACCGCAGGCGGGAACAGGGTCATGAGGTCAACGATGTTAACTACTCGCACCTTCAGTTCGGGGATGTTGCGGCGGAGCCACCAGGCGGCGGCAACCGTCTCCATAGTCACCGTGTCGCCCGCGCAAGCCAGCACCACGTCCGGCTCCTCGCCGTTGTAGTTGCTTTCATTGCCGGCCCACTTCCAGATTGAGGCTCCTGCCTCGCAGTGCTCTATCGCGGCGTCCATATCGAGCCATTGGAGTTGCGGCTGCTTGTCAATCACTAGGAGGTTAACGTAGTTGCGGCTGCGGAAACAGTGATCGCTTACAGACAGCAGGCAGTTGGCATCGGGAGGCAGGTAGATTCGCGCAACCGTGCCGCGTTTGGAGAGCATAACGTCAATCAGGCCAGGCCCCTGATGGCTGAAGCCGTTGTGGTCGTTGCGCCAGCAGGTAGAGGTCAATAGTATGTTCAACGAAGCAATCGACTCACGCCAGGGTAGATTGATCGCTTCTTCCATCCACTTGGTGTGCTGCACCGTCATAGAAGCCGATACCATAGAGAAAGCCTCGTAGGTGGCGAAAAGCCCGTGGCGGCCGGTGAGCAGATAACCTTCGAGCCAGCCCTCGCACAGGTGCTCGCTGAGGACCTCCATCACCCGTCCGTCAGGCGACACGTGATCGTCAATCGAAATGGTTTTGCCCACAAAACAGCGGTTCTCGACATCGAACACGTTGCCCAGCCGGTTGGAGTTGGTCTCGTCAGGGCAGAACAGCCGGAAGTTGGCCTCTTTGGAGTTGTTGACAAAGATGTCACGCATCAAATGACCGAGTTGGCGGGTCGACTCGGCGCGCTCAGTGGCAGGGCGAGGCACTTTGAGCGCGTACTTTCGGAAATCGGGCATCCGCAGGGTTTCCAGCAGTTTGCCACCATTGGCATGTGGGTTACTGCCCATGCGGCGCAGTCCACGCGGCGCGAGCGCAGCAAGCTCTGGGATCAGCCGGCCATTCTCGTCGAATAGCTCATCGGGCTGATAGGTGCGCATCCAGGCTTCGAGTTGCGCCAGTTGCTCAGGTTTCCCCCGCACATCGCCAAGTGGCACCTGGTGGGCGCGGAACGTGCCCTCAATTGGCAGGCCGTCAACCACCTTCGGGCCGGTCCAGCCCTTGGGCGTACGAATCACAATGGCGGGCCAACGAGGCCGGTCGGCAACGCCGTTGGCGCGTGCGTCTTGCTGGATGGAGCGGATGCGAGCGTAGCAAGTATCCAACGTCGCGGCGAACTGCTGGTGCATCAGAGCCGGGTCGTCGCCCTCAACGAAGAAGACCTCGTAGCCGTTGCCTTCGATCAGAGCCTTGACATCGGCGTCAGGGGTACGTCCGAGCACAGAAGGACCGGCTATCTTGTAGCCGTTGAGATGCAAGATCGGCAATACTGCCCCGTCACGCGCCGGATTGAGGAAGCTGGTGCCACGCCACGAACCCATGAGCGGCCCGGTTTCGGCTTCGCCGTCACCGACCACCGCGACCACAATCAGTTCAGGGTTGTCGAACGCGGCACCAAAGGCATGAGCCAGTACGTAACCAAGCTCGCCCCCCTCGTGGATGGAGCCGGGTGTGGTCACGCTAACGTGGCTTGGGATGCCGCCGGGCGTCGAGAACTGGCGAAACAGCCGCCGCATACCGGCGAGGTCCTGTGTGACCTCCGGGTATATCTGAGAATAGGTGCCCTCTAAATAAACGTTTGCCACGATCGCAGGCCCGCCGTGCCCAGGACCCGCCAGGTAGATCATGTCAACGTTGTGCTCAGTAATCAAGCGATTTAGATGCACGTAGATGAAGCTGAGCCCAGGCGAGGTGCCCCAGTGGCCTAGCAGACGCGGTTTGATGTGTTCAGGGTGCAACTGCTCACGTAGGAGCGGGTTGGCTTGCAGATATATCTGGCCTACCGTCAGGTAATTGGCGGCCTGCCAATAGCGCTGCATCTTGTCCAGCAGATCTGCCGACAGCGTATCCCCGCCCCCGTTTAGCTCTTTCTCATCGGGCGTTCGCGCCTGAGCGACCTGAACTTCTACTACACTCGAAATACTTGAGTCAAACTCAAACATGGTAATTCCTCCTGTCTGATGCCCGGCCAACCGCCAGGTCAGAGCGGCGTGCCCACGGTGAGTCCAAAGTCCCAGGTCCAAAGTCTTCTGTAAATGACCTTGGACCTGGGACTTCTACAGGGCAGGGACCGCCTTTCGGGTATGCTGGAAGATATACGCCGCGGTGTATTGCGCGATGAGGACAGACTCGTCAACCTCGACCACGTAAGCCGCAATACGAGCGTCGTCTGCACTTATCCGGCCCTCCGCACTCAGCATAGCCGCGTTACGCTCAGGGTCGAGGCGCAGACCGGACCACTCCATTCCCCCGCATATCCGGGCGCGGATGGTTGGGGCGTGCTCGCCGATGCCTCCACCAAACACAACAGCTTGAGCACCACCCAGAGCCGCCAGGTAAGAGCCGATATACTTACGCACACGGTAGCAAAACACCTCAATTGCTAACTTCGCCTGGGTGTTCTGCCCTTCAGCCCGTAGCAAGTCGCGCATATCACTCGAAGAGCCTGATAACCCCAACAGGCCCGAACGTTGGTTCAGCCAGCGCTCAATTTCTGCCGCGTCTACCCTCTCTTTCTCAGAAAGAAAGCGGACAATGCCGGGGTCTATATCGCCCGACCGCGTTCCCATAACCAGCCCCTCTAGAGGGGTGAAGCCCATCGAGGTATCAACAGACCGCCCGTTCTCTATGGCCGCAACCGAGCAGCCGTTGCCAAGTTGCAAGGTAACGATAGTAGCTTCGCCAATTGGAAGGCCCGTTAGTTCCCCGTAGCGCTTGAGCATATATTCATGCGCGATCCCATGAAATCCGTAGCGTCGAATGCGAAGTCGTTGGGCCAGTTCGTGGGGCAAGGCGTAAGTGTAGGCATAATCGGGGAGGGTGTTATGAAACGCAGTGTCGAACACAGCAACCATAGGGACAGAGGGTCCGAGCACTTCCCTGGCCGCTCGCATACCGAGGATAGCCGGCGGATTGTGGAGGGGCGCAAGCTCGCTGATGCCCTCCAGCGCCGCCAGCACAGAGCCGTCAATGAGGATTGGCGCACTAAAGAGGTCCCCGCCAGCAACCACCCGGTGACCAACTGCCTCTATCCCGGCTTCGGGAGCCAACCCTGAGCCAGCCGAAGTGTTCTCGCCCCCGCCCTCACCCACCGATGCAGTACCCAGCCATTTGAAGACCTCCGAGACAGCGTCCCGATGGTCGCGCACAACAGCGCCCCGGCGCTCCTGAGCCCCTGATGCCATACTGGGAGCGTCTGGTGCCTCTGGTGCCTTGCTGAATTCGACGGATGCATCATCGTGACCTAGACGGTCAACCAAACCATGAGCCAGCCTGCGGACGGCAAGCGCGCCACTACTGGCAGAAGGGCCTACGTCCATCAGGTCGAATTTCAGCGTGGAACTGCCACTATTTAGCACCAGAACTTTCATCTGGCTATTAGTATCGCATATCCTGCGAAGTGCGCAAGCCTGATGTGGGCACTTGAACAGTATGGGTTAGTTCATTAGTGGGGCTCTGGTTGTTCCGAGCGAAGTCGCTAAGTTCCACTCTAGCAGACTTATCAACTTGTTGCATTACTATCTGTTTGGGTCCACCATACACAGCCACGTTATAGCCATATAGCCGGCGAACGACGGTTGCACAATCATACGCCCAGCCACCGCCGCATAATTCGGCGCTTTGCCACCTGCACCAGCAGCAAGTAGGTCACTGTTGTGCCCGCTAGGAACAGGAAGAATCCGAAGGGTAACGGCACGAAGCCGAAGAATGTGGCCAGTGGAGTGAAGGGCAGGGTGATGCCCACCAGTACCACCAGCAGCGTCGTGACCGTCAGCGGAACACTCGGCCTGCTCCGCAAGGGGTTGCCCACCGTGCGTATCACAAACAGCACGAGCGTCTGCGTGGCCAACGACTCCACAAACCAGCCCGTGTGAAACAGCTCCTCCGGCGCTTTAAACACCCACAGCAGAGCGAAGAAGGTCAGGAAGTCGTAGACCGAGCTTATCGGCCCGATAAACACCATGAAGTCACGTATTATCGAGATCTCCCAACGCCGGGGTTTCACGATGAACTCCGGGTCGACGTTGTCAGTCGGGATAGTCACCTGGGCCAGGTCATACAGGAAATTGTTGAGCAATATTTGTGTGGGTAGCATAGGCAGGAACGGTAGGAATACGGAAGCCGCGGCCATAGAGAACATATTGCCAAAGTTGGAGCTTGTGCCCATCAGCAGATATTTCGTCACGTTGCCAAAGGCTCTACGCCCCTCCAGTATGCTGTTGTGCAGCACCTTTAGCCCCGATTCAAGCAGGATGATATCGGCAGCATCCTTCGCTACGTCAACTCCACTGGCCACGGATATACCGACGTCCGCCGCGTGTAGCGACGGCGCATCGTTGATTCCATCCCCCATGTATCCGACCACGTGGCTGCGGCTCTTAAGCGCCAGGATGATGCGGTTCTTCTGCGCGGGCGATACCCGGGCGAACACGCTATTCTGCTCGGCTATATGGGCCAACGCCACATCGGTCATCTTGTCAATGTCGTCCCCCAGCACGACCTTGCCCCCATCCAGGCCGACCTGGGTGCAGACGTGGCGGGCTACAAGCTCGTTGTCCCCGGTCAGGATCTTCACTTGCACCCCGTCCCGCCGCATAGCCTCCAGCGAGGAGGTGGCATCGGGCAGCAGCCTATCGAAGAACGTGAGGAAGCCTACAAGCGTCAGGTCGTGCTCCTCTCCCAGGCGGTAAGCCTGCTGGACCTCCACTGCGCGGTATGCCACGGCCAGCACCCTGTAGCCGTTCGCGCTCAATCCCTCATAGGTCGCCTGGCACTGCTTGTGTCCGTCTTCGTCTATCGGGTGGACCTGGTTATCCACTTTGTATCCCGTACACACCTCAAGCACGCTCTCCGGAGCACCTTTGGTAATTATCAGCCGCTCAGCACTGGAGCCTGTACTCGTACCCGTATTCGTATTCGTACTTGCGCCCCTGTCAGCACCCGTAGCACCGGCACCTGCGCCATTATCGCCAGCATCGTACGCGACCAACTCTACAACCACCGACAGCCGTCGCCGCTCGAAGTCAAACGGTATCTCGTCCAACTTTCTGTAGCTCGATATGTCGGGGTGGTCATGCCGCACAATCGCCTCGTCAAGTGGGTTCTTCATCCCGGTCTGGAAAGAACTGTTCACGTATGCCAAGAGCAACGCCTTGTCGCTTGGCTTGCCCAGTGGGTCGAGATGCCCATCCAATGTCATCTCCCCGCTGGTGATCGTGCCCGTCTTGTCACTGCACAGGATGTCGATGCTACCGAAGTTCTGTATCGCGGCCAGGTTTTTCACAATCACCTTCTGGTGCGACATGTGCACCGCCGCCTGCGACAACGTAACCGTGGTGATCATTGGCAGGAATTCGGGCGTCAACCCGACAGCAAGGGCAACAGCGAAGAGCAGGCCTTCCAGGGGTGTGCCTTTGTGTCCAGCTACAGTCACCACTAACACGAACAGCATCAGGAAGAAGACGGTGCGCATGATGAGGAAGCCGAACTGCCTGGTGCCTCGCTCGAACTCGGTCTCCGGGGGGCGTACAGACAGGCGCGTGGCTATGTCCCCGAACTGTGTGTTGCGCCCCGTGTAGACGACCAGAGCGGTAGCGAGACCGCTTATCACCGAAGTGCCCTGGAAAACCGTGTTACGCGCATCGAGGGGGCTTTTCGCCTCAGGGTCCACGTCTATGGCTTCTTTCTCGACTGGCATCGACTCCCCAGTGAGGGCCGCCTGCTGGACGTGCAAGTCTCGCTCATCTATCAGCCGGGCATCGGCAGGCACCATGCCTCCCGCCGACAATCTCACGACGTCGCCAGGCACCAGTTCGCGCCGAGGCATGTCCACCCATTGACCGTCGCGCAAGGCGGTAGCTGTGGGGGCCACCTGCGCCTTTAGACGCTCGGCGGCTTGCTGGGACCGGTATGACTGATAGAAGTTGAGGGCTACGCTGAGCAGCACGATAACCAGAATGATAGTGGCGTTTACGCGGTCGCCTACGATGCCCGATACTAGGCTTGCGAATAGCAGTATACTGACCAGGGGGTTTACAAAGAGGAGGAGTACTTGCACCACAACTGTCCTGTGACGCGCAGGAGCAGGTTCGTTAGGACCAAAGCGGGCCAATCGCTCTCGAGCCTGCTGAGTGGTCAGGCCTTCCGGAGAGCTGTTCAACTGCTTGAACAAAGTTGCAAGGGGTGATTGCTGCTCTTCTTCAGCAGTTCCTGTTCCCCCTGTTCCCCCTGTTTCCCTTGTTCTTTCTGCTTCTGTGCCTACGTCAGCGGTTGACGCGTTTGGCAGCAGCTGCTCGGCGCCCAAAGCGCTGGTCGCGTCGGTCGCTTTGGGTGCTGCGCTCTCATTCAAAGGTAAGCTCATTGTCAATTGAAGCCTATTTGGATTTGTGGTCCACTGGGGCAAGCAGGTATCGCCATACGGACGTACCACCGCTTCCACTCCCCGAACCCGGACCTTTTGGAGCGGCAAATTCCGGCGGTGCGTTACCTGTTACTTCCTTCATAATTATATCCTATATCCGCTCATATCCGCCCCGTGCTGAAAGGTAATTGCTCAATCTCCATATTCAAGAGCTTAGTATATCCATCACGTATATAATATAGGATATACCAATAGAGAGTTGAAGGACCACAATGAAGCAAGCAAGAAAACCAGCCGCTACCCCAGTAAAGGACAGCAATAATAGTAACGGTAACGACGCTGGTGCCTCTGCCTCTGCCTCTGCCTCTGCCTCTGCCTCTGCCTCTGCCTCTGCCTCTGCCTCTGACGAGCAACGAGAGCATGTTCTGGGTGAAAAGGCGCGCGTCGCCAGGCTGAGCCGTATTAGACAGTTCGTCTTCGGGTCGCTGGACGGGTTACTGGTGCCGCTGGGGGTGGTGAGTGGGGTGGCTGGGGGCACTGGCAGCATCAAGGCCGTGATCGTGGCAGGGTTGGCCGAAGCATTCGCGGGCGCTCTCTCCATGGGCGCGGGTGAATTCCTCTCAGGTCGCGCTGAGGCTCAGGTGCATCGAGCTGAGGTACAGGCGGAACTTGAGCAGATGCAACTCAACCCTGAGACCGAATTTCAGGAGATGATACTTATCCTGGAGAGTGAAGGAGTGAGACCAGAGGACGCACGTGTGATTGCGCAACGGCTGCGCAATAGCCCTTCTGCATATGCCAAGACGATGGTAGAGAAGGAGCTTGGTCTGGATGTAGTGCAGGATACAGTGCGGGTGGGTGGCGGCGTGACTATGGGCGTTTCCTACATAATCGCCTCCATAGTACCCCTCATCGCCTACTTTTTCCTGCCGTTGCAGTGGGCCTTTGTGACCTCCCTTGCCCTGACGTTCCTTTGTCTGGCGGCTCTCGGCATAATACGTGGCAGACTCGCAAAGATAAGTATCGTCAAGAGTGCAATTGAAGTGCTAATCGTAGGAACCGTCTCCGGCCTGGGAGGCTATTTGCTGGGTGTCTGGCTGCCGAAGTTGTTTGGCTATTGAAAGAAACCGCAACCTCTCCTGTAGGCAGATTGGCCCGTCCGTGCGTTGTCATTGTGCAACTGAGATGCTGTTGGCGAATTCTCATTGAGAGGGTTTGTGCTCCCAAAATGCCGCCGTCAGGCTCTCCTTTTCACAAAGTGCTTCTACATGTAGAATTGTGATTACATCAATTCTATATACATACGCCTACATACGCCCTTGTCTTGGTGCAGAACTGAAAGGAGAGTATTTGCCATGTGCTTGCAGCCGATGATTGTATACCAGATCCCCGAAGAGACTGAACGTGTCGCCCAGGCCGCTTTTCCCAAAGGTAATATTTACATGCGCCTGTATGAGGAACTGGGAGCCATCTACTCTGATCCCCTCTTTGCCGACCTGTTTCCCCAGCGCGGTCAGCCTGCCCACTCCCCCACGCGTCTCGCTCTGATCCTCATTATGCAGTTCTTGGAGAATCTTACCGACCGCCAAGCTGCCAATGCCGTCCGATCACGCATCGATTGGAAGTACCTACTGGGCTTAGAACTGACCGATTCCGGCTTCGATTTCTCGATCCTCTCGGAGTTTCGGGATCGGCTGCTCACCAATGAGCAGGAGCACCTGTTGCTCGACACCTTGTTGGAGCATTTGCAGGAGCGGGGACTACTCAAAGTGCGGGGGCGACAGCGTACCGACTCCACGCATATCCTGGCAAGCGTGCGTAACCTCAACAGGATAGAAGTGGTTGGACGCACTCTGCAACATGCCCTCAATACGCTCGCTCAGGAGGCACCCACCTGGTTGCGTGCCCAGGTCACGAGCGAGTGGTTTGACCGTTACAGTCGCCTCATTGATGAATACCACCTCCCCAAAGAGGAGACCAAGCGTCGGGCACTGGCTGAGCAGATAGGTGCAGACGGATTGCATCTGTTGGCCCAATTGGCACAGCCCTCAACTCCGGCGGGGTTGGGGGAATTAGAGGCAGTGAAGGTGCTGCGGCAGGTGTGGGACCAGCAGTATATCATTGTCGAGGGGCAGGAGGGGAGGGAGAGGCAGTGCCGATGGCGGGAGATGAAGGAGTTGTCACCCTCTGCACAAGTGATTGCCTCACCTCATGATCTGGACGCACGACACAGCACCAAGGGTAGCGTAACATGGCTCGGGTACAAAGCCCACCTAACCGAGACGTGTGATGAGGACCTACCCCACCTGATCATCCATGTGCGGACCTGCCCGGGGACCGAGGACGACAGTACAGCACTGCCCATCATACATGCCGAGTTGACCAAGAGCAACCGGCTGCCGGGGGAGCATGTAGTAGATACAGGGTATACCACAGGGGAGATATTGGTGAATAGCGAGCAAGAGTATGGGATAGAGGTGATAGGGCCAGTGCGCCCAGACACCAGTTGGCAAGCCCGACAACCGCAGCAGGCTCAGGCTCAGGCTCTGCAATCCCAAGCCCAGCAAGCTCACGTCCAAACCGAGGGGGAGCAGGCGCCGCAGGCGCAAGAGCAGAGGTACGACGTCACGGCTTTCCGAATCGATTGGAACCAGCAGCGGGCAATCTGCCCGCAAGGTCATGTTAGCCGCTTCTGGCGTGAGGAGCACAGACCAGATGGCAAAGCGATGATCCAGGTGCAGTTCAATACTGCGGAGTGCAGACAGTGTAGTGTGAGGGAGATGTGTACGCGACGCAAGGATAGAGGGCGAGTAGTGACGCTACAACCGCAAGGCGCACAGGAGGCACTGCAACGGGCACGAAAGCGACAGCAGACCGCGCAGTTCAAGCAGGCTTACGCGATACGGGCGGGAGTGGAAGGGACGATATCGGAAGCGGCAGTAGCGCACGAAATGAGGCGATCACGCTATCGGGGAGAGGAGAAGACGCATCTTGGGCATATACTTACGGCAGTGGCGATGAACTTGGTGCGGGTGATAGCATGGTGGGAAGACAAACCACGAGCCACCACCCGCACATCCCCATTCGCTGCTCTGGCTCCCGCGTAGTACCAATTCGCCAACAGCATC
>JBBQIC010000124.1:0-10958 GCA_038324555.1 Chloroflexia bacterium
TGGGGGGGGGCCCGGGGGGGGCGCGGGCGCGGCCCCCCCCCGGCCACCACCCTATTCCCTCACCCTACTCTCTGCAAGTATTCGATAAGCATTCTGAGCGCCGCCTCTGCTGAGTGTTGCTTGTTAGATATGCGGTCGCCGTCCCAGAGGTATAGTGATGTCTTCTCTAAATCCTCGCCTACCATGCCTATGTAGACTGTGCCAATCGGCTTGGCCTTTGTGCCGCCGGTCGGCCCCGCTACACCGGTTATGGAGATGCCGATACTCGCCCCTGTGAGGCTTCGCACGCCCTGAGCCATGGCCAGAGCGCATTCTGGGCTTACCGCCCCGTGCTCCTTGATAACTTCCGGTGGAACGTCAAGGAGCGATACTTTGAGGACGTCATGGTAGGCAATAACCCCGCCCAGGAAATATTTCGACGAGCCGGACACATCGGTCAGGCGGCTCCCCAATAGCCCGCCCGTACACGACTCCGCTACCGCTACCGTCTGTTTTTTCGATAGTAGCAGGCGGCCTGCCAGTACTTCAAGTTGTTCTGTCATGGGTGATTTCTTCCGTATCGAACTAAGGTTGTATTGTCGTAATAAGATGTGCCGGTCGCTGTAACTGCTCCTGGTCAAACGTCAACAGCGCAAGCCCTAATGTCTTAGCCAGTGCAACATAGTATGCGTCCGCGCCCCTTAAGTTACAGTTTATCGCTAAAGAAGTGGCTTCATCCACGAGAGGCTGGTTGATGTGTACGAGCCGCATTTGTTGCATCGAATAGAGTTGGTTTACCGCGTGTTGAGCTATGACGCTCTGTCTTGTGCCCCTGGAGATTGCAGCAGCCGTCTCTGTAACGAGTAATACGGGAGCAGCAAAGAGGCCGCCGCTCCATAGATGCTGGTCAATCCAGGCGCGAGCGGCTACGTGGTTACTATCCTGGCTTTCAAGGTAACTTATCCAGGCGCTACAGTCTATGACGACGGCAGGACTTGGACTGGAAGAGGGTAAAGTCATGGCTACGAATTTACGGATTTATGAGCGTATGTCGTTGATTACGTCCTGAACGCTTTGCTCTTTGGGCCATGCTTTGCTTATCTCAGCACGCAGGACTTCTATGTCGGTCAAGGCAGCACGCACGCTTTGGCTGTCGGGCTGGTTCGTCCGAACAGGTATAACCCGCGCTATGACCTCACCACGCTTAGTTACCTCTATGGTTTCCCCATTCTCTATTATCTGGTTTAGGACCTCACTCCAGTGAGTCTTGATTTCGCGCACACCCATTCTTTTCACGACGCTTGCTCCCTTTCGCTTCTTGTCTTATCCAGATATGAGTTTCTACATACAAGTTCATGTAGCACCTTTGCGACTACATTATACTGTTAACACTAAATATTGTCAAATTGGGTTTTGCTTGCGGCTTTTATGGTTTCCCCCAAAACCTGACGTACACCCATGTAAATATGATATGATGCCAACGGCAACAATCTCACTTCGATGGAGAGCAACATGGCATATAAGCGCACAGAGCCAATCAACGAGAACACGCTGTTCTATGGGGATAACCTTCCCATTTTACGTGAGCGCATCCCCAATGCAAGCGTTGATCTTATCTATCTCGACCCGCCTTTCAACTCCAATCGTAACTACAATGTGCTATTCAAAGATGAGCAGGGCACAGAGAGCGAAGCTCAAATAATCGCCTTCAAAGATACCTGGAATTGGGATTATTCCGCAGCACAGAGCTATCATGAACTTCTGGTGCATGGAGAGCCAAAGGTAGCAGGTATGATTGAGGCTCTCCACAGATTCATAGGCGAGAACCAAATGATGGCGTACTTAGTGATGATGGCTACTCGTTTGGTCGAGCTACATCGCGTTCTCAAGCCTACAGGAAGTTTGTATCTACATTGTGATCCGAGCGCCAGCCATTATTTAAAGGTGATGATGGATACGGTTTTCGGCGCTGAGAATTTCCGCAATGAGATAATCTGGGCGTATCGTGGCGGTGGGACGCCGCGAAAGGATTTTGGAAGGAGGCATGACGTAATCCTTAGATATTCAAAGACTGACGAATATAACTTCCACCCGGACCTTATAAGAGTACCATATCAAGCTGAAGGGCTTGGCAGAACAGATGCTTCGATGTGGGGCAAGCATAAGGGTACGAATAAGGTATACAAGCCTAACCCCTTGGGTAAAGTTCCAGAAGACTGGTGGATAATGAATACGTTAAACGCCAACGATCCCGAACGCTTAGGCTACCCTACTCAAAAGCCCCTGACCTTGCTGGAACGTATCATCCACGCCAGCAGCGAACCAGGAGATTGGGTGCTAGACCCGTTCTGCGGGTGTGGAACCACAATAGCCGCTGCACAAAAGTTAGGACGTAAATGGATAGGCATAGACATCACACACCTTAGCATCGCCTTGCTAAAATACCGTTTGCAAGACATGTTCCCCAGCATCAACTTCAAAGTCGTAGGCGAACCGATTGACATAGGGGCCGCCCGCCAACTCGCCCTTGACAATCGCTACCAGTTCCAATATTGGGCTACTTCGCTGGTCAAGGCTAAACCCATTAGCGATAAGAAGGGCGCGGACAAAGGCATAGACGGCGTTATCACATTTATTGACGCCGATGGCGAGCCAAAGCGTGTAATCGTACAGGTCAAGTCCGGCCATGTTAAGTCAGGTGACATCCGCGATCTGGTAGGCACGTTAGATCGGGAAGGCGCTGCCATAGGGGTGTTTATTACTCTTGAAAACCCAACACGCGATATGGTAAAAGAAGCATTGAGCGCGGGATACTACCGCTCACCAGGGGCATACGGTAAGGATTATCTCCGCATTCAAATATTCACAATAGCTGACCTGTTGCGCGAAGCCGAGATAAAGATGCCTAGAGAGTTTGGCACCTTCAAGCAAGCCCAACGTGCTAACCAAGCCGAAGGCGACCAATCTGTTTTCGATGTTGATTAGGTTAACGTACTGCGTGTGACACGATAGCTTGCCCCCAAACCGCTCCCCTTGCTATAATTCCCTGAACGTCCTTACGAACGTCATCACTCATCACGCATCGCTCGTCATCAAAACCATGCCAACAGCAGTCCTAACCGTCCACAATCTATCCAAGTCCTTCGTTATCCACCCTGTCTTCGCGGACGTTAGCTTCGTGGTGAACGAGGGCGACCGCGTCGCGCTGGTGGGGCCAAACGGGCATTTTCGCTACTTGACACAGCCATAATCCTCTGCTAGAATAGGCTTCAATCAGACTTGGCTGTTGAGCAGGATTATTGCGCGTCAATCACTCCATCGCACCATCTTCGTTGTAGCTTCTGCTTTCAACAGCAGTCCAACACATAGCACCGCGTTGAATGTCTTGCTTATGCAACTTCAACCCAGCTAGCCATGTTGTAAATTACCACCTACTAACCACATTTTGGGCGCAAGCATCAAGTAAATAGGGCATATGGGAGGATTGAATATGAGAACCAAGTTCCCTGAGCACGGCGTAAGCTATATTGCGTCGTTTGTAGTTTTACTGGCGTTGGCCTTGCTGCCAACGTTTTACCAACAGCCTGCAACTGCTTCCGCACAGCACTCTGCAACCGCCCCTACACAACAGATTTCACTGGAGTGTGGGCGCGTGTTCCACGTAACTCGAATCATGGACCAGTGTACGGGGCAGTATGTAAATCATTATTACACGCTGTTTAGCCCGTGTAGAATTCAGCCATATATTTACTATGTTGTTGAAGCCGGGAATGTGCCTGAAGACCTTTACCGGCTTCACGACGCGGTCATTGCACCGATTGACCACTCCTATTATGGCATTACTGGTAATATCGTAGGGCGAATTACCGGCTGGTCTTCTGCGGAAGTCATATCTTGGTGCGATGATAATCAAGCAGTATGCCCTTCTCCACCTCCTCCACCACCAGTACCCTCTTGTACCCAGGCGACTCCTACTTCTGTACCACCATCTCAAGCCACCGATACACCTGTACCCCCGCCGCCAGGCCAACGCACGCCTGTCGCCCCCTCTAATTTGAGGGTGGTCAGGGCCACTTCGGACAGCATCACTCTCAACTGGCAAGACAACTCAAACAATGAAACTGGCTTCGTCATCTACCGCTGGAACGGTTCAGTCTTCGACATCATCGGCAACACGAACGCTAACGTGACGACGTTTACCGACACGGGGTTGCAGTGCGCCACCGACTACACATACGAGGTGAGCGCATCCAATGACGCTGGCAAGTCGAGCCGAGCAAGGGCCTATGCGACGACTGACGATTGCTCATCAGGGCAGAACAAGCCTGCCGCGCCGTCGAATCTGAGGGTGGTTAGCACCACTTCGGACAGCATTACGCTAAATTGGAACGACAACTCCGACAACGAGCAAGGCTTTGTTGTCTATCGTCGGAACGGCTCGGTTTACGACATTATCGGCAATACGAACGCTAATGAGAAGACCTTTACAAACAGTGGGTTGCAATGTGCCACTGATTACTCATATCAAGTGAGCGCATTCAACGACGCTGGCAAGTCGAGCCGTGCAAGCGCCGATGGAAGGACTGGTGATTGTTCTGCGCCCCCACCTGCTGGGGGTAAGCCTGCCGCGCCGTCGAATCTGAGGATTGCCAGCGCCACTGCAGATAGCATTACGCTGAATTGGGACGACAAGCCCAATAATGAGCGGGGCTTCTACATATACCGCTCGGAGGACGGCAAGAGCTACACCCTTATCAAGGACACGAACGTCAACGTGACGGCATTTACGGACTCAGGGTTGAAATGTGCCACCGCCTACTCGTATGAGGTGAGTGCCCATAATGATGCTGGCGAGTCCGACAGGGTAAGAACCGATGGAAAGACCAGCGATTGCCCGGCACCAACTCCAACTCCATTGCCTAAGCCACTAGGCATCTGGCAGCATGACTGTGCGCTCCCCGAGGGCTACGCTTGTCTGCCAATTGTTCTCACGATAGGCGACTTATCGCCCCAGTGGAAGCAAGAGGTACGTGCCGCAGCTGAGATATGGAATACAGCAGGGACCAGATTTCACTTTACCGTTGTAGACAGCGTACCCGATGAGACGCGCAAGACCACCTTTACTGAAAAAGGCTTGGAGGATATTAAGGTTGCGCGAGGTGAGGTTCGCGTCATACCTGCGTCTAAGGTTCCCCAGTATGATATGGGGAACATATTTGCGGGATATGACCTAGGCAAGATTACCTTTCTGCGAAAGAATGGCTCCTTTGAAGGTGCCTTGATCGTAATGCGGGATCGTTCGATGCCAAATGGTTTGGAGTGGGTCTATGATGGAAAAGACGCTTTTCGTAAGGTTGACTTTAGGTCAGTAGTAGCTCACGAATTGGGCCATGCTGCTGGTCTCAATCACATCCCTGGGGGGCGGGGTCCAATAATGTACTCCTTTGAGACAGATAACAGTATCCAGGACGGTTTCGCACAGCAGTCCCTAACAGATTTGGACAAGGCCTATTTGATGCAGGTCTACGGCCCTAGCTCACAAGACGTTCGGCCTGATGTGCCTCTTCTGAATGCGCCAGCGAACGGTGAGGAACTTAATACAATTCAAGCCCCGTTCCAGTGGAAGGTGGCGCCACGTACCAGCGATTACTATTTCCAGCTATCCCAATCATCTGCCTTTATAAGTATGGTTCATAGCGAGAAGATACAAGGCACAAGCCTCACTGTCCAACTCGGAACCGGGATAGACTACTACTGGAGGGTGAAAGCTACCAACTCAGGGAAGAATAGCGATTGGTCTGAGGTGCGCCGAGTACGAGTCAAGCAGTTAGGGAGCTTTCCCGATCCAGGTAGACTATTTCCTGAGACGAAGTTCGGCGTATCAGGTGTGCTCTGGAACGCCTGGCAAGGTGGGCACTCATATAACGACAGCCTCTACATCAACGGCTTCCCCATCACCAGTAAGCGGTCTGAAGTCAACCCAACCGACGGCAAGACCTATCAGACCCAGTGGTTTGAGCGAACACGCTTCGAGGAGCACCCTGAGAACCAGCCACCCTACAACGTGCTATTAGGTTTGCTTGGCACGGCGTCTGCTCAACGGAGACAGACGGAAGGACCTTTCAGACCAATTGCCAATTCCGGAGGTGGTTTGCAATGGTTCCCTGAGACCAAACACTCGCTAGGGGATAACAGTGAAGGAGGACGAGCTATTGCCGCTTTCTGGACGCGGTTGGGTGGCATCAAGCAATTCGGATTTCCCTTGTCACAGCCGTTCATGGAAACAAACCAGGGGAACGGCAAGACCTACCTGGTGCAATACTTCGAGCGCCAGCGTTTTGAGTACCATCCTGAGAACAAAGGCACTCGCTACGAGGTGTTGCTGGGTCGTCTCGGCGCTGAACAAGTAAACGGCTCGACCGCTTCTAAGGGGAGATGGAGTATCAGGCTGTACAATATGGACGAAGAAGGTGAAGCCTTCCTCAACCAGTTGAGCGTCAAGAAAGTTGGTTATCGTGAAGACTCAGGTTGGATAGACATAACCGACAAGATGACCTCCGGGGATAATACACTACAATTCAAGACTTACAATGCTACTTGGGGATACGCATGGGGCTATGCTGTCAGGTACAACGACAAAGAGGTATGGAAGAACGAAGCAGGTCAAGCGGGTTTCAGAGGCGCAAATGATGACGACCAGTCCCGACCACAGCAGTTCGTCTACGATCAAACATTGATCCTGCACTCAAATGGTTCCGTTACCGAAAAGTAGTCTTGAAAAGTAAGAGCAAGCTGTGGGGGATTCGTTAGCTTGACGTTATGGGGCTAGCATAGGTTACTTACAAGGGCTGGAAGCAAATCGCCAGCCCTTTTTCTATTGGCGCAACAGTTGCCCGCCGCACGTCGCCCCTGCTATAATTGACCTGAACGTTATCTCTGAGCAATCTTTATGCCGACAGCAGTACTAACCGTCCACAACCTATCCAAGTCCTTTGTTATCCACCCCGTCTTCGCGGACGTCAGCTTTGTCGTGAACGAAGCTGACCGTGTGGCTCTCGTTGGGCCGAACGGCGTAGGCAAGTCAACCCTGCTCAAGATAATCGCCGGGTTGGAGCAGTCCACCACAGGCTACGTGGTCAAAGCCAGGGGCATGAAGACCGTCTATCTACCCCAGGAAGCCGCCTCCCAATTCGCATCGGAGGCCGACCTGTCGTTCTCCCCCACCTCCACTCTGCACGACTCCATGCTCGAAGGCACCGGCCTGAAGGCCATGCAAGCGGAACTCCGGCAGCTAGAGGCGCTCATGGCAAGCCGTCAGTTGAGGGTTGAAAGTTGGCAAGTTGAAGGTTCCGAACCTTCAACCGAGGACAAATGGGACCGCCTCCTGCACCAGTACGAAGACGCCACCAAACGCTTCGAGCTAGCGGGCGGCTACGATCTGGAACACCGCATCGAAGAAGTGTTGCAGGGTCTAGGCTTCAAAGAGGCCGAGTTCACCCAGACCCTAAATACTATGAGTGGAGGCCAGCGCACGAGGGCGGCCTTGGCGCGCGCCCTTCTCTCCGATCCGGACATCCTGTTGCTGGACGAGCCGACCAATCACCTGGACATCGAAGCAATCGAATGGCTGGAGGGCTTCCTGAGCCGTTGGAAGGGCACGCTGGTCCTTATCGCCCACGACCGACGCTTCCTCAACAAAGTCACCACGCGCACGCTCGACATGGAGTTCACCAAACCCCAGAGCTTCACATGGTTCTCGAAGAGCGGCGAACTGCGCGATGGCGGCGAGCAAGTGGCCTTCAGCCGCCTGCAAGACTACCCTGCGCCCTATGAACGTTATCTCGAACTGAAAGCCGAGCGCTACGAGCGTCTGCTTGCCGAGTACGAGGCCCAGCAAGAGACGATGAAAACCACCTGGGACTTCGTTCGGCGCTACAAAGAGGGCCAGAAGAAGAACCAGGCGATGGGCCGCCTCAAGCGCCTCCAACGTCTGCACAACTTCGGTTTGCTCGAACGCCCTTCCGAGAAGCAACAGCTAAGGCTGTCCTTGCGCGCCCACGTTCGCGCCGGGCAGAGCGTCTTTGAAGCCGAGGACCTGGAGATTGGCTATCCCCCCTCTAACGGGCATGGGGAGCCAAAGGCGCTGATGCGGTGTCCTGATCTTGAGATAGAGCGAGGCGAGCGCGTTGCCTTGATCGGCCCGAATGGCGTGGGAAAGACCACACTGCTCAAGACCATCATGGGCGACTTGCGCCCCCTGGCGGGCCACCACGAATTGGGGCACAACGTCAAGTTCGGCTATTATTCGCAGACGCACGAGGGGTTGAACGCGAGCAACACTGTCATTGATGAAGTGCGCTCCGTGCGCCTGATGACAGAGCAAGACGCGCGCGACCTGCTGGCGAAGATGCTCTTTACCGGCGACAACCTGCTCAAGCAGATAAGCGACCTGAGCGGCGGCGAGAGGAGTCGCGTGGCCTTGACCAAACTGACGCTCACCGATGCAAATTTCCTGATACTGGACGAGCCGACCAATCACCTCGACTTGGACGCTCAGGAAGCCCTCACCGAGGTGCTCTCCAACTACGAGGGCACTCTGCTCTTCGTGTCGCACGACCGAGCGTTCATAGACGACCTGGCGACGCAGGTGTGGGTCATGGAAAACGGCCAACTCGCCACCTGGACAGGCAACTACGCCGAATACGTCGCCGAGCGCGCCCGCCGTGAGGAGCTAGGGTTGCTGGACAGTGGGGCCATTGACCCTGCACAATCCGCAGTCCGCAATCCGCAACCCTCGATGGATGTGCGCCAGCAGAACAAAGCCGTCCAGCGCCAGGAGCGCGCCGCATCGCGCGAGCGTAGCAAGCTACAGAAGAAGCTACAGGCAGCCGAAGCGCGCATATCGGAACTTGAGAGCCAGCTCAATGCCGTGTCCGACGCCCTGACCGCCGCCACCGAGAAGCGCGATCTCGACGCCATAGTCAAACTGGGCACGGAATACGCCCATCTGGAAGAAGACCTGGAGCAGGCCTACGAAGAGTGGCAGCGCACAGATAAGGAAGTCGCTGAGGCCCTATAAAGGCTGCTTCTCATGCCCCAGTTCATACCTGGACTCGAACTCAGCCGCCGCTTCTACAACGAGGCCGTGCGCCCTATCCTTGATAGCCACTTCCCCAACCTGCTTCATGCCGCCGCGCATATCGGCATGGGAAGCGACATGCTCGGCTTTGACACCGAAATGTCCACCGACCACAGTTGGGGGCCGTCGGTAAGCATCTTCTTGAAAGACCAGGACATCCATCTTGCCCCCGACATCCGTGAAGTGATGGGCCGCAACCTCCCGCACCTATTCTATGGCTACTCGGTCAACTTCGAGGACGTTCCAGACGAACCGGGCAACAGAATAATGAAACCGACCGCCGAGGGTTTTGTGAACCATCAGGTGTTTGTGACAACGGTGCGCGCCTTTTTCAAACAGCATCTCGAATACGACGTAGACCAACCCCCCGAAGCAGCAGATTGGCTCACCTTCCCCTCGCAGAGGCTGCGCAGCGTCACGTCGGGCGCGGTGCATCATGACGGCGTGGGCGATCTTACCTCGCTACGAGAGCGATTCTCCTACTATCCGCACGACGTTTGGCTCTATTTGCTGGCGGCAGGTTGGCAGCGCATCGGGCAGGAAGAACATCTGATGCCCCGCGCCGGATACGTCGGCGATGAGCTTGGTTCCGCGATTATCGGTTCGCGGCTGGTGCGCGACATTATGAGCCTGTGTTTCTTGATGGAAAAGAGGTACGCACCTTACCCCAAATGGTTCGGAACAGCGTTCAACCAATTGGCTTGCGCGAAAGATGTATCCCCCGCGTTATGGCGCGCCCAACGTGCCGAGACCTGGCAGGAACGCGAAGCCGCCCTGTGTGAGGCATACGAGTTCGTGGTGCGTACACACAATACGCTAGAAATCACCCAGAAAATGCCGGAGACCGTTTCCAGCTTCCATAACCGCCCGTTCAAGGTCATTCAGGGCGAGATGTTCGCGGAAGCAATCCTTTCCTGCATCAGCGACGAAGACGTGAAGCGCATCGCGTCGTCACGCCCACTCATTGGCAGTATTGACCAGTTCAGCGACAGCACCGACCTGCGCTCCAAAGCCTCGTGGCGACACCGATTGCGAACGCTGTATACTTGAAAAATGCCCTATCATGGTAAAACACTTGTCGGCTTGACAGGGAACATAGCTTGCGGCAAGTCCACCGTCTTGCGCCAGCTGCGTAAATTAGGAGCGTACACGATTGACGCCGACGCGCTCATTCACGCTATCCTGCGCAAAGATGGCCCCGCATACGCCCCTGTCTTGGAGGAGTTCGGGCCTGACATCCTGGGCGAGGGCGGTGATATAGACCGTCGTGCGCTCGGCATGATCGTCTTCTCTGACCCGGCAAAGCTTCGCAGGCTGGAAGAGATAGAGCATCCCATCGTGAGAAAGCTGATTGATGAGGAGATAAAGAACGCCCGGGAGCCTGTTGTAGTGCTCGACGCTATAAAGCTAATAGAGTCTGGTTGGGCCGACAAGTGCGACGCCATCTGGGTAATTACATGCCAGCGCGAGCAGCAGATAGACCGCCTCATGCGCCTCCGCAATTACTCCCGCCACGAAGCCGATACTCGCGTCAACGCCCAGGCTCCACAAGAAGCTAAAGTAAATCGGGCCAACACCGTCATTGACAACTCAGGCGCACTATCGTATACACGCAACCAGGTAGCTAAAGCATGGCGGGTACTGATGCGTGAAACGTGACGAGTGAAACGTGATGCGTGAGACGTGATGAATGATTACAAACTCACCTTACGCAGCCGCTAGAACAAGAAGAATCAACCAACCCTTGTCATTCTGAGCCGCAGCGAAGAATCACTACGAGGTCGTAAGCGTTTGGGACAGAGATGGTACTAGCGGTATTGGTACTAATCCCCAGACGAGT
>JBBQIC010000125.1:0-10883 GCA_038324555.1 Chloroflexia bacterium
GCAGGAGTGGAGGTCTGAGCGAAAGGCACGCAGAGTATTGAAGGCATGGGCATTTATCATGGGGCTATTATGCCAATCAATGCTCAAAACGACCACCTTGCTTCTCATTCCTGGTCCTGGTAGTTAAATCATAAGCTTAGAAAGTACGAAGACCAGTATGGGTCGTGCTTCCACCCAGCATAGGTTATGGAAACACGACCCATCAATAGTGAGAGCAGTGAGCGACCGACGCTATGGCTTAACCTGGTCAGGCCCTTGCAGACAGTTGGACGCGGCGAACGTCTGGAACGGGCCGTAGCCTGCGTGATAGGCGCCGACGGCGTGCAACTCGCCCCCGTGGACCATGGTCAACGCGGTCATCACGCTCGTGCTGCCCAGCGTGTAGCCGCCAGGACTGGGGCTTGGCGCTATCTGCCAACTCATACCGTCCCACTCCTCAGTCAGCGTTAGGCGGACCGCTGCGGCGTTGTAATAGGAACCAACAGCCCAGACGTGATTGTTGCCGCCGATGGCGATACCGGATAGTTCGCTATAGGAGGGGGATGGGCTTGGGCTTGGCACCACCTGCCAGCTCTGGCCGTTCCAATGCTCTACTAGAGTGAGGTAAGCCCCCGCTGTGGTGTTGTAAACGCCGACGGCCCACAGGTCCTGCGCGCTGCCGGCGGTGATGGCAGTGAGGTAATTCTCGCGCGGGCCGCCATCGGGGCTAGGGACGACGCTCCAACTCGACCCATCCCAGCGTTGTACAAGGGTGGAAGGTGAGCCGTCGTTGCGATAATAGTAGCCGACAGCCCAGACAGGGCTTGCAGCCGGGCTACTGCCCACGCTGGGGACCGCAGTCACGGCTTCAAGCTTGTTCTCGGATGTGCCAACGTTGGGGCTGGGCACTACACTCCAGATCGTGCCGTTCCAATGCTCGATTAGTGTCTGCTGGCCGTGCCCGGAGCTGTAGTAGTAACCAACGGCCCAAACGCTCTTCTGGGATTCAACGGTCACTGCGCGAAGCTGTTGATAGACAGCGACATTGGGGCTGGGAACCAGACTCCAGGCCGCGCCGTCCCAATGCAGGATGAGGGTGTTGGTTCCGCCACCGGACGGATTGGCGCTGCCGACAGCCCAGGCGTCGTTGGGCGCGGCGGCGGCCACGCCGTACAGGTAGTTATTGCCTTGAGGCCGGTTCGGGCTGGGCACAACGGTCCAACTGGCGCCGTCCCACCGCTCGACGAGCGTCTGCTCGTAGCCACTTGGGTTGGTTGAGCCGACGCTCCACATCTGGTTAGTGTTCGGGATTGCTGCGACGGCGGCGAGAACGCCATTGCCGTTGGGGGTCGGGGTGTAGACATCCTGCCAGCCCGCGCAGCCCAGCGGGCGGCTCGTGGCGTCGGCGCTCGCGGCGGGCGAGCCTGCGAAGAGGATAATAAATAACGCGCACGCAAGTGCGGACAGACGACGGGCGTTCATTCTGGTTTCTCCTCCATTATGTTAGATAGGCGCCGTACCCGCTCCACAGGCGGAGCAGAGGGCGCATGACGGCAATTCGTTCCTTTTCCTTTCATCACTGCTCTCTTTGCGTGTAGCGCCACTCACACCGGAGTGCGCATAGTATTCACGCTTATTATAACGTTTAATTCTTAAGAAAATGTAACAAACGGGGCCTGTAACCGGCACAAAAAGCGACCCAAAGATATACACATGAGCTTGCCGATACGAATCCTGTCCGACTTCGCCATAGGGCTGAATCTGCAAGCCACGCGGACTCCTTACTCCATACATTAGCCGAGTCCGCGTAGGCGGACTTTGCCGCTCGTAGCCTGCGAGTTTAGTCGCCGGGCGCTCTCCCTGCACGCCCAGCCGTTTATGACCGGATGCCACTACGCGAACCTTGACAGCGCCAGACTCAACTCTGGTATAATTACAGTAGAAGAACAATATCCTCCAGAGGTAACCCATATGAACCTGCAAAAATACACAGAAAAAGCCCAACAAGCCGTCCTAGCGTCCAAAGAAATGGCCGAAGAGGCCAACAACAACCAGATAGAACCCGTACACCTTCTCACCGCCCTCATTGAGCAGCCCGAAGGCGTGGTCCCTCAGGTGTTCGCCTGCCTGGGCGTAGACACTGCTACTCTCATACAGAAGCTACATGACGAATTGGCTAAACAGCCAAAAGTCTACGGCGGAGGCGGTCAGTCCTATATCAGCAGCGATCTCAACGACGTGACGCGCCGCGCCGAGAGCACAGCTACCTCCATGAAAGACGAATATGTCAGCACCGAGCATCTGCTCCTTGCCCTCGCCGACGACTCCGTAGGGGCGCACGGCCGTGCGCCCCTACTGCGCGAGGCAGGTGTCACCAAAGAGAAGATACTAGGCGTGCTGGCCCAGATACGCGGTAACCAGCGCGTCACCGACCCCAACCCGGAAGACAAATATGCCGCCCTCCAAAAGTATGGCCGCGACCTCACCGAACTAGCCCGCAAGAACAAACTCGACCCCGTCATAGGCCGCGACGAAGAAATCCGCCGCGTAATCCAGGTGCTCTTGCGCCGCACCAAGAACAACCCCGTGCTCATTGGCGAGCCGGGCGTCGGCAAGACCGCCATCGCGGAAGGTCTGGCCGTGCGCATCGTGGGCGGCGACGTACCCAAGAGCCTCAAGAACCGCCGCCTGATAGCCCTCGACCTGAGCGCGATGGTCGCGGGTGCTAAGTATCGCGGCGAGTTCGAGGAGCGCCTGAAGGCCGTGCTCAAAGAAATAGCCGAGTCCAAGGGCGAAATCATCGTCTTCATAGACGAACTCCACACCGTAATAGGCGCGGGCGCAGCCGAAGGCGCGATGGACGCTTCCAACATGCTAAAACCCATGCTCGCTCGCGGCGAACTCCACGCCATCGGCGCAACCACCCTCGACGAATACCGCAAGCACATCGAAAAGGACCCCGCCCTCGAGCGCCGCTTCCAGCCAGTCTTCGTAGACGAGCCGACCGTAGAAGAGACCATCTATATCCTACGCGGCCTGCGCGAGCGTTACCAGGACCATCACGGCGTCCGCATCACCAACAGCGCGCTAAAAGCCGCCGCCGTGCTCTCCAACCGCTACATCACCGGCCGCTTCCTCCCCGACAAGGCCATAGACCTCATGGACGAAGCAGCCGCCCGCCTCCGAATGGAAATCGAGAGTATGCCCGACGCCCTTGACAAGGCCAAACGCCGCATAATTCAACTGCAAAAGGAGCGAGATGACTTCGACAAAGAGAAGGACGATGCCAGCAAAGAACGTCTAGCCCGCATTGACAAAGAGCTAGCCAATCTCGAAGAGACCAGTTCGGAGCTGGAGTTACAATGGAAAGCTGAGCGCGACTCCCTCACTCTGCTTACCAGCATCAGCAATGTAAAGGCCCAAATCGAAGAGGCCAACACCGAACTCGAACGCGCCCAACGCAACTCCGAGTGGGAGACATACCACCGTATCAAGAACGGCACGCTCCCCGAACTACAAAACAAACTCCGCGACCTGGAAGCCCGCCTTACCGGGGATCAGGTATCACAACCGACCACCGACCAAGACTCCAAAATCCAAAATCCAAAATCCAAAATCCAGCAGCGCCTTCTAAAAGAAGAAGTAGACAGCGACGACATAGCCGCCATAGTCAGCCGGTGGACGGGTGTGCCCGTCGAGCGTATGCTGGAAGGCGAGCTTGCCAAGCTACTCAAGATGGAGGAGCGGTTGCACCTGCGCGTCATCGGCCAGGACGAGGCTATAACCGCCGTCGCAAATGCAGTGAGGCGGGCGCGCGCTGGCCTGCAAGACCCCAACCGACCACTAGGCTCGTTCCTCTTCCTCGGCCCCACTGGTGTGGGCAAGACCGAGTTGGCCCGCGCGCTGGCCGAATATCTCTTCGACGACGAGAACGCCACCGTGCGTATAGACATGTCCGAGTACATGGAGAAGCACGCCGTCGCCCGCTTGATAGGCGCGCCTCCAGGCTACGTCGGCTACGAGGAGGGCGGCCAGCTTTCGGAGGCCGTGCGCCGCAGACCCTACTCGGTGGTGCTCTTCGACGAAGTAGAGAAGGCGCACCCCGACGTGTTCAACGTCCTCCTGCAAATCCTCGAAGACGGCAGGCTCACCGACTCGCAAGGCCGCACGGTGGACTTCAAGACCACGCTAATAATCATGACCTCCAACATCGGCTCGCAGTACATAACCGACCTCGGCCCCGGCCAGGAAGAGGAGATACGCCGTAGGGTCAACGAAGCCTTGCGCGTCCACTTCAGACCCGAGTTCCTCAACCGTGTTGACGAGACGGTCATCTTTCAGCAGCTAACCAGGGCGCAACTACAACAGATAGTAGACCTCCAACTACAGCGCGTCCGCAAACGCCTGGAAGAGCGCCACATCACCTTAGAAGTCACTCCCGACGCGATGGAGTTCCTCGGCAACGAAGGCTTCGACCCAGTTTACGGAGCCAGGCCCCTAAAGCGCGTAATCCAACGTAGGGTGCTCGACAGGCTGGCGTTGGAGATAATAGACGGCACGGTGCGGGATGGGGATACGGTGGCGGTGGACGTGAAGGGCGGGGAGATTTCTACAGTAGCCCAGCACCAGCAAGAGGCTCAGACTGATGACAACAGAGAAGCAGTGAGCACAAAATAACCGATGAGCGATTTTGACTACCATCGTAAATGGTTCGACAGTACAGGCTTAAAACCGAGGGGTCTGTTTTCAGGTCAAGGTATCAATACAAGTTATCTTCCGTTAGTTCAGCTATTGGGAATCTCCACATCAACAGAAAGACAGCCCTCTATAGCTTCATGCAAATTCTGCAACAACTCTTCAAGGGTTTCGCCCTGCGTGGCACAACCGGGAATAGCTGGGACTTCGGCCCAATAACCACCTTCCTCGGCTTCATGAACTACGACTTTGATTTTCATCTTACTTTACCTCCCAGATATAGGCGTTATGATTCTGCGGAATCTGAAACCAGGTGTTTGCTGTCTGGTGGACATAGGACGCTGTTCACAACGTTTACATGATTGTAGATTATTCAACACTAAGGATATAGCGTTATGACATACCCTGCCGGGCGGTTTAACTGTTCCTTGTCAAATGTCACCAGAGGGATGCCTAACTCCTTAGCCACAGCAACGTAGAATGCATCCGCCGCTTTCAACGCAAACTGAGCAGCTACGTAGGTGGCTCTGGATACAAGTGTTGGCTCTAAAGGCACTAGAGTAAGTGGACCGAAGGTAGCCAGGTAGCT
Organism: Chloroflexia bacterium; assembly: GCA_038324555.1. Lineage (GTDB taxonomy): Bacteria > Chloroflexota > Chloroflexia > QHBQ01 > JADMIH01 > JADMIH01. Next base: position 5,264 of record JBBQIC010000125.1, read on the forward strand.
TGCCATGGCGTGCGCGTCGTTGGCGTTATTCGTCGCCCTGCGGATTCCCGCCGCCACCTCTGTCAGCAAGAGCGCCGGTGCGACCATTTCCCCACCATTAGCTGTATGCCGGTCGAGCCATAGCCTGGCTGTATTGTGATTGCTGTCGGTTGGGGCAAGCCAGCTTACCCACACACTCGCATCTACGACAACTGGCGGGGCCGGAAGCTGAGGCTGGCCCACAGATGCGGCGAGATTAGCTCCGAATGTCATTCAAGACATCCTCGGCAGTTACCCCCTTAGGCCATTGTGCTCGTATGCGCTCTGCCAGCCTGTTTAACTCGGTCCACATACCGTCCCTATCGCGGTCTACATCTCCCGTTTCCAACGGTACAGGCACTATGCGTGCTACCGCCTGACCGTGCTTGGTTATTTCTACGATCTCACCTTTCTCACGCACTTCATCTAGCACCTCACTTATGTGGTCCTTCAGTTGGCGCACTCCTATTGTTTTCACTCTACCCTCCTATAGCAAGACAAATGAGGCTATAATTATAGCCTCATTATATAGCAGTGTAATTCTAATATCAACAGGACTTACGCAGCGACGAAGGACGAAAGACGAATGACGAAAGCTAGATTGCGTAAGTCCAAATCAATATGCGCACTTACGCCTTTACTCCTGCGCCTTCTTATGCAACTCATACAGCGCCCCCAACGCCTCGATAGGCGACATCTCATCAGGGCGCATACCACGTATCTGCTCCCTCAATGGGTCCGGCCCCGACGCAAAAGAAAGCTGACCTTCGTCAAGCGGCTGCGACATAGCTTTGCGGCGCGTTTCTTTGCCCCCGCCCGACTCCAGGTCTTTCAGGATGTCTTCGGCTCGACGCAATATCGCCCTCGGCAACCCGGCCAACTGCGCGACGTGTATGCCATACGAGCGGTCGGCCCCGCCGGGCACTATTTTGTGCAGGAACACCACCTTCTCTCCGTCCTCGGCCACCGCCACGTTGTAATTGCGCACCCTTGGCAGCAGCTTCTCAAGCTCGGTCAGTTCGTGGTAATGGGTGGCAAAGAGCGTCTTGGCCCCTCCGAGCCTGGGCGAGTTATGTATGTATTCGACAACCGCTCTGGCAATCGCCAATCCGTCGTAGGTTGAAGTGCCGCGCCCGATCTCGTCCAATATGATGAGAGAGCGCCCTGTAGCGTGGTTGAGTATGTTGGCGGTCTCCTCCATCTCCACCATAAAGGTGCTGCGGCCAGTGGATATGTCGTCCTGCGCTCCCACCCGCGTGAAGATACGGTCCACGATGCCGATATGCGCGCTCTCGGCGGGCACGAACGACCCCACCTGCGCCATGAGCACTAGCAACGCCACCTGCTTGATATACACGCTCTTCCCCGCCATGTTCGGCCCCGTCAGGAGCATCACCTGCGCATCACTGCTGTCCAATTGCGCGTCGTTGGGCACGAATAACTCGTCGCGCAAGGTGCGCTCCACGACAGGGTGCCTGCCTTCCAGGATGCTGATGGTTGGGCCGTCGTTCAACTCAGGCCGCGTGTAGTTCTGCCGCACGGCTACCTCGGCCAGCGACGCGAACACGTCAAGCAAAGCCAGCGACTCGGACGCCTGCAACAGCCGCGCTGAACAGGCCGCTACCTGCCTCAGCACGTCCCCGAATATCGCCCGCTCAAGTTCAACGAGTCTCTCCTGGGCGTTGAGTATCTGGTTCTCGTACTCCTTCAACTCAGGCGTGATATATCGCTCGGCCCCGACGAGGGTCTGCTTGCGTATATAGTTTTCGGGTATCGCGTTTGCGTTGGCGTGGGATACCTCTAGGTAATAGCCAAAGACTTTGTTGTACCCCACTTTGAGGCCCTTTATGCCGTTCCGCTCGCGTTCCTGCGCTTCCAACCCGGCTATCCAACCCTTGGCGTCCTTCGACATAGACCGCACCTGGTCCAATTCTGGGCTGTAGCCTGGACGTATAGCCTCTCCAGTACCGAGTATAGCGGGCGGGTCGTCGGCAATGGCGCTGCCTATCAGTTCTGCGATGTCGTCGCACGGCTGTATGCGGTTAGCGAGCGTGCCCAAAGCTTTTGCTCCTTTTGATAAGGGATCAGGGATCGGGGATCGGGAATCGGGGATCAAGGACGGATCCCCGACCCCTGATCCCTGATCCCCGATCCCCAACAGGGAAGCACGTATTTCAGGCAGGCGGTCAACTGCTGTCTTTATTGCCACCATATCGCGTGGGCCGGATGTACCCTGTATGGTTCTTGTGCATAGCCGCTCTAGGTCGGGCAGGTTGTTCAGGAGTGCGCGCTGTTCGGCCCGCAACACTCCGTTATCAACGAACGTCTCTATAGCATCCAGGCGGGCGTTGAGGCGCGCTATGTCGAGCAAAGGTTGGTTGAGCCAGCGCGCCAACAAGCGCGAACCCATAGCAGTCCGGGTCTCGTCCAGTACGGCGAGGAGCGAGTTACGCTTGCCGCCCGCGCTCTCCGATATTTCCAGGTTGCGGCGCGTGTGCGGGTCGAGCGTCATGTACTGCTCGGTAGAGTAAGTCACCAGGCGCGTAAGCTGTTGTAGGGCCGAACGGTTGGCTTCGCTTATGTAGGCCAGCAGCGCGCCCGCCGCCCGTATCGCCATCGGCAACCGAGCGCAGCCATAAGCTTCCAGCGAGGTCGCCGAAAAGTGCTGAAGCAATCTCTGTCTAGCGGTTTCAAGCGCCCATTGGCGGCTGTCTGTTCTGGTGACGTGCCCGTGCTGCTGAGAGGGCGCGATAAATCGCGCCCCTACGGGGTCGGATGCGCCGTTGCTACCCGCCCTCAAATGCTCCCGCTCTTCCTTACCCCACGCCCTGTATGCGTTACGCCCGCCTTCGTGCCCATCTTCGCCCTCTTCGGGCATAAGCAGTTCTGCGGGTTTGAGACGGTCTAGCTCCTGCTGAACTACCGGCCACAGGTCGGCGTTCGGGCGACGTATCTCTGTAGTGGCGAACTCTCCGGTAGTGATGTCTGCGTAGGCTATTCCGGCGCTATCCCTGTCGAGCGTCAAGGCCGCTATATAGTTGTTGCGGTGAGCGTCGAGCATCCCAGGTTCGGTCACGGTGCCGGGCGTGACGATGCGCACTACGTCGCGCTCAACGAGTTCGCGCCCCTTGCCCACCTGGTAGTTAGGCACGCCCGCCTCAGCCCAATTCGCCGTCAGCGTCGACTCCTTCTTGCCAAGGCGTATGCGTCGCGCCGCCGTCTCTTCGTCCACCGTAGGCGCGCTCAACTGCTCGGCGACTGCCACCTTATACCCTGCCTGCACCAGCCTGGTAATATAGCTTTCAGCAGAGTGGTAAGGCACGCCCGCCATTGGTATGCGCTGCTCCTTAGACGTAGGACGCGAGGTAAGCACCACATCGCAGACCCGCGCCACGATAGCCGCGTCGTCGTCAAACGTCTCGTAGAAGTCGCCCAGTCTGAAGAAGACGATAGCGTCAGGGTGCTGCGCCTTTATTTGCAGGTATTGTTTGCGGAGGGGTGTGTCGGCCATTAACTTATGAACCCAGTAAGCTTAAGAATCATGTTCATCTGAATGTATCCACGTATTATATTGTCGGGCTAAAGAATGTATCACGACTACTAGGAACAAAACCGTTACTAGAGAGTCAACAATTTGTGGCAAGCCCAAAGTTATTTTGACCGACAATCCTAGAAAAGCTAGAATCCCCAGGACAAGCATTATTCTCACAACAAAGAGCGATTGCAAAAACCTATCTACCATAATGACTACTCCTAAACTAGATACGTAGAGAAACAGTTCTATAGAGGCAGAAGCGTTGTTGGCAATTATAGCACAAGCAGTGCCCAGGCGTTGACGCGCCGCCACACCTCTGGTAAAATTGCGAGTGGAGAGATGGCAGAGTGGTCGAATGCGTCCGTCTTGAAAACGGATGACCGATGAGGTCCGTGGGTTCGAATCCCACTCTCTCCGCCTCGTGGTGGCAGATTAAGAAACCGCAAAGTAACTATGAGCGGGGCACACCACCCGTGAATGAAAATGGGAACCCTCCTGTAGGGGCGCACGACCGTGCGCCCCTACCCGCCCTGATCCCTATTTTCACAGCAGACGCAAAGACGCTAAGATTCAATAAATAATCTTTGCGTCTTTGCGGTTTCTTAATCTTCGTGAGGTCACGGACGCGGGAAATCCATACCGCGCCTGTAGAGATCGCGCGCTTCTTCGATCACATCCCATGCCTTCTTTACGTCTTCCCAGCCCTTTAGCTCTGTCTGCACTTGCTGTAGATATTTGTAGGTGGCAAAGAAGTTTTCTATTTCGCGCAGCCAGTGGTCTGCAACATCGCCCAACTTTCTGACATGCTCGAAGCGGGGGTCGTTCTGTGGAACGGCAAGTATCTTGGCGTCCTCTCCTTTTTCGTCTTCCATGACCAGCACGCCGATTGGCCGAGCGGTAACCAGGCAGCCCGGAAAAGTAGGCTCCTCTACCATAATCAGAGCGTCCAGTTCGTCCCCGTCCGGCGACAACGTTTCGGGTATCAACACGTAGTCGGTCGGGTAATGTACGGACGAGTATAGCACTCGGTCCAGCTTTATGCGGCCTTTCTTGTGATCAAATTCGTACTTGTTTCTGCTGCCGCGTGGAATCTCCACCAGCACGTCTACCGTGCCGCCTTCTTCACCGGGTCCGTAGTTTTTCATCAACGCTGCTCCCTCGGCTTGCATGAGTTGCCAGTTATTTGTTGCCCAAACTATTGTACGGTGAGCAGATGTGGCGGTCAAGTTCTGGACTTCTACCTCCAGGGCTGTGTCAAAGTCACTTATCCGACGATGGACGATAGACAATGGACTATTGAGCAGTCATCGTCCATCGTCTATCGTCCATCGTCAAGGGGCACGCTCCACCGACTTTGACACAGCCCTACTTTTACCTCACCTCTGCCCGCTATCCAACCAGATAGTGACCGGCCCGTCGTTGAGCAGCGATACTTCCATGTGAGCGCCAAATCGTCCGGTCTCGACGTGGATGCCCGTTTCACGCAGATATGCGATGCACCTGGTGACAAGCGCCTCGGCAACTTCAGGCGGCGCGGCGTCTATGAAGGACGGTCGCCTTCCCTTGCGCGTGTCAGCATAAAGGGTGAATTGAGACACAAGCAGTATCGCGCCGCCAACATCGGCCAACGAGAGGTTGAACTTGCCTTCAGCATCCGAGAATATGCGCATTCCAGCTATCTTGGTAGCGATATAGCGCGCGTCCTCCTCTGTGTCGCCGTGTCCCGCCCCAAGCAGCACAAGCAATCCAGCCCTCACCTGCCCCACCGTCTCGCCGTCAACCACTACGTTAGCGTGCTTCACGCGCTGTATAAGTGCTCGCATGACTTAAGAAGGGTGAGGGAGTAGGGTGAGGGAATAGGGTGAGGGAGTAGTCTCTATCCCTATTCCCTCACCCTATTCCCTCACTCCTACTCAGCAACACCACGCAATACGCCTCCATCCCCTCGCCCGTGCCCGTGAAACCAAGGCCATCGGTCGTCTTGCTCTTTACGCTGACACACGTCCGGTCTATGCCTAGCGTCTCGGCTATTACGGCTTGCATACGCGGGGTATGAGGCGAGAGGCG